>JAEUKC010000080.1:0-7592 GCA_016794445.1 Myxococcales bacterium
GCGCTGGACGGCGCTCGGCGAGCCCATCACCGGGCCGCCCGCCACCAGCAGATCGCGCTCGTCGGTCGGTCGCGCGTGCCGCGCGCCCCTCCGACCACGACCTCACGCGCTGCCCAGAGGGCCGCTGACCCCTCTTTCTCCGTGAGCAACCCGCGTACCGACGGCGCCTCGTGCGCCGCGAAGCGGCCTTCCTTCAACGGGACGATTCCGCGACGGCTGGACTACGCCGCGAGAAGCAGCGACCCAGTCGACCGCCGCCGCGCAATCGCCTCATTGTTTCCTTCGATGCCAACCTGCCCGAGGTCTGGACATCCGGCCCGTTTGCCACGGGCGAGTGGAAGGCCGCTTCGCTCGACGGGAAGTGCATCTTCAAGGTCGCGCTCGGCGCCACCCGTGACAGTCTTGCTCTGCGTTGGGAGTCTTGTGGTTCCGGTTGTCTTCGCAGCCTCACCGACTGGGCGACCAAGGGGTATCGGCTGGCGGCCGCACGCCGACCCGTCGACCATGACGTGGCCGAGGCATTGAGCTGGGGCCGAGTCTATCCAGGTGAGACCACCTCGCCCGCCTATGTGGTCGCAATGACCCAACCACTCACGGGAGCAACGGTCAGTGCAGCCATCGGCCTGGCCATCACTGGGGACTACTGCACCATCAATTTGCGGTCGGACGGGGTTGGGACGACCTACCTCGCCGAACATGAGCCGGTTCTCACAGGCGCGAAGGGCATGCCACTCGGTCGGGTCGACGCAACGGGCCTCACGCAGGTCAGTTACTTTGCGTACAGGGACCTGAGCAGCGGAGCCACTGCCGAACATGTGGCATCATCACTGTCCGACGGTTTCCTTCACGTCCAGACCGAGCCTACAGGCCTTGCGGTGATCAGGCTCGTCGACGGGTTCGTCGTGACGAAGTCCCTCGTCATGCCATTGGTAGAGCTGCCGCGAAAGGTCGCGGGGGGCACGATCGGTCGAGCTTATGGAGGTGGAGCGCTCTGGTTCGTCGGCAACGACGGCACCTCCGCGAAGATCTACACGACGACACCTCCCAGCACGGTGCAATGGTTCGACGTGGACCGGAGCCGTGGAGACACACTGGTCTGGGCCGAGCAAGCCGACGGTGGGGTCTTCAGCCTCTGGGAGGCTCCGCTCGTCAAGACGACGGCTGGAGCGAAGCCTCGGAAGCTTCACAGTCAGGCCACCAGCTACGGGGCCTTCGTCGCCAACGCGGGGGCGATCCTGTCCATCGGCGAGGCACCGGGCCAGCTACGGGTGGTTCGTGCGGCCGACTCGGCGACAGAGACGCTCGTTGCTCCAGCGACCGATCGCCCACTCGAGCCTGTCTGGTTGGACGAGAAGGAACTCTGGTTCACCACGGAGCCATCCACGACGATCCCGGCCGGCAGCGCGCGGTCGTGGATCGTCCGGCTCGGTCGGTAGGGTCGGGGGGGGACCGCTACCAAGCGCAGTCCTTCTCGTCCGCCGACCAGACTCCTCCCTTCACGTCGTCGCGGACGCAGGTCGGAACTTGATAGGCCCTGTAGCGCGCGCACTGCGCGGGGTAGCTGCACACCTTTCCGATGGTCTCGCAGTACTCACCCGCCAGGACGCCACCCACCGGGCAGCCGTCTGCGTCCAGCAGTCTCCAGCAATCGAGCCCACCGACAATCGTCCACTCGAGGGAGGAGTCCGTCCCCTTTCGAACACACTGCACCGTTGTGGAGCTATCGGTCGACTCGGTGCAGCGGTCTATGTAGACGCAACGCATGTCCAACCGGTCGCACTTGCCTGATGGAAGGTAGGGGGGGCAGCCCGCGCCCGAGTCGAACCGATTCGCATCGGCAGGCGTATCCGCGGCGTCGACCCGCGATCCGTCGTCGCTCGAGGAGTCGACGACTACGTCGGCATCCGATGGCTGTTCGGATGGCCCACGGCCGCAAGACGCGGTCACTACGAGCGCGAGAACCAAGGGACGCATTCTCTGATCAACCGTCCGTGGATGTGTAGCCGGCCTTCCAAGGCTCGCGCAGCAGGCCAGCCACGTCACCATCGACTAGCCGCCTCCAGATCTCGATGACCCGCTCCCGATCGACCGGGAACATGTGTTGATCTTCGTCGACATCGCGACGAACGAGGACCACTCGCCCATCGCGGTGCGCCGACACACACCAGTCGATGTCGTCGTTGGTGACGGACACCTCGCCGTGCTCCCGGTCCAGCGTCGACAGCTCCGCGTAGAGATCGGAGAGAGCCGCGAGGGGCGGATCGTCCTCGTCAGAGTCATCCGTGTGTCGTATCCAGAACACCCCCCAGGAATGCTACCAGCACGTCGGGCTGCGTGCCCCCGGCACCAGCCAAGACCAGCGCGAGCGGGTGCTACTCCGCCACCTGCAGTTCATTCCGGTCGACGTCTAGAAGACTGCTCGACATTCCTTCCAGGCGCTCCTCGAAGCGGTCCCAGCCCAGGCCTCCCCGCCGCGGGTCAGCTGGCGGGGCCCAGCGCTGCGCGACTCAGGCGCAGAATGGCCTGGGGATACGTGCGGAAATTCTTCAGCTTGATGTCGCCGACGACGACCCAGACATCTTCGTCGTCGATCCAGAGGGGCTCGATGGCGCCGAGCCCACTGGGCATCGACATCGTCCAGCCAAGCCCATCACTGAGCCGAACGATCTGCACCGTCGTGTCGGAGATGGGCGCCACGACCAGGCCATTCGTGACGACGAAGGGCCCGGCGCCTCGGCCCGTCCCATCGTTCAGGGGAGCAACGAGGCGATTGGTCGACGCTTCGCGAACCCACAACGTTGGAGCCAACCAGCCGTCGAGGGTCTCCTGGGCTTCTACCCAGACGAGTCGATCCGCGGGTCGGTCGACTCGCACAGCGATCGCCCGGCGCCCCACCGATGGCACGATCGACTCGCCCACCGTGCCGTCGGCCTTCCATGTGCCGACCCCCAGCGGTTCGGCGAGTCGGACGGCGGCACCACCTCCACGCCAGGCGACCGCGCTCTCGATGGGCAGAGCGAACTTCCGCAGGCTCCCGTCTGCGAGGAGCTCCGCGACCCCTTCGGGATCGCGCACGATGAAGTCGACGGAACTCGAGAGCACGATGTCGTCGTGATACCCCGCGGGGCCGAGCGCCAGAGCGCCCTGAGACGTCTTGGCTTCCTGGATGGGAATGCGCGGTTCTTTCCAGCCGAATCTCGCTACGCCGATGGCCCCAGTGCTGGGCGACAGGCTGGCGATGGCCCACCCGGAGTCGCCGAGGGTGGCCTCCAGCAGGCACCCGTCCTGCGTCGTCGAGGCCGTCGCGAGCACGGGTCCATCGAGTCGCTGCAGGACGACCGAGAAGGTCACGAAGGAGAGGGCGCTGGACCAGTTCGTCCTGTACTGCAGGAACACTGGACCGAGCTCCGTCATCCGAATCGCGTCGATGGCCGGGGACAGGAAGGCTCGCTCGACCTTGGCAGACCAGTCCGAGCGGCTTCTCTTGCAGCCTGCTCCACACGTCTCCCAGACGAGAGGCGCGGCTGCTGCTGCAGGTGTCGGTGTCGCAGCACATCCTGGCACGAGGATGCTCGCCGTCTCCGACGCATCCAGCGGGCCGTCATCGCTGGCCCCATCCCCTGGCTTCGGGTTGTCGGCGCGCACATCTGATGCGTCCCTGTCGGTGTCCGCGACTTGCGAGTCGTCGGGGATGCTCGTAGACACGTCGCCGCTGTGGCAGGCTGCGATTCCAAGACCAGCGACGAGCAAGCCGACAGCCCGCAGGGGGCTATTCCGTCGACCGCGCGGCGCTTGCGCCGACCCCAGCCCCATGAACACTGCCAGCACAAGGCAATGATACCAGAGACGAACCTCGGCGTTGCGGCCAGACCTGCCGTCATCAGTGATTCAATGGCTCATACAGTCGTTCATTTTCGCGATAGATACCGAAATGTTCACGAGAGCGACGCTCTCGGAGTGGTCGCCATCGCCAGGGGCGTGGTCGAGTCCGACCCGATGCAGGACGGTCACCCCCGCGAATGCGTGCGACGGTGGCTGTATGAGTGGACGGTCTGTGGTGTGGGCTGCTTCCGCTTCTTCTTGGACGCGCTCGGCGAGGATGCCGAGAAGCTGGGGGCCTTGCGCACACTCCTCCGGCTGACCGACGCCAAGGTCGCCTCGTATGGCGAGAGGATTCCCGCCTCGATCTTGAACGCGGCGCTTCCGCAGTCCGACGGCTCATACTTCGGGGACCTGCCCACGTCGGGTGTGCAGCGAGTCATCGCCGACATGCTGGCCGTCCTCGACGCTCCCTGAGGGGAGCCCACCACTAGTCGGGACCAACGTCGCAATCACTCCCATCCGGCGTCCAGACCCCAGCGCCGTCTTCTGGTTTGCAGACGTACTTCGCGCAGCCCTTGTACTTGCAGACGGCGCCGAGCTTTGGGCACAAGGTATAGATCAGCGGAACGGATAGCGCGCAGCCGTCGGAGCCGAAGGCCCCCGAACAGTCGGGGTCGATCCGGATCCACTGCCTCGGCGCACCTGGCGCGCTCTTGCAGAGGTAGCCTTCAGCAGACCCACCCTCGAAGCAACGCTCGTAGTAGTTGCAGATGACGCCGGCGATGCACGTCGTCGACGGCCCGACGGCGGGCGGGCGGGCGGGACATCGCTCGTCCCTCGCGGCGCTCGAGCCGGTCGGTGCGTCGAGGGAACCTGCGTCCAGGGCTGCGCTCGTCTCGGAGACGCCGTCCGCGGACGAGTCCATCGCCTCCGGCGCGTCGGGCGCGCGCGCCTGTCCACAGCCAGAAGCCACGACGCTCCACGCAACCACCATCCACGCCGTGCCGGCGCGCCTGCCCTGCCGGCTGCGATCCTTCGCGGGTCTTGCGCGCGCCACGAACCATCATCCCAGCCGGGTCCGCGAAGTGCAACGCGTAGTGGCCCTGGCTGCAGTGAAGTGCTGAGATGGGTGAATGAACGCGGTGGGACGGCTCCTGGTCGCGGCACTGGCCGGGTGCGCGTCGGAGAGCAACGAGGTGGCGAAGCCGGAGGCGGCCACCGACTCGAGCCGCACCGACGCGGAAACCGGCACGCTGCCAACAGATGCCGCCGTGGAGTGCAGCCTGGCGACCGGGTGCGCCAGTCCCGCGTGCGTCGTGGTGACGGGTTCCCTCGTGGATCTGGACCGGTGCTGCGCGACCTCCACGCGCAACTACTGTGTGAAGAACCTCGGCGCCGAGAAGCTGGTCAGCTGCTTCGTGCTCGAGGACGGGCGCCTGGGCGTGTTCGGCGATCGCAGCCCGGAGCAGCTCGGGCTGTCGGCGTGCAGCAGCGCGCAGAGGACGAAGGCGCTCGCTTGCACGGGTAGCTGCCCCTAGCGCGCACCACGAGAGGAAGCGGCTATCCGCCCGCAGCGTCGGCGAGGCAGTCGTCGGTGTTCGGCGTCCACATGCTGACGCCGCCGTCGGTCGGCGTGCACGGCGCGGTCGACTCAATACGACATGCCAGGCGGTGGCGGAGCCAGCTCCCAGGTGTCGGCCGTCCACAGGGACCTGGCGATCCCCAGGATCTCGCGCTGGCAGCGACAGGCGGCCGTTGCGCTGTTCGGCGCACAGTCGCCCGTCAGGATCGCCGCGTAGCGATCGCCGGACACGACCTCGATCGCCGTGACGTAGTCGTCGCTCTGCGAGGCCGCCGGGTCCCCGTCGACCATCTCCTTCGCGAAGCATGAGGCGGCCAGCTTCCCATCGACGTCGGTGACGGTCCGCTGGATGAACTCCGGCTGGATGTGGTCCGAGTGCTTGGCCTGCAATCGATCCCGGCGAACGACGACGGCCAGTTCGCCGTTCTCCTGCGGCACCACGGTGACCACGACGAACAGCTCGGGGAATCCGGCGGCGCGACTGTACCGCACGATGCGCGCACGACCGTCTGCCTCCACCCAGAGCGGCTGCCGATCCAGGAGAAGTGGTGCAGTCTCGAACAGCGCGTGGCTCTGCGACGCGCAGGAGGGCGACCGTGGCAGGAAGTCGCCGACCGGGGTCCCGGCGCGTGCCTCTTCCAGTGAGCAGCGTGCGTAGATCAGGACCTTCGGGGGCACGGCGTTCACCGGACGAACCCGCGAGGGACCGCAGGCCAGGAGAGCCAGGCCTAACAAGGACGCGGGGACGGATGGTCTCGACATGGCTTCGCCGCCGGCAGGGTTCGAGGTGCTCGGCCTGACTCCAGGTCTAGATCAGGTACGCCCCGATGGCTCCGATCCACCCGACCATCGACCAGTGGAGCGCCAGCTGCACGGCGACGGCGACCGACCCCCGGAGCTCGAGGCGTCCGTCGGCTTGCTTCGGCGCGACCGCCAGCAAGACCAGCCCGACCAGGCACGGGAGCTCCGACCGGCCCGCCGCCCAGAGGATCTTCGTCGTCAGTTCGAGCCAGAGGCCGGGAGCGATCGCGAGCACGGCGCTTCCTCCGCCGCTGCGCTCGACTCCGACCAGCGTGGTGATCGCGGCCATGCCTGCAGCGATGCCCACGACGGCGCTCGCGCACACCGCGAGGTGTCCTGCGTACCGTCTCGCCAGCGTCGACCATCGACGAGGCTCGTTCGCGCGGTCTTCAGTGGAGGAGGTCGTGGTGCACGAACGCCCGACGGCGAGCGCGCAATCCACTGGACACACATCCTCCGGCTAGCAGGATAGGTCAACGGGTGATGCGGGTGGCGCCGCGGAAGGCGTCTGCGTGGGTCGCTCTTGTCGCCGCTTCCAGTTCCACGCTCGCGTCGAGGTTCGGCGGTGGTCGCCATGGCGGACTTGCTGCGCTGAAAGGTGCGCCTCCATACTTGGTCGTGCCGTCGCGTCACCACTGGATTCTCGTAGCCGCATTCCTGGCGTCGTGCTCGACGGCATCATCGACGCCACCTGACAACGTGGATGCACGCTCCGGCATTCGCGCGGACGGATGCAGCGTGAATCTTCCGGCAGGGCGATGCAGTGAGTCGCAGCTGAAGCTGCGTTGCCTCTATACGGAGGAGTGCCCGCTTCGTGGGGCGACCCTGGCCACTTGCAGCCTGCCCGGTCCTGACACTACGGGCGGAGTCTACTGGCTGAGTGAGCCCGCCGACTGCCCGTCGGATGCGGGGTATCCGGACGTGGGCACGAGATCCGACGGTTGCCCGAGCAAGCAACTCGGCGAGCAGCCTTGTGTCGAGCCTGGCAAGACCTGTTCGTACGACGACTTCTGCCCGAGCGGAAAGCGTGTGACGATCGTCTGCACCACGACCGCGTCGGGCGCGAAATGGGTCGGTCGCGAAGATTCTTGCCCGTAGTCTGTCGCTTCTGAAGAGTCAGACGCCCGGCGGTGCAGGATCTCCATTTGAGTCGCGTTCGGCATCGTGTGGAGCGATCGGCTGCGGAGTGGCTCCCTCATCCATGTGTCGCATCCAGCGTATTCGCCATGTCCGGCTGGGCGGCGCGCGCTACCTTGATCCGCCATGTCCGACCGCGCCGTCCTCGGGGGTTCCTTCACGTTTCCCGGTACCGACCTGACCGTTCGCCGCATGGGCTACGGCGCGATGCAGCTGGCGGGCCCCCACGTCTTCGGGCCGCCCAAGGATC
>JAEUKC010000108.1:0-25877 GCA_016794445.1 Myxococcales bacterium
AGCCGCGGCCTCGTGCAGGGCGTGGACGCCGGCTTCGTGCCCTTCCTCGACCGCCTGCAGCTCATGCGCACGATCCACAACGGCGGCCTGCAGCAGGGGATCGTCGAGGTGCCCGACGGCGACATCGCGGCCGCGCTCATGGAGTACATGCGGTCGTCGGAGCAGTCGGTCACCTTCGCGGCGCTCGGCGCCAACGACCAGGCGGCCGCGGGGTGGATCGTCCAGCTCACCCCGGAGTGCACGCGCGACCAGCTCGCCGCCATCACGGCCCGCATCGAGCGGCAGCCGCCGATCGACCAGCTCCTGCTCACCGGGCTCGATCCGCACGCGCTGGTGGCCGAGGTGCTCGGCGTGCTGCCGTTCACGAAGACGGCGGACAACCCGCTGCGCTTCGGATGCAACTGCAGCGACGAGCGCCTGATCGTCGGGCTCTCCACGCTGCCGCGCGAGGACATCCTGCACCTCGCCGAGGGCCACGAGGTGCTCGAGATCCAGTGCGACTACTGCCGCAAGGACTACCGCATCTCCCCCGAGCGCCTCCGCGGCCTGCTCGAGGAGAACTGACGGGCTACGTACGGCCGATGAAGCGCACGGTCGCGGCCCAGTCGACCCGGGTGCCGCGCCACGGCAGGGTGGGGGGGAAGCGGCCGAGCGAGGCGCGGAGCGCGCGGCCGGCGTGCTCCTGCACGTCGCCGAAGCGGATGGCGTACGCGCGCCCCTCGTCACCGGGGCGCTGCCCGGCGATCGCGCGGGTGACCTGCGCGTCGGCGAACAGGTAGGCGTCGCTGCGGGGCACGCGGAAGAACACCTGCACGTCCTCGCCGACGTCGAGGTCGCGGAGCGCGGCGAACAACATTCCGTCCTCCGAGAGATCGATCACGCTCTTGCTGACGAGCTCGTAGTCCCGCGTGCGGACGACCTCGCAGGAGATGCGGACCCTGCGACGGCTGCTGCGCCGATCGCGCGCGTGGACGATGAAGGAATCCATGCGTGCCCCCTTGTGCTCCGGCCGAATCGACCGAGGACCAGTGTGCGCACAGGATGCTACACGTCGGCGCCGACGGCCCACTTCTCGGCAACGGCGATCAGGGGAGCCGGCGGAGGGACGAGAAGGGAAACGGCTTCCAGAACGGGGTCTTCATCGAGCCGGACGCGACGTCGACGGTGAACCAGGGCCCACCGTCGGCGAGCACGTGGAAGCTCTGGGCCGGCATGAAGCCCTGGCCGAGCAGCACCTTCTTCTGCCCCTTGCTCTCGACCGCGTCCAGCACGAGCACGGCATGGCCGAAGGGCGACCCGGGCATCACGAAGAAGTCTCCCGGCGCGAGGTCGGCGATGGCGACGGGCGTCGCTTCCTTCGCGAGCGAACCCGTGTTGGCCCACCCGAACACGTCGTCGAGCCATGTGCGGTAGAGCGCGTGGGAAGCGGGCTTCTTGGCCGCGCTCGTCACGAGCTTCACGTCGCCGTTCGCGACGTGCAGGCGCTCGCCCGCGAGATACCGGTCGAAGGCGAGCACGAGGCCGCTGCCGGTCTTGTAGTGCGCGTCGGTCTTGCCCTGCGACCAGCGCCACTCGGCGTGCAGGCGGATGACCGAGTCGGCGCACTGCTGGAGGTCGTGGGTGCCGACGTCGAGGTCGGCGACGGCGGCGACGTTGGCGTGGTCGCCCGCGTGGATCACCCCACCCGCGAACGAGCGCACCGGGGTGCCAGCAGGCATCAAGGGGAGGGTCCGGAGGAAGTGACCGAACGAGCCCGGAGCGACCTCCACGCGCTTCGATCCGAGCGGCGCGGGGAACCGCTCGAGCAACGTGGCGCTGGGTGCCTTGCCGGAGAGCCAGGTGTAGGTGGGTGACTTGACGTCGGGCTTCGCCAATTCGGGCTTCGCGACGGGCTTCGGCGCGGGTGCGCTCTCGACGACCTTGGCAGTCGGGGACTCCTTGCCCTGCGCCTCCGCCCGCGCCGAACACGCCGACAGCAACAGAAGAGCCAGGTGGAAGCACCGCCGCATGCGGAGGGAACGGCAGGTGAACGGCAGCGCTTCCACGAACGTCCGACCCCCGACCGATTCCGACCTTGGCCCCCGCACTTCAGACCGCCCGGCGCACCGCACCGAGCCGCTCGGCCTCGGCGTCGACCACCAGCACGTCGCCTTCGCGGACCTTGTCGCCGCTGCGGAGCGTCTGGAGCCCGGTGTCGGCGTGCCGACCGACGACGCGGAACCCCTCGCTGCGCGCCTCGAGCTCCGACACCGTGCCCGCTTTCGCCACGGTGAGCTCCGCGGTCACCCGCAGCGCGCCGCCCAGCCGGTAGGCCGAGAGCACGCCTTCCTGGGTGGCCTGCAGCGCGATGAGCGGGGCCGCGAGCGCGCTCGTCGAGAAGCTCTCGTCGAGCTCGAGCGCGCCGCCGACCTTGGCCGCGACGCGCTGGTCGAACATGCGCAGCACCACGCGGATCTGCGGGTTCATGCGCTTGGCGTCGAGCGCGATCTCGAGGTTCGCCATGTCGTCGTTGGTGGCGCAGACCACCGCGCGCGCGCGCTGCACGCCGACCGACAGCAAGAGCTCGTCGCGCCGCGCATCGCCGACGTGCACCGGGATGCCCATGTCCCGCACCGCCGCGACGAAGCTGTCGACGTCGTGGCGCTCGATCCCGAGCACCGGCACCCCGAGCGCGTGCAGCTCCTCGACGACGCGATACCCGACGTGCCCGAGGCCGCACACCACCACGTGATCCCGCATCTGATCGCTCACGATTCGCACCCACATCTCCCGGCGCGCGCCGAGGTCGAACAGCGAGGCGCCCACCTTGAGGAGCCCCTGGGCGATGAGGAACGCGCCCACGAGCGGCGTGATCCAGAACAGGAGCCGGGCCACCGGGGTCGGCGGGAAGGGCTCCGTCGGCTCCATGAACAGCTGCGTGAACAGCCCGTAGGCGGTCTGCTGGACGTCGGGCAGGTTGGCGCCGGCCCGCCGCATCTCGAACCGCGTGACGATGGTAGCCACGATGGTATAGGCGACGACCCACGCGAGCGGCCGGCCGAGACGGCCGAGCACGTGCCCCACGACGGCGAGGCGGGCGCGGCGGAGGATCCTCGCGGTCACGTCCCGACGCGGGCGACGAGATCGGCGGCGGCGTCGCCGTCGATGCCGAGGGCCTCGGCGGCCTCGAGGATCATCTCGCGCTCGCTCGTGCGGATGATGCCGTCGGTCGCGGTGAGCCGGATGGCCATCTGCAGCGCGATCTTGCGCTGGCGCTCGTCGGGCAAGCGCTGCCGGACGGCGGCGAGACGCGCCGGTCGCCCCTCGGACTCGAGCGCCTTCTCCATGCCGGCGATCAGCGTGTCGAAGGCCTCTCCGGCGAGCTGGCGGTCGGTCAAGGACTCGACGCTGCTCTTGAAATGAGCCCGTTCGTCGGCGCTGAACTCTCCGTCCGCGAACGCAGCGAGGAACAGGATCTCGACGATCGCCGTGAGGACGGGCGTCGAGAAACCGGACAAGGGCGCGGCCGACATGGTCCGCGAAACGTACACCGGTCCCGTCCAATCCGCTTGACCGAAGCGCGTCCGGCCGGTTAGCCATGGTGGTCGTGCGACCCGCCACTCTGGCCGCATCCCTCGTCCTCGCGGCCCCCGTCGCCGTGGCCTCGCTGGCATTCGTCCGCGTCGCGCACGCCGACGAGCCCACGGGGGCGTCGGTTGCCGTGACCGCAACGCCTGGTGCTGCCCCCGCTGCGGCTGCGCCCTCGCCGGCGGCCACGCCTCCGTCCACCGCTCAACCGCCGTCGCCGCCCGAGTCGTGCGTCGACCCCGAGCAGCGGGCCGAGCTCGTGGGCGGCCGTCACTTCCGCGGCGTGCAGCCGCGTCTCTTCACCAAGGCGCTGCGCCACGAGCTCTCTCCGCTCGGCGGCTGGCTCGCGGGCGACGCGAACGACGGCGCGCCCTGGTACGGCGGCGCCTACACCTTCCACTTCAGCGAAGACCTCGCCCTCGAGGCCTCGGTCGGCTTCTCCCGTGCCCGCGCGCGGCTCGCCGACACGCTGCAGCAGCGCTTCCCCACGCCCATCGAAGTGTTCCGCAACGACCGTCGTGTGCGCCAGTACATGGGCCACCTGGTCTGGTCGCTCGCCTACGGCAAGATGCGCTGGATGGGCGGCGCGATCAGCCGCTTCGACTTCCACCTCGCCCTCGGTGGCGGCGTCACCGACGACGAGATCTCCCGTGGCCTCATGGGCAGCGGCGGTATCGGCTTCAAGATCTACATCGCCTCGTGGTTCGCATTGCGTTTCGACGTGCGTGACCAGATCTCCGCGCAGAAGGTGCTCGACGAGACCCGACTCGTGAACGACATCCTCGTCACGGGTGGCTTCTCGGTCTTCATTCCGTTCAAGGGGTGAGCGATGTCCCGGCTTTCCTCGTTCTCCGTCGTCGCCGCGTGCTTGATCGTGCCGTTCGCCGTGCTCGCGGCTCCGCCCCCGAAGCCGCCGCCCGCGCCCCTCGCCAAGCCCAAGCCCAAGCCGTCCGCCTCGGTCTCGGCGTCCACGTCCGCGTCGGTGGTCGCGAGCGCCTCGGCGAGCGTCGCCCCGACCGCGTCGGCGTCGTCCTCGTACGTCGCTCCGGTGGGGCCGCCGGTGTCGCCGCTCACGCCGCGCCCTGACGAGACGCCGCCGGTGAAGGCTTCGGCGTCGGCCAAGCCCGGCGCCAACTACGACCAGCTCATGGCCGAGATCGCCGCGCTTCGCGCGCGCGTCGGGGTCGTCGGCAACGGCGTGTGGAAGAGCAAGATGGCCGTCACGGTGCGCCTCCGCGGCTCGCACGCCAAGGTCGTCGCCGCCAAGCTCGCCGTCGACGGCGCCCCGGTGTGGAGCGCGCCCAAGGGCTTCGCCGCCGAGGACGACACGACGGTGTTCGACGGCGGCGTCGCGCCGGGCCCGCACTCGGTCACGATCGAGATCGAGCGCCACGACGACCGCGACCCGACCTTCCGCTCCATCGACAAGACCACGACGACGGTGCAGGTGCCCGAGGGCAAGAAGCTCGACGTCGAGGTGCGGCTCGAGGACGACTCGAGCATGGGCGGCGACTTCCCGAGCGACAAGGAGGGCAAATACGACCTCCGCATCAAGATCAAGGCGAAGGCCAAGTGATCCCCGGCCGTCGTCCGCGCAAGGGGTTGCTGGTGCGGGGCGCGTCCGGCTGTCTCGTCGCCGCGCTCCTGCTCTCGCCGCTGCTCTTGCAGGCGGCGACGGGAAAAGCGCCGCTCGCGCAGGTCGGTACGGCCTCGGGCTCCGCGTCCACCACCGCCTCCGCGCCGCCGGTCGCCGCGTCGTCGTCGTCCATCCTCACGAATCCCGGCGCGCCGGTGCAGGCGTACGCGGGCGCGCTCACCGCCGCGAAGCTCGGAGGCACCACCGCGCAGTACAGCCCCGAGGAGGTGCGCGAGATCGTCGCCACCCAGCAGGAGGCGTACATCGCCGGCCGCCTCGACGAGGTCGTCTCCACGCTCACGGGCGTCGTCGAGTCGCCGCGCTTCGACATCGTCAAGAAGGAGCCGGAGGCGCGCGCCGCCTACCGCCTGCTCGGCGAGGCGCTCCGCGAGCAGGGAGTGCACGCGCTGGCGCGGCTCTACCTCCGCAAGGCCGCGACCGGCCCCGCCAAGGAGGGGCCCGTGCGCGCGGCGACCCGCACGCTCACCGAGATCGCGCTCGACGACGAGGCGTACGACGAGGGCATCAAGGACCTCGAGCCCATCGTCGCCGCGGCGCCCACGTCCGACGAGCTCAAGGGCGAGCTCGCCTACCTGCAGGGCCGCAAGGCCGAGGCCGACGAGGACGCGGCCGCGGCCGACAAGGCCTATGCGAGCATCACGCCGCTCTCGCGGTTCTGGTCGGCGGCCACGTATCGGCGCGGCCTCTTGCTGGTCGACCAGAAGAAGTACAAGGAGGCCGAGGCGCTGTTCTGCCAGGTCGCCGACCCGAAGCGGCAGGACAAGTCCGCGCCGGTGTTCGCCGACGAGCGCTTCTTCGCGGTGCGCGACCTCGCCCGCCTCGCGCTCGGTCGCCTCGCCCACGAGGGCACCCGGTTCGACGACGCGCGCTACTACTACTACCTCGTCCCGCAGGACAGCAAACGCCTCGCCGAGGCGCTCTACGAGTCGGCCACGGCGCGCTACGAGGCCAAGGACTACGACGGCGCGCGCGAGCTGCTCGACGAGCTCGCCACCTACGGCGAGGGTCACGTCTACGACGACGAGGCGCGCGTGCTCGACGTCTACGTCGACGTCGCCCAGTGCAAGTTCGAGGACGCGGCGAAGAAGCTCGAGAAGTTCCTCGTCGACTACCTGCCGGTCCGCGATCGCGCGCACCTGCTCGCGGCGGCCCCCGACTCGGCGATCCTCGCGTTCCTCCAGAAGGAGGGCAACGACACCGGCAAGTCGGTCGACGTCGACGCCAAGCTCTATCGTCGGCTGGAGGGCGACCCGGCGCTGCTCTTCGTGCTGCGCGCGCGGCGTCGCCTGCAGGGCCAGCTGTCGGGGCTCGCCGGCGCCGAGAAGCAGCTCGACGGCCTCTCGGGCATCGTCGGCGCGCCCGGCGCCAAGGGCACCGTCAAGCCGGCGATCGACCCGACCAAGCTCGGAGCGAGCGAGGCCGAGAAGGCCGACGAGCTCACCGTCGCGATCGAGGCCATCCGCAAGGAGATCGCCGCGCTGAAGAAGGCCGGCGCGAAGCCCGACCAGATCGCCGCGCTCGAGAAGGACCTCGACACGCTCTCCACCAAGGCCGAGGGCTTCGGCGCGCAGAAGACCGACGCCGCGCCGGCCGCCACCGGCGCCGCGGGGCTCCCGGCGCTCGTGAGCCAGGACGCGGTCCTCGCCAAGACGCTGCGCGCGCAGGGCGAGACCATCATGGCGGAGCTCGACGCGATCGCCGTCAAGCTGGCGCGGGTCGCCATCGGTCGCCTCGACAAGCGCGCGAGCCGCCTCGTGGCGCGCGCCCGCCTCGCCAAGATCGACGTGGTGCTCGGGCAGAAGAAGGGCCTCGAGGTCGAGGTCGACGCGCTCAAGAGCGGCGTGCTGCCGAAGAGCGCCATCGACTCCGTCAACGCCGCCCGCTTCCTCGAGGACAACGAGGAGTATTGGCCGTTCGAGGGCGACGAGTGGCTCGACGAGGTCATCGGGGTCGAGCAGGGCGAGAAGTGAGCGTCCGCGCGCGCGGTCTCCTCCTCGCGTGCTGCGCGCTCCTCGCCTGCAAGAAATCCCCGGGTGACGGGCCGTCGACGAGCGCCTCGAGCAGCGCTCCGGCGCAGAGCGCCTCGGTCGTCGCGAGCGCCTCCACGGCGGCGTCCGCGAGCGCGAAGCCCGCGGCGGCGGTCAAGCCTTTGCTCTTCCGCGTCGCGAGCAAGGCCGGCACCAAGGTGCACCTGTTCGGCTCGGTGCACGTCGCGAACAAGAGCTTCTACCCGCTCCCCGAGAAGGTCGAGGCCGCCTTCGCGTCGTCGAAGGCGCTCGCGGTCGAGGTGCACCTCGACACCAAGACCAAGCTCCGCGCCGCCGAGCTCGTGGCCAAGGGCAACTACGTGCCGCCCGACTCGCTCAAGAAGCACGTGAGCGAGAAGACCTGGACCCTGCTCGACACGCACCCGAAGCGCCCGCTCCCCATGGCGCTCCTCGCGCCCCAGAAGCCGTGGGTGGTCGCGGTGATGTTCCTCGCCAAGGAGCTCGAGCGCAACGGGCTCGACCCCGATCAGGGCATCGACAAGCACTTCGTCGACGCCGCCGAGGCCGCGAGCAAGCCGATCAAGAGCCTCGAGACCATCGAGGACCAGCTCGGCATCTTCGGCGCGATGCCCGACGCCACGCAGGAGCTGTTCCTGCGCGAGTCGCTCGAGGAGACCGACCTCGTGGGCAAGCAGATCGGCGAGCTGACCGACGCGTGGAAGAGCGGCGACGAGCCCGCGCTCGTGAAGCTGCTCGCCACCTCCTACGAGAAGCCCGAGTTCAAGACGCTGCAGAAGCAGCTGATCTTCGACCGCAACGCGCGCATGGCCAAGGCGGTCGAGAAGATGCTCGGCGAGAAGGACGACGTGTTCGTGGTCGTCGGCGTGGCGCACCTGGTCGGGGAGGGCGGCGTCGTGGACCTCCTCGGCAAGCAGAAGCTCGTCGTCGAGCGGCTCTGATTCACGGGTCGCGCGCGCAGCGGACGCCGAGGGTGACGTCGGCGTTGTCGATCGTCTGCTCGAGCCGACCGGCCTTGCCGAGGACGTGCTCGTTGCCGTCCCACGCGCCGCCGCGCAGCAGGCCGAAGCCGTGCTCGCTCGGCGACGACACCCACTCCCACAGGCTGCCGGCGAGCTCGAGGTTGCCGTAGGGGCCGGCGCCGTCGGGGTGCGCCTCGACCGGCATCGTGCCGACGGGTTGCTTGCGACAGCCGCCCTGGTCGGGGCCGTAGCGCGCGAACACGGCGCGGTCGCACCGCAGGCCGCCGTCGCCCCAGGGGAACTGCTTCTGGCCGACGGCGAGGGTCCACTCGGCGTCGGTGGGGAGGCGCTTGCCCGCCCACTTGCAGAACGCCGCGGCCTGCACGCGCGACACGCAGTTGATGGGGTGGTCGGCGCGCCCCTCGCGGTGCAGGTTGCACAGCCACTCGCGGCGCAGCGGGTCGTCGGCGCGATAGCCCGTGCCGCGCTTGCGGGTCGTGGTGCACGCCCCCGCGGCCACGCACGCGGCGTAGAGCTGCACCGGGACCTCGGTGCGATCGAGGAGGAAGCGCGGCGCCTCCTTCGGCACCGGCACGACGTCGGCGAGCAGCGCGCGCAGATCCGGGCCGCTCGCGCTCGCGGTGGCCGTGACCTTCGGCGTCGCCGAGGAAATGGTGGGTGGGGGCGCGGCCACGGGCTCTGGCTCCATCGGGATCGCGCTGTTGGTGGGCGCGGTGGCGAGCGTCGCCGTGGCGCGACGGGCGAGGATCGCTTCGCCGGAGAACGCGACGAGGATGATGCCGACGCAGGCCGCGGCGACGATCTTCGGGTCGGCGGGCGCGCGTCGTGGCTCGCGCGGGGCCTCGACGGGGGCGAACGAGAACCGGGGCAGGGCACGCTGCTGACCGCCCGGCTCGGGAGAAGACAGCACCGCCTCGCCGAGCGCAGCGTAGGCGGCGTGCGCGTCGGGGTAGCGGGCGTCGGGATCGACGGCGAGCATGCGCGCGAGGACGGCGTCGATGGCGGTCGCGACGGGCAGGCCTGCCGCGCGGAGCGACGGGCGCGCGCGGCGGTCGAGGAGCGCCGTGCAGCGGTCGCCCGGCTGCAGCCCTTCGTGGGGCGCGCTGCCGCGGACGAGCTGGAAGAACACCGCGCCGAGCGCGAACACGTCAGTGCGTGGACCGACCGGACCGAGGCGAGCCTCGAGCTGCTCGGGGGCGGCGAACAGCGGGTCGACCGCGACCAGGCCGAGATCGACGCGCGCGCGATCGACGAGCGTGAACTCGCCGAGGCTCGCCGGGGAGAACGCGCCATGGCAGCGACCTTCCGCGTGCAGCGCGCCGAGCTCGGCCGCGGCGGCGCGCAGGTGCGCCCAGGCCTCGGCGGGGCTGCGGGGGCCGCCCAGCGCGAAGGGCGCCCGCAGCGGCTCGGCGAGCCAGAGGTGTGCGCCGTCGTCGCACTCGATGGTCCCGACGCGCAGGCCTTCGGGGAGCGCGCGGCGGGCGCGTTCGACCGCGTCGCGCGGATCCCCACCCAGCGAGGCCTGCGCGACCGTCAGCCGGATCTCCTCCCCGTGTAGCCGCGCGCGGTAGGTCACGGCGCATCCGTCCAGGGTCAGGAGCGCGCGCACCTCGGCCTCGCCGCAATGGCCAGGGAAGAGGGCGCGGACGGACGAAGGCACGGGGGGCGAGCATAACGCCCCGACCTGCGGTTATCCTCCCCCCACCAGGTGAAGGGGGGCTCCGATGAGTGAATCGGTGGAACGGCTCGAGCATCGCGGCGTCGACAAGAAAGAGGACGACACGCTGGTGGAGGAGGCGCACGCGCACCTCGCCAAGAGCGGTCCGCTGCAGCTCGTCGCCGAGCTCCTCATCAAGCTCCGCGGGTTGCAGCTCCCGTTCTGGACCCCGGACCAGAACCGGGTCGCGTGGCGCGCGACCCACCGCATGCAGTGGATCGAGCAGCGCGCAGACCTGCGCCAGCAGATCACGAGCAAGCTCACCGGGCTCGCGCCCAAGGCCGCGCGGCGCCTGAGCTCGGACCTGCAGGCGAGCCTCATCGACACCTCGATCGACGCGGGAGACATCACCGTGGCGCAGTTCGAGGAGGCCTACGCGCCGCCGGATCTGGTGGTCTACGGGCCGGTGCGCGAGTTCTGGAAGAACTTCCGCGCGAGCATGCCCTGGGACCAGGACACGCCGGTGCACCAGGAGCTCGTCGCGTGGCTGCTCGGGGCGCTGCTCGCCGACCGGTCGCTCCTGCTCGACGGCCTCGTGCGGCGCACCCCGATCCTCACGCCGTGGCAGGTGCGCACCGCGATCGAGGATCGCGTGTGGCACACCCACCTGCCGGTCGAGATCCGGGTCGCGATCGACCGCGCCCGCTTCGCGCGCGAGCGCGACCAGCCCGGGACGCCGTTCCACGCGCGCGACGACTTCGAGATCGCGACGCCGGCCGTCATCACCCAGCACATCCCGCTCGCGGTGATCCTGCCGGTGATGGACGTCGCCGAGCGCGCCATGCGGTTCGATCCCCCCACGCCCGCGGTCGAGACGACCAACGGCGTGGCCGCGGAGCCCCCAGCCGCAGCAGCCGTCGAAGCGCCCACTTCGGGCAAGACCTCGCCGGACGCCACGGTGGTCACGCCGGCGCTCATCGCCCCCGAAGGGGCGGTGCCGATGGCGGTCGCCGAGGAGGAGGCGCCGCGCACGATCGGCGGACAGATGCGGCGCGGGACGATCCGCAACATGAGCGCGCCGCCCGTGGCTTTGCCCCCGAGCTCGCAGCCCTGGGAGCCGGCGCCTCCCGTCGCGACGATGACGCCACGGCCCGAGGACTGGAGCGCGGCCGACGCGCACGACCCGACCTCGATGAGGAAGCGCACCGATTCGGGCGACGGCTGGCCGGCGACAGGAGAAGTTGCGCCCGCGCCGAAGCCCGTGCCGCGAACCACGCAGATGAGCGTGGACGGCGGCCGCAAGCGGAAGTGAGCCCATGCCCGCATCGCTCGGTCCGAAGCCGCCGCCTCGGGGGGAAGATCTTCCCTACGACGACGGTGAGCCCATGGAGACCAAGCGCCATCGACAGCAGATGAACCTGCTCGTCGATTCGCTCGCCGATCACTGGCACGGCCGCGACGACGTGTGCGTCGAAGGCAACATGGCCGTCTACTTCAGCGAGACCCAGGCGCGGAACAACGACTTCCGCGCGCCCGACGTGTTCGTCGTGCTCGACACGGTGAAGAAGGAGCGCAAGAGCTGGGTCGTCTGGGAGGAGGAGGGGCGCACGCCCGATCTGGTGATCGAGCTCACGAGCCCTTCCACCGAAGCCGTCGATCGCGGCAAGAAGAAGCACGTGTATGCACGCCTGCTGCGCGTGCCGATGTACGTGATCTACGACCCCTTCAGTGCAGCGCTCGAGGGGTGGGCGCTCGGTAGCCACGGCTCGTACGAGCTGGTGGCGCGCGACGCCGACGGCCGCCTGCCGTGCCCGCAGCTCGGCCTGTCGCTCGGGGTCCGAACCGGCACGTTCCAGGAGACCGAGGCGCCGTGGCTCCGCTGGTTCGCAGACGGGCGCGTCGTCCCGCACTCTTCGGAGCTCGTCGGAGGTGCGCAGTTGGAGCGAGCAGTGGCGCTGCAGCACGCCGAGGCGACGGAGCTGCGCGCACGCGACGCCGAGCGACGACTCCAGGAGGTCGAGCGGCGCGCCGAGGCGGCGGAGCAACGCGCGCGAGAGGCCGAGGAGCGCGCGAGGGCCGCGGAGGCCGAGCGGTCTCGCGACTAGCCGTCCGAGGGCGTGTCGGTCGCGGCTTCGAGGGCGTCGGTCGCGTCGGCCGCATCGGTCGCGTCTTCGCCGGTCTCGGGGACCGAGTCGTCGGCGGCCGAGTCTGCAGGGACGACGAGACAGGCCTCGGGCAAGGTCCCCGTGTCCGGGCCGACGAGCAAGCAGGTCTCGGCGTTGGCCAGGTTGTCGCCGCACCCTGCGAGCCCCGCACCCGCGAGCGCCATCGCGCAGAATCGCGCGCGTCGGAGCAGGATGGTCTCGCGCGGGGACATGGACGTGAAAATACCACGGCCAGCGTGACGTGGAGCACGCACCTCGACGCCGGTTCACGCACCCCGCGAGCCTACCGGACGGTTCCCCTGTCGCAACGGACCACGTATGCTGGCTCGAATGCGTCGCCTGCGTCTGTGGTCCGCCCGGGTGTTCGTCCTCGGGAGCCTGACCACTCTCGCCTCCCTCAGTGCCTCGGTCGCCCTCGCGGGCCCCATCAAGTCCGCCCAGGAGAAGACCCTCCCGACGGCCGGTGGCGCCAAGAAGGAGGTCGCCAAGAAGGCGGACGACGGCGGCCCGCCCATCAAGGGCATCGAGCGCCTCCCGCCCGACCTGCGCCCGCAGGCCCGCGCCATCATGGCCAAGCGGCTCAAGGAGGACGTCGAGAAGATCGGCAAGCTCCGCGACCAGGCCGAGAAGCTCCTCGAGGACTTCATCAAGGACGAGCCGGTGGGCTCGCCCGACCTGCCCGAGGCGCTGCTCAAGCTCGCCGAGATCAAGTGGGAGAAGGCGCGCGAGAAGTACCTCCTCGACTTCGCCGCGTGGGAGGCCAAGGCCCCACCCAAGGGCGCCGCGCCCAAGCTCGACCTCGGCCCGGCGCGGGCGCTCGTCTCGCGCGTCATCAAGGAGTACCCGGGCTACCCGCAGTACGACCTCGCGCTCTACGTGGACGGCGCGCTCGCGGGCGAGGAGGGCAAGGACAAGGAGGCCCTCGCCGACTTCGAGATCATCCTCCAGAAGTACCCGAACAGCCGCTTCGCGCCCGACGCGCACATGGCCAAGGGCGAGGCCGCGTTCAACGAGAAGGCCGACTGGAAGCTCGCGCTCGCCGAGTACGAAGAGGTGCTCAAGCACCCCGAGAGCGAGCTCTATGGGCTCGCCATGTTCAAGAGCGCCTGGTGCCTCTGGAAGCTCGGCAAGGAGGAGGAGGCCGCCAAGCGCTTCACCAAGGTGCTCGAGCTCACGAGCCAGAAGAAGGGCGGCAACATCAGCCAGCGCAAGGACCTCGAGTCGCTCGAGGACGAGGCGCTCAAGGCCCTGGTCGACGTCTTCATCGCCGACGAGAAGACGAGCGCGCAGGACGTCTACGTGTTCCTGCAGAAGATCGGCGGCGAGAAGTTCGCCGGCAAGATCATGCGCAAGCTGGCCGTCGCCTACGAGGAGAACGGGCGCTACAAGCGGGCCGCCGAGGCCTACGAGCTGCTCCGCAAGATCGAGCCCACGAGCCCCGACGGCACCCAGCACGTCATCGCCATCGCGCACGCCTGGCGCACCGAGGGCGACGACGCCAAGACGCTCGCGACCTACCAGCGCCTGCTCGACGACCACCTCCCGAGCGAGGTCCCGACGCTGCCGGCCGGCGACAAGCCGCCCGTCGGGGGGCTCAAGCCGTCGCCCGCCACGTGGACCAAGACCCAGCTCGATCCGAAGGCGGTGGAGCAGTCGGTCAAGGACGTCGAGAAGGACCTGCGCAACGCCGCGACCGAGGTGCACGCGCACGCGCAGGCCACCAAGAACCCCGAAGAGTTCCGCCTCGCCAAGAAGCTCTACCACCTCTACCTCACGCGCTTCCGCGGCAACCCGAACGCGTACGACGTCCTCTTCTACGTCGCCGAGATCGAGTACCACCGCCTCGGCGAGGACAGCGAGGCAGCCCGCGACTACCTCGCCTGCGCGAAGATGAACCCCAAGGGCGGGCTCTCGCGCGACGCGCTGTTCAACGCGCTCTCCGCGCTCGAGCGCCTGCGCGAGAAGGAGCTCGCGGCGGGCAAGGGCAAGGCCGGCGAGGAGACCGAGACCGACAAGCGGTTCGCCGAGGCGCTCGCGTTCTACGCCGCCACCTACCCGAACGACCCTGAGATCCCCGGGTTCCTGCTCAACCAGGGCGTCACCTACTACGACCACAAGGTCTACGACCCGGCGATCAAGATCTTCGGCGAGCTGCTCACGCGCTACCCGAACAGCCCGGAGGCCAAGGCCGCCGGCAACCGCATGATCGACTCGCTGGTCCACGCCAAGGACTACGCCAACGTCGAGAACTGGTGCCGCAAGCTCAAGACGCTCCCGGCCTACGCCGACAGCGCCTCGCAGAAGAACCTCGACGGCCTGATCGTGACCTCGATGTTCAAGCAGGGCGAGACGCTCGGCGACAAGAAGGACCACGTCGGCGCGGCGAACGCCTACCTGCGCGCGGCCAAGGAGTTCCCCAAGGACGAGCGCGCGGCCAAGGCCTGCGTGAACGCGGTGGCCGCGGCGCGCACGGCCGGTGAGCTCGGCATCGCCCAGGCCGCGGCGGAGCTCGCCGCGAAGGACCACGCGGGCAAGCCCGAGGCGGCGCAGGCGCTGTGGCTCACCGCGGAGGCGTTCTCGGGCGCAGGGCTCCTCAGCGAGGCCGCGGGCTTCGACGAGAAGCTGGTCGAGAAGTACCCGAAGGACAAGAACGCCAAGGACGCGGCCTACAACGCGGTGGTCTCGCGCGTGGCGCTCGGCCAGTACGACCAGGCGGTCAAGGACGCGGACACGTACCTGAAGCTGTTCGGCACGGCGAACCAGGACGACGCCGACGAGGTCACCTTCCTGCTCGGGCAGGCGCACGAGAAGGCCAAGAAGTACCCGGAGGCCGCGAAGGTCTACGCGAACTACATCGGCCGCGCGAAGAACCTCGACCACAAGATCGAGGCCTACGTGCGCCTCGCGCAGGTGCACATCGCGCAGAAGAACGACAAGGCGGCGGACGAGTCGCTGAAGGCCGCGGTCACCCTCGGCACGCAGAAGTGGAAGATCCTCAAGGAGGGCCGCGTGCACGCCGCGCACGCGCGCTACCTGCAGGGCGAGCGGCTGGTCGCGCAGTACGACCTCATCACGCTCGATGCCTCGGGCGACGAGCTCAAGAAGCGCCTCGACAAGAAGAAGAACCTGCTCAAGGAAGCGGGTACGGTGTTCGCGGACTGCGCGAAGATGGGCGCTGGCGAGTGGACGACAGCCGCGCTCTACCGCATCGGGTACATCTTCGAGGGCTTCGCCAACGCGCTCAAGAGCGTGAAGCCGCCGGCCACCTCTTCGCCGGAGGAGCAGGAGAAGTTCCACGAGATCGTCGACCCGATCGCCACCCAGTTCTCGGAGAAGGCGATCGACGCCTACGAGGGCGGCTGGAAGAAGGCGGTGGAGCTGAAGATCTTCAACAAGTGGACCGCGGAGATGCGCTCGGCGCTCTCGCGGCTGAACGACGTGGAGTACCCGGCCTTGAAGGAGGTCGGCCTCGAGGTGCGCAGCAACGGGCCGGCGCCGCTGCCGGACGTGATCGACGCCCCGCTGGTGGGGGCGAAGAAGTGACCGACTAGAGCAAGCCGGCGATCGAGTCGTTCACGATCGACTCCATCCGATCCAGCAGGAACGTCGCGAACCCCTTCGCCGAGGGGAACGTCTCGTCACCGAGGTCGCTCTCGAGCGCGATCGTCCCCGTCGCGAGGTCCAGCACCGCGGTGTCGTCGTGCGCGCTGCCGACGTAGAGCTCGAGCGCGCCGTCGACCGCGCCCTCGAGGGTGAGCTCGAAGTCGAACGTCCTCGCCACCGCGGCGGCGTTCTCGAAGTGCACGCGCAGGCGGAATCCCGACGACTGCCGCGCGAGCTCGTCCCACGGCGCAGGCAACGAGTCCGAAGCGGCAGGCGCCTTGATCTCGAGCTCACACGAAGCGACCGCGAGGTTGCACGCCTGCCCGGCCTTCTCGAGCGTCGTGGGGAGTTGGCGGAGCTTCGCGAGCCAAGGGGTCCATTCCATGGGGCGGAGAGGAGCACGGCGGGGGCGGGGATACCCTCGTGTTCGTCGGGCCTCAGAACCAGCCGACCAGGCCGCCCGAGGCGCCGAACTGGTTCATCTTCCGGCTGCCGCTGGCCTCCACGCCGATGTCCGCCGTAGGGGTCAGGGACAGGCCCACCGAGCCCGCGATCCGGAAGACGAACTGCGCCTCCAGGCTGACCGCCAGGATGTGCTCCGAGTCACGGTCGTTGCCCATGCTCACGTAGTTCATGCCGAAGCGTGGCCAGAACGTGGCGCTCTCTCCGAGCGGGATGGCGATCCCGACGCGCGGGTTGAACGAGTAGATGTGCGTGGCGTCGTTCAGCTCGCCCCGCGAGAGTCGGGCGAACGTGCCGGACATGCCGATGCTGAACCGCTCGCCGGCGAAGTAGTCGATGCCGAAGCGCGGGATCCCGTACGGCGTGGTGAGGGCCTCCACCCCGGTCGCGCCGAACAAGCTCACGGAGGTGTAGCCCTCGCTCCGTCGCTCTTCCTTCGCGTACTGCACGCCGAACACGCGCTCGACGCCGAGCGTGACCTGGCCCGCGTGGCCGAGGGGCTCGGCGCCGGCGGCGAGCGGAGACAGAGCGAGGAGGGCGACCGCGGAAGCGAAGATGCGTTGGATCATCGTCGCCGCCAACGCACGAAGCGGGCCAGCGTTGGTCGAGCGCGACGCGAGCGAACGCCGCTTCCGCCGTGGCACGTGGGCTGCTGAGCGGCGCGCCCGATGCGATCTCGATGGACCCTCTTGTTCCTCCTCACGTCGGCGTGCGGCGCGCGCGTCGTCGTCGAGGAAGGTTCCCCGATCACCCCCATCCCCGAGGAGGCGTACTGCACGACGGCAGCGAAGGCGTCCTGCCCGCTGCTCGTCGACTGTTGCCACGCCGTGAAGTTCGACGCCGACGTGACCGCCTGCGAGAAGAACTACGTGAAGTCGTGCGAGGAGGATCGTCGCGCCAAAGTGGCGGCGGGTCGCACGTACGACGCCAAGGCGGCGTCGAGCTGTCTCTCCGCGAAGATCCGCTACTCGAAGGGGTGCGCGGTCGCGATGGTGCCGTACCACTCGATGGACGACGAGCTGTGGGCGGCCGTGAAGGCCTGTTCTCAGGTGTGGCAAGGAGCAACAGCTCTCGGTGGCGCGTGCTCCGCCGACAGCGAGTGCGCTGGCGCAGAGCCGGGTGTGCAGGTGGGGTGCTACATCGCGCCGCCCGCATCGAGTGGTGTGTGTCGAACACGCCGACGACTCGCCGAGGGGGAGGGGTGCGCCGACGGTCTCGACTTCTGCGGCGGCGGCCTGGTCTGCGCCCCCAGCGGCACCGGCACGCGACGCTGTGTGCGGAGGGGGGCGCTGGGCGAGTCGTGCTCGCCGTTCGCGTGGCCGAGCTGTGTCGACGGCCTCACGTGCGACCCGACGACGAACACGTGCGCGCCCCCGCGGCCCGTCGGGGCTGCGTGCGTCGCGCCGATGATCCTCAGCACCGCGCCCGACTCGACCTGCGTCGCGCCGGCCGAGTGCGACAGCGTCCGCCACGTGTGCGTCGAGCCCAAGCCGACGGGCGCCACCTGTGGCTTCACCTCGTCGGCGATCGAGCTGCGTTGCAAGCGCTCCGACTACTGCGAGCCGGCGACGGGCACGTGTGTGTCGAGGAAGCTCGACGGCGAGCCGTGCACGGTGGGCGACGAGTGCCGCGGCTGGCGATGCAGCGCCGGTCGCTGCGTGCCCAACGGCGCCATCGCCGACGCCGACAGCTGCAAGCTCGCCAAGTGACGTCGGACGATTGTTGCATGCAGCGATACAATCGCCGTCGCAACATTCTCATGCCTGACCGCGGGGGATCGGTCACGCTTCCTCCGTGCCCACCCGTCGCCAGTTCGTCCGCCTCGGCACCCTGAGCGTCGCGTCGCTCGCCGTCGGCTGTGTCCGAGACGCCCATTCGCCGGCCGCGATCGCCGACGCGGCGCCTGAGGCCGACACGCTCGCCGACGCGCTCGACGCCGAAGTCTTGCCGCCGACGCCGGCGTGCCTCGACACCGACGACAACATCCTCGGCCCGTATTACCGCGACGGCGCGCCGCTGCGCTCCGACCTCGTCGATCCACCGACCCTGCCCGGCACCCGCTTCGCCCTCTCCGGTCGCGTGCTGGGCCCGGACTGCAAGACGCCGCTCGTGGGCGCGACCGTCGACGTCTGGCAAGCCGACGCCGCGGGCGCCTACGACGACGGCATCTTCCCACCGCCCCCGGATCTGTTCCGCCTGCGCGGCCGGGTGATCGTCGACGCGTCCGGCCGGTACTCCTTCAAGACCCTGATCCCCGGGCACTACCTGAACGGCGCGCAGTACCGCCCGGCCCACGTGCACGTGAAGATCACCGCCGCCGGCCACCGCGAGCTCGTCACGCAGCTGTACTTCGAGGGCGACCCGTACAACGAGATCGATCCGTACATCAAGCCGCGGCTGATCATGAAGCTCGTCGCCGACGGCGCCGGGAAGCAGGCCACGTACGACTTCGTCCTCGCCTCGGCCTGACGCCGCAGCGGGTGCGCGCGATCGCGCTGCGTGCGCTGCGCGCCGTTGGCGGGGCTCGTTTCGCCGGCCTCCCTCGTCGGCACGCCCGATGCGTCGCTCTCCTTTCGGCGAAAGGAGTTCGACCATGACCACCCAGACCGCGCACGCGGGTGGGCCGGCACCAGTGACTCCCACGGGGTGCTGTCCGCCCTTCGACCCCGTCCCCTACGACGACCAGGAACTGACCTGGGACCACAAGTTGTTCGTGAAAGAGCGCGTGCACTCGCTGTTCCACGTCCCGCTCGACCTGGGCCGCAAGGTCACCCACGCCATGCGCCTGATCGAGGCCGCCCACGAGAAGACCGCCCAGAACCTGATGCTGAGCGACGAGCGCTCTCCGTTCCGCAGCGACCTGTACATCGACGTGAAGGGCCCGGTTCCCGGCGCCGAGATGGTCGAGTTCTCGGGGACCTTCCTCACCAAGGTCTACGAGGGGCCGTTCCGTGACGCGCCGAAGTGGTGCGAGGACATGACCCGCCACGTCGCCGCGAAGGGCCGCACGCTGAAGAAGCTGTACCTCGGGTACACCACCTGCCCTGCGTGCGCGAAGGCCTACGGCGTCAACTACGTGGTCGTCTTCGCCGAGGTCGCACCCCTCGCCTGAAGCCTCCACGTCGGCCGGCGCGCATGCCATAGTCCCGCGCGTCATGCCCGCGCTCGTCCTCAAGAACAGCTACTCGAAGTCGCGCGAAGTCTTCCGGCCCCTCGACCCCGCCGGCAAGCGGGTGCTGGTCTACAGCTGCGGGCCGACCGTCTACTCGTTCGCGCACATCGGCAATTTTCGCAGCTTCCTGTTCGCCGACGTCCTGCGCCGCGTGCTCGAGCGCCAGGGCTACGCCGTGCGCCACGTGATGAACATCACCGACGTCGGCCACATGACCCAGGACCACCTCGCCGACGCCTCCGGCGAGGACAAGCTGAGCAAGGCCGCGCGCGAGCTCGGGAGCGATCCGTTCAGCGTGGCGCTGCACTTCGAGCGCGCCTTCGTGGCCGACGCCAAGACCCTGCGCATCAAGAACTACCAGGGCGCCGAGGCCGACGATCCCACCCTGCACCCGCGCGCCACGCGCCACGTGCCCGAGATGCTGGCCATGATCCAGACCTTGCTCGAGCGCGGCTTCGCCTACGTCGTGCCGAGCGGCGAGGTGTACTTCGAGGTCGCGAAGTTCCCGGCCTACGGCAAGCTGTCCGGCAAGGTCCTCGACGAGCTCGAGTCCGGCGCGCGCGTCGCCGTCCGCGACGAGAAGAAGGACCCGCGCGACTTCGCCCTGTGGAAGGTCGACGACAAGCACCTGATGCGGTGGGACCCTCACGCCGCCGAGGGCTGGCCCGCCGACGACTGGGCCCGGTTCCGCGCCCTCGCGCCGGACGGCGTCGACGCGCGCATCCGCCCCGGCTTCCCTGGCTGGCACATCGAGTGTTCGGCGATGGCGCGCGCCCACCTCGGCGAGCGCATCGACATCCACACCGGCGGCGAGGACAACGCGTTCCCCCACCACGAATGCGAGATCGCGCAGAGCCACGGGTGCGCCACCACCGAGACCGAGGGCACGTTCGCCGACTACTGGCTGCACGCGCGCCACCTGCTCGTCGACGGTCGCAAGATGAGCAAGCGCGACGGCACGTTCTTCACCGTGCGCGACCTCCTCGAGCCACGCGCGGAGCGAGGCCCCGAGCTCGAAGGCAGGCTCGCAGCGCTCGGCTTCCCCGAGGGGCGCGTGCCCGCGACCGTCCTCCGCTACGCGCTGATCTCCAACGCGTACAGCCAGCCGATGAACTTCACCTTCGACCTGCTCGCCCAGTCCAAGGCCAGCGTCGAGCGCCTGCAGTCGCGGTTCGACCGCCTGCGCGAGGAGAGCGAGGGCGCGAGCGGCGAGCCCTCGCCCGAGGTGCGCGCCCTCCTCGACCAGCACCTCGCGCGGTTCGACGCCGCGCTCTGCGACGACCTCAACACGCCCAACGCCCTCGCCGCGGCCTTTGAGCTCGCGACGGCTCTGAACACGCGCGCGCTCTCTCCGGCCGACGCGGCCGCCGCGCTCACCACCTTCGACGCCATCGACGGCGTGCTCGACGTGCTCGACCGCCGCGTGCGCTCCGGCCTCGTGGCGCTCGATCGCCTTGGGATCCCGGCCGACGAGAAGGACGTCGCCGCCGACGCCACGGACGCCGCTGCGATGGAGCTCCTCGTGCGCGCGCGCCAGGCGGCGCGGGCCGCCAGGGACTTCGCCCGCGCCGACGCGATCCGCAACGATCTCAAGCGCCGCGGCGTCACCCTCGAGGACACCGCGGGCGGCGTGCGCTGGCGCCTCGCCTGAGGCCCTCGGGCCTACGCCCCGACGCTCGGGTTCCTCGCCGCCGGACTCCGCGGACGAGCCGCGGTCCGCGCTTCCCACGCGGCCTCCGTGCGCAGACTCTCGAGGTCACGGCCCACCGTGACGACGGCGAGCGTCTGCCCCGCCCGCTGGAAGTCCAGCCGACAGTCGCGATCGGCGACGCTGCCGACCACCTCGATGTGGTCCCAGTTCACGGCGTGGCCCACGTACGAGAGCGACACGTCGTAGTGCTGGCTCCAGAAGAACGGCACGATCGCGCAGCGCTCCCGCCGGCCGAGCATGTTGCGCGCGGCGATCTCGCCGTGGCGCTGGGCGACGACCCAGTGCTCCACGCGGATGCGCTCCCCGGTGTGGGGGTCCGGCCAGCGTGCGATGTCGCCGGCCGCGTAGATGCCCGCGGCGCTCGTCTCGAGGAACGCGTTCACGACGACGCCGTGGTCCACGACGAGACCGGCAGAATCCGCGAGCGCGAGCGACGGCGTGACCCCGATGCCGACGACGACGAGGTCGGCCGCGAGCACCTCGCCGCCGTCCAGCGTCACGCTGGTCGCGCTGATCGACGTGGCCCGCTGCGCGAGGTGGAACACGACGCCATGCTCCTCGTGCAGGGCGCGAAGCTCGTCGCCGAGCGCCGAACCGAGCACGCGCTCGAGCGGGTACACGTCCGGCGCCACCACGTGGACCTCGAGGTCGTGGGCACGCAGCGCGGCCGCCACCTCGAGGCCGATGAAGCTGGCGCCGAGGACGACCACGCGCTTCGCGGCGCCGAGCGAGAGGATGATCGCGCGACTGTCCTCCAGAGTCCGCAGGTAGTGGACGTGCGGCAGGTCGGAGCCCGGGATCGTCAGTCGCACGGGCTCCGCCCCGGTCGCGAGGAGCAGAGCGTCGTACTCGTGCGTGGCCCGGCCCACCGCCACGATCCGTTCGCCGACGTCGATCCGCGTGACCCGCGCGTCCAGCACGAGGTCGATCTCGTGCTCCAGGAAGAAGTCCGGCGGCTCGAGGGGGAGCTGTTCCTCGTCGAGGGTTCCAGCGAGAAAATCCTTCGACAGGTTCGGGCGATCGTACGGCGCGGAGTGGTCGGCGCTGAGCAGCGTGAGCTTCCCCGTGAACCCCTCTCGGCGCAGCGTCTCCGCGGCGGCGAGCCCGGCCGCTCCGCCGCCCACGATCACCACCGAGCCGAGCGTGCGCGACGTCAGGACCGGGGGCGCGGCCCTCTCGGCCTTGCCGAGGACGAAGAGCTTCTCGCCCCGACGCTCGACCTCCCAGCACGCGATCGGCCGCAGCGCCGGGGCCTGCAACGGCTCCCCGGTGCGGAGGCTGAAGCAGGCGTGGTGCCACGGACACCGGATGGTGTCTCCGTCGAGGAGCCCCTCGACGAGCGGCCCGCCGTAGTGCGTGCACGCGGCGCTGACCGCGAACACCTCGATCCCGCGTCGCGCGAGGAGCACCGCCTCGTCGCCGACGTGACCGACGAGCATCGCGCCATCGGCGAGCTCGCTCGCCACGAGGCCCGCCGCGAGGTCGGGGCCGCTGAGCTTCTGTCCGGGATCTGCCATGCGGCGGTCGACGCAAGGCGTGTGCCCTGTGCCTGGTCGCGGTGTAGCTCGCGTCTCCGTCGCCCGGAGGGACCAGAGCGCGTGACCACCTCGCCCCAGCGAGGCGCGGTGGGAGGCCCATCGTGAGCGACTCGCCGCGTCGTGAGCCGGCACGGCGGCTGCTCCAGTGGCCGCATGATGATCTACTCAGCCATCGCCGCGGCCGCCGTCGGCATCGTGATCCTCGTCCTCGCCCGACGCGCGTTCGAGAGGACGCGGGCGGCCCGCATCGCAACGCGACGGGACCTCGAGCGCGCCGAAGGGGAGGGAATGGTGGTCCACCCGAAGTGACGGGTCAGCGCTCCTTCCAGTCGACGAGGATCTCGTCCCTGCAGCAGGGAGCCGAGGGCGAGGCCGCAGGGTTCGCGCTGCGGAGGAGCGAATCGTCCCGACGCCACGGCGGCTCGCACCGCCACCACCATGCAGCACGCAGAGACCGAGACCCAGATCGCCCGCATCGGCCCGGACGCGCTCGCTGCGGCGCTCCTTCGCCCGGGAGCCCCTGTGGTGGTCGACGTCCGCACCGCCGACGAATACTTCGACCGTGACGTCGGGCGGGTGCCGGGGGCGCTGTGGATTCCCCTCGAGCACCTGCTCGCAGAGTCGGACGTGCTGCGTCAGCTGCACGCCCCGATCGTGGTCGCGTGCCGGGTGACGATTCGCGCGGTGCTCGGGGCCAGCGTCCTCGCCCGCGTCGGGATCACCGACGTGGCGGTCCTCGAGGGCGGCATCGTCGCCTGGAAGGCCGCAGGTCGACGCGTCGAGACCGAGTAGGTTTCAGTCGTCGTCGTCGTCGCCCTTCTTGGGCTTCTTCTGGCCCTTCTTCTTGGCGGGCTTGTCGTCGTCGTCGTCGTCCGCGCTGCCACCCGCGCAGAGCCCGGCCCACGAGGCCTTCGCCGCGTCGGGCGTGCCACCGAACACGAACAGCGGCGACGTCGTCGCGAAGCTGCACTTGCCCCACGCGTCCGCGGTCTTGGCGGAGAGGAAGCACTCCTCGTCCTTCTTCGACTTCGGCAGCGTGCCCGCGAGGCCCTTGCAGGTCGTGACGAGCGGCTCCTTGACCGTCTCGATGTTCTCGGTGAGCTGCTTCTTGGCCTTCTTCAGCGCAGCGCCCTTCTGGCACTTCTCGAGCTTTGCGCCGCCCTGCTCCTCGAGCACCTTCTGGTAGTGCTCTCCCCAGCTGTCGCAGTCGGCGGGGGTCACCTTCCCGAACAGGCAGCCCGGAACGAGGACGGGCAACACGACGAGCAGCGGAGCGGCGATGCGCATGGCGCCAACGTACCCGGCCGCGAGCGCCGTGGGTGAGATCGCGGCGACGCGGCCAAACGTCGAGTAGGCTTCGCGTGTGTCCCGCGCGCTCCTCGCCGCGCTCCTCCTGAGCGGTTGCTCTCCTTCCGCCGCGGTCGCCGACGCCGCCGTGAAGGACGCGCCGGACGCCGACGACGACGCGTTCTTCGACGGCACCGACAGTGGCCTGTGCCCGGCCGAGCAGCCCAGGCCCGACGGGCCCTGCACCTCGCGCGGCTTGCACTGCCAATCATCTTGTCGGGCTCCGAGCCCAGGTGAATCCTTCTGGACGGCCGACTGCAGGCGCTGCTTCTCGACGCTGTGCTGGCAGGTGGTGGGCCACCCCTGTGCGCCCGAGTTCGGCGACGGCGGCTTCTAGATCAGAAGTGATAGTCGACCTTGTACGGCGTGCACGTCGTCGCCCCGGGCGCGTCGACGCGCATCGACACCGTGGCCGAGTCGTCCGTGCCGACCAGCGTGCACGAGTGCTCGATCTGGGCGTTCGCGCCGCCCTCGCCGCAGCACCCTTGTTCGCCGCCCGACAGCGTGATGGGCGTGCCCTTCTTGCAGCTCTTGAACGCCGTGGAGCCGTCGATGCACCGCGCGAAGATGCACACGCGGATCCCCGCCGACGCAGAAACCGCCGTCGCGTCGACCACGCACCCGAAGGTGTCCGACCCCTTGAAGCTCCACCAGTCCGGGTCGGTGCTGCCCGCGGCGATCCCGCTGAACGAGGAGCCGCTGCCGTCGCAGTCGTTGATGTCCTTGAGCGTAGACGCCGTGGGCCGCGAGTCGTTCGGCTCGAACTCCTCGCCGGGGCAGACGAGCCGCGTCGGCTTCGCGTCCGCATCCAAGCCCGTGTCCGAAGGGCCCGTGTCAGCCGGACCCGTGTCCGACGAACCCGTATCCGGAGAGCCCGTGTCGTCCGCAGCGGCCGTGTCGTCGGGCGCGGCCGTGTCGTCCGCGCTCGTGTCGGCGCCCGCGTCGTAGACGCCGACGTCGAGCTTCTTGTCCTGGTCCTGCGGGGCCTCGCCGGAGCAGCCGACCAGGGCGACCAGCGTCCCCGCGACCACCCCCCGCAGGGTCACTTGGGAAGCCCCGTGCCGGCCGGATTCTTCTTGCACCAGTCGAGCCCGGCCACGCTCGGCTCCGCGCTCGGCGCGCCGGTCGGCGGGGTGACCAGCGGCGGTTTGTCGAAGTCGAAGTAGTCGAGCATCGGCCAGGCGTTCGCGTCGCGGCGGGTCATCGCCGGAAGATCCCACCGGTTCTCGATGAACCGCGTGATGCTCGTGTGGTCGGTGACCTTGTGGCTCACGTAGCCGGGCTTCGCGAACGGCGAGACCACGATCATCGGCACGCGGAACCCGAGGCGGTCGAACTTGTAGTCCGGCGGACGGTCCCCGTCGGGTTCGCACGCCGCGGGCGGCGCGACGTGGTCGTAGAACCCGCCGTGCTCGTCGTGGGTGATGAACAGCACCGACTTCTTCCACACGGCCGGGTTGGCCTGGAGGGCGTCGATGACGTACTTGATGAGTTTCTGGCCCTTCTGCGTGTTGGCGGGGGGATGCTCGTCGTTCTGATCGCCGTCCTTCCCGCCGGAGAAGCTCGGATCGATCACCACGAGGGACGCCAGCTTGTCGGCCTTCACGTCGCTCGCGAACGTGGAGAGGCCGCTGCCGGCGTAGGCGGGGCCGAAGACGATGGGGAACGACACGATGCCGTCGCGGTAGACCTTCCAGGTCTTGCCCTTGTCCTCGAGGAGGTTCGTGATCTTGGGCTTGCCGAGCGGCGGGGTGTCGGGGGTGTGCACCCGACCCCAGGAGGTGGCGCCCCAGAAGTAGAAGCGATTCGGCCAGGTGGGGCCGAGCAGCGAGCAGAAGTGCCGATCGCCGATGCCGTAGTTCTTGGCCAGCCAGTAGTAGTAGGGGAGATCGGTCTGGTCCATGTACCCCATGGCGCGCGCGCCGCCGGGGTTGCTGCTGGCCACGAAGCCGTCCATCAGGCCGTCGTCGTACTGGTCGTGCACCGGTCCCCAGTTGTGGGCGGTGTCC
>JAEUKC010000125.1:0-7110 GCA_016794445.1 Myxococcales bacterium
CGGATCCACGCCCTCGACGATCGGCGCCCGCATGCCCTCGCGCATGGTGAGGGCGGCGGCGAAGAGTCCACCCGTCGCCGCGAGGGAGGCAGCCACCCGCGGCACCCGCGCGTCCTGCGAGACCGCGCGCTCCACGTCGGAAACGGCTTCGGACAGCGCGAGCCGTCGCTGCAACGCCGCGTCGTGCCGCGGATCGACGGGCAGGAGGATCGCGCCGACCAGGCGACCGACGAGGCTGTCCGGCGCCGACTTCTCGACCTCGGCCGCGAGCGCGGGCAGGGCGGCCGGGTTCTTCTTCAATCCACGCACCACGGCGCCGGTGTCGATCGCACCGAGCCCCCGCACGAGCCGCAGGGTGCTGCGGGCGGCGAGGGCGACGGGGATCGAGACGACGAGGAGCCCGAGGACGAGCGCGATCACGAGGACACGGAAGCAGCGCTCAGAACGGGTCGCCGGCGAGGGCTTCTTCGATCTTGCTGATGAACGGCTGGCGGATCTTCTCGATCTCGATCTCGGGGAGGATCTTGCCGAGCTCCACGATGGCGCTCGGGCGCGTGGGGCGCGCGGTCACCATGATCGGGCCGATCTCGAAGACCTCGGCCTTCTTCTTCGCCTGGGCCTGCGCCTCCGAGGTGGAAGCGACGGCGGCGGCGACGAAGACGGAACCGAGGAGGAAGTGAGACAGCTTCATGGGGACTCCTGGAGAGACGGACAGCGAGGGGAGACCTTGGTTCCAGACTGCAGCCCGGAACCGTAGTCTAGAACTTGTCCTTGACGGCGCCACCGGACGCTGCCGGTTTCGCGCTCGCCGAGGGGGCGGGGGTGGCGGGCTTGGCCGACGCGCTCGGCGCGGGGGTCGCCGGCTTCGCGGAGGCGCTCGGCGCCGGGGCCGGCGTCGCGGGCTTCGCCGAAGCGGTGGGCGTGGGCGTGGCGGGCTTGGGCGTGGTGCCACCCGCGCCGCCACCACCGGCGGCCGCGGCGGCGCGCGCGCGGCGAGCCTGCTCGATGAGGTCGTCGGCGTCGTTCGGCCAGTCGGCGCTGTTCGCGGTGCCCTTGGCGGTCTTGTACTGGTTCCAGTAGTCGACCGACTTGTCGTAGCGCGCGGTGTCGACGAGGCCGTCGATGCCGGGCGTGAGGAAGTAGAGCAGGCCGAGGTTGTACATGGCCCGCGCCTTGATCTTGGAGTCGGCGCTCGTGCTGCCGACCACCCAGTTGTACTGGGTCTTGGCCTCGGCCGCCTTGCCACCCACGAGCCGGTAGGCCTCGCCGAGGGCGAGGTGGGTCCGCGCGTTGATCTCCGAGGCGGTACCGGCGGAGAACTGCACCGCCTTCTGCAGCGGGCCGACCGCGCCCTCGGCGTCGTTCGCCTCGAGCCGGATCAGGCCGAGCTGCAGGTGGGCGTCGAAGAGGTCGGGGCGCAGCTTGCTGGCGCTCTCGAACCACTTCGCGGCCTCGAGGCGCTCGCCGGCCTTCTGGAGGATGACGGCCCGCAGGTAGTGAGCGTCCGGGTGGGCGGCCGCGCGCGGCGGGTTCGCCTTGGCGGGCAGGCCCTTGTCCTTCTCCTCCTGGGTCTGCTGGCCGTCGAGGATCGCGGAGAGCACGTACTTGCAGAGATCGAGGCGGCCGCGGCGGTAGTGGTCGCGCGCGATGAGCACCATCGCGTCGGCGTACTTGCCCTCGAGGGTGAGCACGTCGCCGGCGAGCTGCTGCGCGGCGGCGCTGTCGCCCTGCAGCGACTTGATCTCGCCGAGCGCCACCTTGAAGCCGTAGCTGTTCTTCGGGTCCTTGACCTTGGCGGTCCAGTCCTGGAGCTTGGACTCGGCCTCGGTCTTGGAGCCGGTGTTGTAGAGGAGGAACGCGTAGGCCGCCGCGGGCGACGCCCACTCGGGGTTGAAGGTGTTGGCCTTGCGGTAGGCCTCGAGCGCGTCCGACTGCTTGCCCATGCGCTCGAAGGTGAGCCCGAGGGCGTATTGCACCTGGGCGTTCTTCGGCGCGGAGCTCGCCGCCTTCTGGAAGGCGGTCGACGCGCCGCTCAGATCACCGGCCTCGTAGGCCGCTCGACCTGCGTTGTACTGGGTGAGCGCGTCGCCGGTGAGGTCGCTGCCCTCCGCCGCTGCAGGCGGGGGAGGAGGCGGCGCGTCGCTGCTGACCGAGGTGTCCGCAGCCTTGGCGGCTTCGACCTTGTCGTTCGCCGTGGACGCGCTGCCGCTGGCGCCAGCCTTTGCCGAGTTCGCCGGGGTCTTGCTGCCGCACGCGCCGGCCAGCACGAGCGGCGCGGCGACCAGACCGAGGCCGAGGAGGCGGGTGACGAGCCGGGTCATCACTTCGTCTCCGTGGTAGCGGGCGGCGGCGCGGTGATGACGGAGGTCTCCGGTGTCGGGACCGGCGCCTCGATCGAACCCGGACGCGCCTGCTTGAACATCTGGTCCTTGTACTTGAAGGGCGGCAGGTCCTTCTCGACGGTGGCGAGGTAGAGCCGCATCTTCGTGTCCTCGAGCTGGTCGGTGTAGTAGGCGAGCCGCTGCACCGCCTTGGTGACCCAGACGTCCTTCACGTCGAATTGCTTGCCGCGGATGTACGCGCGGGCGTAGCGGTCGATCATCTCGGGCTCGAGCACGTCGTAGTACTGCTTGCGCTTGTCCTTCCAGGCCTTGTTCGTGTTCTGGCGGATCGCGTCTGCCTTCTCGAGCAGGGCGGCCGCCTGGCCCTTGGACTCGTCGCTCGCCTTCGGGTCGTCGAGGATCTTCTGTGCCTTGTCCTCGATGTCCTTGATCTTCTTCGCGGTCGCCGGGTCGAGCACCTCCACCTTCGACTTGGCGAGGGCGGTGCGCATCTGGTCGTCGACCGAACCCTGGCGGGCGTTGACGATCGGGAACCACTTCTTGCTGACGTAGGTCTTGTTGATGTTCTCGAGGTCGTCGATGAACTTGACGCGCTTCTTGTCGTCGATCTCGAGCTGCTTGACGACCTTGTCGGCCGTGCCCTGGTAGTTGAAGCGCGGCTGACCGCCGGGGAGCGGGTCCCACTCCTTCTCGATCTGCTCGTTCACGAAGAAGTAGGCCGCCTCGGCGCCCATGTCCGCGTAGCGCGTGCCGACCGCGTCCTTGTTCTGCGCCTTGTAGGCGAGGAACGCCTCGCTGGTCTTCTTGTACCAGTCACGGAACGAGGCCTCGCCGCCCTCCTTGCGGAGCAGCGCCATGTCGTACGAGATCTCGACGACGTAGCGGAGCGCGGGGCCCTGGCCCTTGTACTTGGTGTAGTAGGTGTCGAGCGCGGCGGTCGCCTTGGCGCGCTGGCCCGCGTTCTTCGGGTCCTGCTTCCACTGGTTGTACTCGAAGGTGGCGACGATGAAGTCGATCTCCGCCGTCTCGCTGGCCGGGGGCTTGAACTCGAGGAACTTGGTGCGGGCCGCGAGCATCTTGTCGCGGTTGCCGAGGTTGGCCTGCAGCACGACCGCGGTGAACGCGGAGTCGCGCCGCTCGGCCTCGTCGAGCAGCTTGCGGCCGGTCTTCTCCTCGAAGAGCTTGGCGGCGTTCGCGTAGTCGAAGGCCTGCAGGTAGGTGCGACCGAGCTCGCCGAGCGCCTTCTTCGTGTAGTCGAGGCGCGTGTTGAACTGCTCGGGGTCCTTCTTGATGCCCTTCTTCGGGTCGCCGTCGCGGTAGGCGATCAGGTCTTCTTCCTTGCCGTACTTGTCGAGGAAGAACCGGTAGACCTCGGCCGCGCGCTTGTACTCGTTGACCTGCTTGTAGCAGTACGCGCTGTTGATCGCGGCGCGGGGCGCCTCGGGGCGCGACGGCGCGACCTTGAGGGCGGCCTCGTATTTGGCCGCGGCCTCGCGGTACTTGGCGGCCTTGAGCTTGGGATCGGTCTCCTTCTCGGCCGCCGCGTAGGCCTCGTCGGCCTCCTTGAAGAGCGCGTTGATGTCGGTGCCCTCGATGAGGGCCTTCTCCTTGATCTTCTGCTCCGGCGTCATCGCGCACGACTTGGCCTTGGCCGCGTCGCTGAGCGACTTGCTCCGCTTGCTGTCCTCGCGGAGGTTCGACATGACGACGAGGCGGTACCAGGCCTCGTAGCCCGTGTCGCTCTTGCCGCACTGCTCGTTCCAGAGGGCCTCGAAGCGCGGCGTGGCCTCGTCGAAGCGGCCGTAGCGGTAGAGGGCGTCCGCGATGAAGTAGCGGAAGGGCAGCGAGTTCTTGTCGAGGTCGAGCGACTCGGGGACCTTCGACACGTACTCCTCGCGCTCCTTGAGCGTCGAGACGACGTTGTCGGGGATCGGGCGCACCCAGATGCGCTTCTTCTCGCGCGCGTCCTTCTCGCTGTCGGGGCGGCACGCGTCGCCGGGCTCGTCGAGCGGCGAGTCGATCACCTCGAGCCCGTTGCCGGGGAGGCAGCCCGCGTTCTTGTGGGCGTCGAAGCCCTCCTTGGCGAGGAGGTCGTAGACCTCGACGGCGAAGTACGCGGCGTAGCGCAGGTACTTGTCGTCGAGCACGCTGTCGCGCACCTCGACGGCCGCGTCGCGGGCGTTCTTGACCTGCGCCGGGTCGAGCTTCTCGCCGAGCAGGTAGGTGATCTTCACCGCCTTGTGGCGGCTGTCGGCGATCCAGTACTTGGACTCGTAGCTGTCGGGGGCGTCGACGTCCTGCGCGAGGTAGGCCGTCCAGCCCTTCTCGGCGAGCTTGTACTCCTCACGCGCCTTCTGCAGCCAGTCCTTGCGGTCCTTGCTGCCCTCCGGGTAGTTGCCCGCCTTGGAGATGTACTCGCGGGCGAGCGCGGTGTGCTTGCTCGCCGAGTACTTCACGCCGTCGCTCATCAGGGTCTCGGCCTGACGGATCGCGTCCGGGTTGTTCTTGTTGCACTCGACCCACTTGCTGTCCTTGCCGACGTAGTTCAGCAGCTTGGTGCGGGCCTCGAGCGCCTTGCTCGCGTACTCCTCTTTCTCGGACTTGGCCTCGGCCTTGAGCGCGAGGTAGTCGTAGAGATCGGCGATCTTCTTCTGGAAGAGCGGGGCTTCCGGATCGCACTCGTACTTCTTGAGGATCAGCTCGTAGGTCTTGATGGCGTTGCCCTGGACCTCGTCCGACTCGAACTCGGCGGCGAGCGCCTTGTAGATCTTCGGGGTCCACGGCTTGTCCTGCGGGACGAGCTTCGGGTCCTGCACGCGGTCGACGGCGATCTCGAGCTTCTTCTCGAGCTCCTTGCCGCTGAAGAGACCGAACACGTCCTCGCGCTCGATGAACGGCTCGTCGGGCCCCGGGCCCTCCATGTCGAGGTAGGTGAGCGCCGACGCGATGTAGTCCCACGCGTCCTGGCGCATCTGCAGGTCACCCGACTGGCCGCCCTTCTTCTCCTTCTCGTCGAAGTAGGCGAGCAGCGCGAGGAACTGCGTGCGCGCGGCGTTGTATCGCTGCTGTTTGTAGTAAGTCCACGCGATCTTGTACATCGTGAAGACCTTCACCGTTTCATTGGAGGTCTTCACGGCGTGCTCGTAGGCACGCAACGCGCGGTTGTAGCGGTAGGGGCTCGCGCCGAAGTAGCCCTCTTCTTCGGCCGCCTCGTCGCCGCGGCTGTAGTGGAACTCGCCGAGGCGCCACCACGTCTGCGCGAGGAACGGCATCTCGTCCTGGCCGAGCGGGATCGGCGCGGGGATGGCCACGCAGTCGTCCGGGTAGACGTCCTTGTAGCTGTCCTCGGTGTCGGTCACGACCGGCGCGGCCTTGGCGCCCGGCTTGGGCTTCGCCGGCGGCTTGGCCTTCTTCTTGGGATCGGCCGGCGTGTAGTGGTTGGTCCGCCAGTCGTCCCAGTACTTGGTGTCGTGGTCCTGCGGCATCGGGGGGACGCCGTCCTTCCACTTCTCGCGCGCCTTGGCCTCCGCGTCGTTGGCGGGCGCGGGCAGGGGGAACTGGTAGTGGTTGCTGCAGACGAGCGCGCGCCACACCCACTGCGACTCGGGCCCTCGGCCGGTGTCGGAGAGGAGGGCGCCGAGGAAGAACTGCACCGAGGCGCGCTGCGTGTAGCTCGGGAAGCGGAGGATGACCTCGCGGTAGAGCTTCTCGGCGGGCTCGTACGCCGCGCGGATCTTCTCGACGTACTTGGGGTCGCTCGGGTCGATGTCGGTGTCGATCGCCTGCTCCTCGTAGAGCGCGGCGAGGCGGAACATGGCGCTCGGCGTGTGCTCGGCGACGTCGGGGTACTTGGCGAGGAACGCCTTGAGGCGCTCCATCGTGTCGAGGCGGGCCTTCTTGAGCTCCGCCTGGTCGCGGTCGATCGACTCCTGCAGCGACGACAGGCGCGCCTTGCGCTTGGCCTCGTAGCGCTGGCGGATGATCTGTCCGACGGCCTTGGCGTACCCGCCCGCGCCCTTCTTGTAGAGATCGGCGTGCTTCTGCAGGTCGTAGAGGGCTTCTTCTTGCGCGTTGGTGGGAGGCGGCAGATCGCTCACCACCTGTGGCTTGCCCGTGCCGCTCGCCGCGGGGGCCGCGACGGCGCCGAGCGCCTGCGACGGCCACGGCTTGACGGTGATGACCACCGGGAGCCCGGGGCCCTTCTGGTTCTGGACCTCGAACGCGCCCGGGGGCGTGCCGTCCATGTTGACGGGCGGGAGGTTGCCGACGGGGGTGGGCTTGGCCGCGGTCGGCTTGGCCGAGGCCGAGGGCTTCGCCGAAGCCGCAGGCTTGGCGGCAGGGGGCTTGGCAGCCTGCGACCACCCGAGGCCGCTCACGCCGAGCCCCGCGAGCACGATCCCGAGGGCGCTCACGCCCCGAAGGCTCATCGATTTGCGCATGGTCACTCGAACCCCGCCCCGTCGTTGTTGATCTGCTTGAGCTCGTCGTCGAGGAGCTTCTCGGCGTCCTTCAGCTCCACCTGGCGGTCGCGCAGGATGAGCTTGCGAACGTCCCGCTCCTTCCACGCTTGATCGATGATGCCGACCTCGGCGCGCATGACCAGGGTGGTGAGCTTGTCCTTCACCAGGCCGAAGTTGCGCTTGGCGACGGCGCCGACCGTCTCCTTGGCCTCGTCCTCGAACTTGGCGAGCTGGTCGCGGTAGCCGTCGAGGGCCGCCTGGTGTGCGTCGAGCTCCGCCTTGAGGCCGGCGCTCTGGGTCTTGATCTG
>JAEUKC010000126.1:0-6900 GCA_016794445.1 Myxococcales bacterium
ACTGCTGGAAGATCTTCGCGGCGACGAGGCCGGCGATGACGATGCCGATGAGGCTCTCGCCGGCGATGATGCCGGAGCTGACCGGCACGACCCAGCGCTCGGCGAACGCCTTGTTGCGCCGCTCGATGGCGAGCGCCACGCAGGCGCCGAAGAACATGGAGATGCAGTTCCAGAACGGGAGCGTGAACGCGAGGCCGAGGCCGATCGCGGAGGGGATCCACTCCTTCTTCTTGGGGAACGCGCGCTCGACCAGCACCAGCACGATGCCCGTGATGCCGCCGATCACGATGAGCCACCGCGCGGGGCCGGAGAGCTCGCGGACGCCACCGGCCAGCACCTTGGCGACCGCCGACCAGGAGAGCGCGCCCGGCGCGGGGAACCGCGTGCCGAGCACGGTCCAGTCGGGCACGAGCAGGCGCAGCGCCGGCACGACGAACGCGCTGCCCGCGATGACACCGAAGAACTGGGCGTAGAACTGCTGGCGCGGCTTGGCGCCGAGCAGATAGCCGCTCTTGAGGTCGGTGAGCAGATCGGCCGAGTGCAGCGCGATGCCGGCGCTGACGTTGGCGGCCATGAGGTTGGTGGTGACGCTGCCCGGCGCGGCCACGCCGGCGCCGATCTGGGTGATCTTGGCGAGCGCGCTGCCCGGGGTGGTGTCGGTCTCGCCGGTGGCGCGGCACGCCACGATGGCGAGGAAGAACGAGAGGACGATGCAGAGCGCGGTGAGCCACCACTTCATGCCGAAGAACAGCGAGCCGCAGAGGATGACGACCGGCGCGACCGCGAGCGTGCCGATGACGAACCAGCTCGAGGGCACCTCGACCGCCGCGAGCGGGTCGTCCTCGTCGGCCTTGCCACCGAAGAGGGTCTTCACGCCGGCGAGCGCGCGGGCGATCTGGCGCCACGAGAACGCGAAGGCGAGCAGACCGCTCGTGAGCATCAGCGAGGCGCCGAACCAGACGGTGAACTTGACGATGCTGCCCTGGCCCAGCTTCTCGATCGGGATCTGACCGAGGCTCACGCCCTTGGGGGCGAGGTAGAAGTAGTTGATCGCCGCGCCGAGCATCATGCTCCAGGCCGCGCGGAAGCCCATGATCCCGCCGGCCGCGAAGAGCAGCAGGCTCGTGTCGAACGCGATCGTCCACTTGAGGAGCGGCGCGCCCTTGAAGGTGAACGGGAGGACGATCTTCTCGGGGATGTGCAGGAACTTGGGCCACCACGTGGCCTTGGCCTCGCGGAGCCAGGTGGAGACCGCGCCGACGATGCCCGACCAGAGGAGGGCCTTGGCCTGCAGCTCGCCCTCGCTGGGGCCCTCCTTCTCGGTGCCGTCGTGCACGGGGTGGAGGCTGCGCAGGGTCTCGGCGGCCGCGATGCCCGACGGGAAGCGCAGCTGCTCGTGGTTGATCATCTGCCGCTTCATGGGGATCGCCATGAAGACGCCGAGGAACGCGATGCCGGTGATCCAGAGGAAGATCTGGTGGGACGGCACCGTGGAGTGCGTGAGCAGCATGAGCCCGGGGATCGCCGCCACGGTGCCACCGCCCGTCATGTAGCCGGCCGCGCTCGCCACCGACTGCATGGCGTTGTTCTCCAGCATCCCGAACTCGGTCTTCACGAGCCCGATCCGCGCGAGCAGCTTGAAGATGACGAAGGCGAGGATGCCGGCGGTGATGGTGACGCCGAAGCTCCAGCCCGTGACGAGCGAGATGTACAGGTTCGACAGCGACATCACGCCGCCGAGGAGCATCCCGGCGATGACCGCACGAACCGTCAGCTGCCGCTCCCCCTCCCCACGATAGGTGTGGTGGAGCCAGTACAGCTCCGGGTCTTCGGGGAGGATCTCACCCTCGGGGGTGTCTGCGGGCTTGGGTTCGGCTTCCACGGGAGCGGCGCATCGTATACACCCGGACCATGCCTGCGAACCCCGGACAGAAGCGCGCCCAGGAGAAGCGGCGCAAGAAGCGTGACGTGGCCCAGAAGGCGCGCCGCGTCGACAACGTGCGCAAGGCGGTGGTCGCCGAGGAACAGCGCAAGGTCGCCGTCGAGGAGCAGAAGACCCTCGCCGCCGACATGGAGAGCAGCCCGTTCGGCCAGGGGATCGACTACGACGCGCTCGACGAGGCCACGTCGGCGATCGACAAGCTCATCAAGGCCAAGAAGTACGACGAGGCCGAGAAGAAGTGCGGCGCCCTGAACCGCGACTTCCCCGGCGTCTCCGATGGTCTCCAGCGCATGGCGCGGATCGACGAGCTGCGGGGCGACAAGAGCAAGGCGCTCACCACGCTCTACGCCGCGCAGAAGCGCGCCAACTTCGGCGACGAAGAGGCCGCCGAGGAGATCGACGCGGAGATCGCGCGCCTCGAGAAGGAGCTCGGCAAGTGACCGCGCAGAAGGACGTCGCCATCATCGGCGCCGGACCTTCGGGCTCGATCGCGGCGGCGCTGCTCGTGCAGCGGGGGTTCTCGGTCGTCGTCCTCGAGCGCCAGCGGTTCCCGCGGTTCTCGATCGGCGAGAGCCTGCTCGCGCAGTCGCTCGAGCTCGTGGAGCAGGCGGGGCTCCTCGAGCCGGTGCTCGCGGGCGGCTTCCAGTTCAAGAACGGCGCGGCCTTCACCCGCGGCTCCGAGTACTCGGAGTTCAACTTCGCGCAGAAGTCCTGCGCCGGCCCAGGGTTCACGTTCCAGGTGCCGCGCGGCGACTTCGACAAGATCCTGATCGACGCCGCCGAGAAGATGGGCGCCGAGGTGCGCTACGAGGTGGAGATCACGGCCGCCGACTTCACGAACGGTCCGCGCCTCGTCGCGCGCGACGCGAGCGGCGCCGTCGAGGAGCTCCGGCCGAAGCTGGTGCTCGACGCCAGCGGCTTCGGGCGCACGCTGCCGCGGCTGCTCGGGCTCGAGTCGCCCTCGCGCCTGCCCACCCGCTCGGCGCTCTACACCCAGATCCACGACCGCATCCCCTCGGGGGCCTTCGACCGACAGAAGATCCGCATCGTCGTGCACCCCGAGCACCACGAGGTGTGGTTCTGGCTCATCCCGTTCAGCAACGGCAAGGCCTCGTTCGGCGTCGTGGCGGAGGACTCGTTCCTGCAGGCCATGTCGGGCACGCACGAGGAGAAGCTGTTCACGCTCGGGCGGCAGGATCCGGGCCTCTTGCGCCTCCTCGCCGACGCCACCCCCGCGATCCCCGTCGGCGAGCTGCGGGGCTACTCGGCCAACGTGTCGACGATGTGCGGCCCGGGGTTCGCGCTGCTCGGCAACGCGGCCGAGTTCCTCGATCCGGTGTTCTCGTCCGGCGTGACGATCGCGATGAAGTCGTCGCACCTCGCGGTGGCCGCGGCCGAACGCGAGCTGCGCGGCGAGAAGGTCGACTGGAAATCCGACTTCGAGGCCCCGCTGCGGCTCGGCGTGGAGACGTTCCGCGGCTTCGTCGAGACCTGGTACACGGGCGAGCTGCAGGACATCATCTTCTACGACGAGCGGAAGCAGAGCGAGCGCATCCGCCGCTACATCTGCTCGATCCTCGCCGGCTACGCCTGGGACAAGGACAACCCCTACGTGGGCGAGGCCAAGCAGAAGCTCGTGCGGCTCGCGCAGGTGTGCCGCGGCGGCGTCGGCGCGGCGTGATCAATCGGCACAGCAGCGGAAGCCGAGCGACGCGAACTCCGAGTCGACGTTGTACGTGACCGTCTGGGCGCACAGGGCGTCGGTGCTCGAGTTGCCGAAGTAGCCCCCGCGCGCGGTGCACTTGGGCTTGGCCGGCGGGGTAGGGTCGACGCACTCGTCCGACCACTCCTCGGCGCTGCCGATGAGGTTGAAGACCTTGTCGTACGGTGTCGACGTGCCGTGGCACTTCGGAGCAAGCCCGATGCTGGCGGGGGTGCTGCGTCCAGACTCCACGTCGCAGCTCTTGGGGGCGTAGGTCGCGCCGTAGGGTCGGGTGCTGGCCCCCGCGTTGCTGCACGCCCAGAACAGCTCGCTGTTGATGGGCGCGGCCGGGCCACTCGTGTCGAGCGCGCGACAGAGCCGCTTGCCCGCCCACTTGCAGTAGGCGAACGCCTGGCAGTAGTTGGCGTTGATCGCCGGCTCGTCCGCCACGACCGGCGGATCGGTCCCGACCGCGAACCGCCGGTACCAACGCTTCCAGATCCCCGCGCAGCGCGCCGGGAGCCCAGGCGGTGCCGTGAGGGTGAGCCCGTCGTAGAGCTCCATCTGGGTGATGGTGACCTCGTTCACGTCGATGCAATAGCTGCCCTTCGACGAAGGGACCCGGACCATGGCCGTGGTGCCGGCCTTGCTCGGGCACGGAGCCGGGCCGGTCTCTGCCTCGGGCACGCTGGCGTCGCTGTCGGTGACCGTGGTGTCCTTGGTGTCGGCCGTGTCCAGGGTGGTCGAGTCGCCGGTGTCGACGGCCGAGGAGTCCGCGGCGTCGAGGACGCTGCTGTCGCTCGTGTCGCCGACCTCGGCGAGCGCCTCGCTCGGCTGCGCGTCGCTCGGGTCGTAGTGCACGTCCTCGATGCTGGCGACGAGCTGGCAGCCCACCGCCACGCTGGCCAGCGTCGCGAACGCGAGCGCCACCCTGGATCGCTTCACCATCGCACCACCATGCGCACCTCGGTCGGTCCCACGCTGACGGCCACGGGCTCCTTGGGGGTCGCGAACCACCACACGGCGGCGCCCGCGAGCGCGAGGGCGCCGATGCCCACGCCGAGGTTCGCGAACAGCGCGGAGCGGCGCGCGTCGTCGTTCTTGTCGACCCACTCGGGGCTCGTGCACGCGCCGCCCGGGCAGTTCGCGCGCACGTCGCTCGAGGTGGACATCGCCTTGACGCCGAAGAAGGCGCCGAGGCCCACGAGCACGATCCCCGTGCCGCCGAGGACGAGCGGGCCCACGCGCGACGGAGCGCTCGCAGGCGCGGTGTCGACGGGCTTCACCGGCTCGCTCGGCTTCCCGGGCTCGGCCGGCTTCTGCGGCTCGTCCGCGAGCGGCGCGACGACGACGGTCTTCTCGTCCTTGTCGGCGATCGGCAGGTCGATGGTCTTCGGGGTCTTGCCCGCGGCGCTCACCACGATCGTGTGGTTGCCGCGGTCGACGCGGATCGCGACGCCGAACGAGGCCGAGGGCAGGACGGCGTCGTCGAGCTTCACGGTCGGGTTCTGGGCCTTGGCGCCGTCGGACAGCTGGATCGTGAGCTTGGCGATGCGCGGCTCGAGCTCGGCGAGCTTGGCCGTGGCGATGTCCTCGCGGTCCTGTCGCTTGTCGCGCTTGGCGAAGGCGAGCGCCTCGCGGTAGTCGTTCCACGCGGTCGCGAGGCGGCCCTGGCCCTCGTGGCAGAGCGCGAGGGCGAGCTGCACGCCGCCGCCGGGTTGCAGGCGCGCGCTGTCCGCGAGCTTGGGGCAGGCGGCGTCGTAGTCCTTGGCGTCGAGGAGCTTCTTGCCCTCCTTGAAGAGGGCATCGGCGGTGGACTTCTCGACCGAAGAGGGCGCAGCGAAGGCGGGGCCGGCGAGCGCGAGCACCAGGAACGCGACCCAGCGTTCAGAGCGGATCATCGATGGCCCCTCCCCAGTTCTTGGGCTTGGTCTTCGAGGTGACGGTGGCGGAAGCGGCGGGCTTGGGGGCGATCTTGGTGGGGACCACCGACGGCTTGGCCGACGCGACCACGCTCGCGGACGGCTCGACCGACGGGGCGACCGACGGCGTGGCCGAAGCGATCGGCGAAGGCGAAGGCGCCGCGACGACGGGCTTCTCGAGCGGCGGTGCAACCTTGTCGACGCTCTCCTTGCCACGCAGCGCGAGGCCCGCCACCAAGGACACCCCCGCGACCAGCACGAAGCCGAGGGCGAGAGGCCAGCGCTTCGGGCGGGTGGTCGCGACGCTGTGGTGCGTGATGAGCGCCGCTTGCGTGCCCGGGTCCGAGATCACGGCGGCGCTCACCGGGCCAGAGGGCACGGGCAACGCCGAGAGCGGGGCGGTGCGGAACCGCGCGGCCGTGACGCCGTCGGGCGCGAACGCCGCGAGCGCGCGACCGAGCTCGGTCATGTCCGGATAGCGGCGCGCCGGGTCCTTCTCGAGGCAGCGGAGGATGACCTCTTCGAGAGCGAGGGGGAGCTCGGGGCGCAACGCGCGCGGAGACTGCGGCGGGTCGTTCAGGATCGACGAGCACATGGCCATCGCCCCCTGCCCCACGAACGGCGTGGACTGGGTGAGCAGGCGGAACAGCACGACCCCGAGCGACCAGACGTCAGTGCGGTGATCGACCGTCTTGGCGCTGCGGATCTGCTCGGGCGACATGTACGTGGGCGACCCCAGCATCGCGAGCGTCTCGGTGAGCTCGTTGTCGGACTCGTCGCTCGTGAGCTTGGAGATGCCGAAGTCGAGCACCTTCACGAGCGTGCGCCCGTCGGCGCGCCGCGTGAGGAAGAGGTTCGCGGGTTTGAGGTCGCGGTGGACGATGCCGTTGGCGTGGGCCTCGGCCATCGCGTCGCAAGCCTGCAGCAGGTGCTCCACGGCCTGGTCGACCGGCAGCGGCCCGCGCGCCGCGAGGGCGTGCATGAGGTCTTCGCCCTCGAGGTACTCCATGACCAGGTAGGGCGCGCCAACCTCGGTCGTGCCCTCGTCGAGCATGCGCACCACGTGCTCGGACTTGAGCTCCATGGTGGCGCGCGCCTCGCGGAGGAAGCGAGCGAGCGCGGTCGGCTGGGCGCGACCAGTGGACGAGAGGATCTTGATCGCGACCCGGTGGTTCAGGGTCTCGTGGCGCGCGCCGACGACGATGCCCATGCCTCCCTTGCCGAGGACGCTCTCGACCCGGTACTTGCCGAGCAGGCTCCCGACCCCCGGCGTGGTGCTCTCGATGCCGGCCTCCGCCACCGAAGAAGGGTCGCACGAAGGGTGCGCGAAGCCA
>JAEUKC010000130.1:0-25468 GCA_016794445.1 Myxococcales bacterium
TGCCCCCTGGCCCAGCCGCAGCGCCGCCTGGCGGAGGCGGGGGGACCGGCGGGAGAGAGGGGCCCTTGCCGTTCGTCGGGTCGTCGGTCGTCTCGGCCATTCAGGTCCCGGGACCCTAGTCGGGCGTCCAGTGCCCGACAACGACTTTCGACCCTCGAAACCCGAGAAAACCGGGGAAAAGCCGGGCTTCGGCCCTGCCTGTTCAGCGCTTGGCCAGGAAGCTCATCTTCATGTCGCCCGTGCCGGTCGTCTTGCCCTTCGCGTCGGTGGACAGGATGGCGATGGTCCCCTCGAGGACGAGGGCCGCGACCAGGGCGTCGGAGGTCCGGACCCGCAGGGTGCCCTTGAGCCGCGACTCGGTGGTCGAGCCCCCTTTGCTGCTCGATTTCATGGTGAACGAGAGGTCGAACACGGCGACCCCGTCCGCGAGCGAGGCGAGCTTCACCTTGACGTCGGACAAGCTGGGGGCGCCGTCGCCCTGCCCGTGCATGCGCTGCTCGAGAGCCGCCCCGAGGGTCGGCACCTCGTCGCCGATCCGGAGCGACGCGGGCAGACCGGAGAGCACCGCGTCGGGCTTGCCGAGCGCGCGGTGGGATCGCAGGACGAAGCGCGCCTCGTCGGCGGGGACGGCGGCGCCCTTGTCGTCGGCGATCTCGATCTTCCCGTCCCGCGCGGTGAGGACGAAGGTGTGACCCGCGATCGGGCTCTGACCCTTCTTCTCCTTGCCGTTCTGCGACACGGACTCGGAGCGCTCCACGTAGGTGACCTGCAGCTTGGTCACCGCCTTGCCGTCGACCGCCAGCACCTTCGTCTTGCGGACGATCGCGTCCTTCTGCGTGAGCTCGACGCCCTTGGTCTTGGCGCCTGCGCCGACCTCGAGGGCCAGGTGCACCTCGAGCTGCTCCCGCTCTTCGGTCTCGTCACCGACCACGGGAGCGCGCAGGGTGAACGCGACGACCGCGCCGCTCCCGGAGGCCGCCGGCGCGGCCGACACGCTCGGCGCGGTGCTCGCCACGACGGGTGCCGAAGCGCTCGCGACCGCCGGAGAAGAGCCCTGCGAAGGCGCGCTGTTCGAGGCCAGCGGGCCGGTCGCGGGCGGGTCCTTCGCGGGGTCCTTGCACGCGACGAGAGACAGGGCGCCGAGGGCGAGGCTGGGCCACTTCTGCATGATGCGGCGGAGGCTAACCACGGCTAGCCTCGGCGCGCCAATGCGCATCGTACCCAGCCGCATCCCCGAGGTCGTCCGCGTCGAGCCCAAGGTGTTCGGCGATCCACGTGGGTTCTTCTTCGAGCTCCACAGCGAGCAGCGGTTCGCCGAGGCGGGCCTCGTCGGCCTCGACGGCAAGCCGCTCCGCTTCGTGCAGGACAACGTGTCGCGCTCCTCGCGCGGCGTGCTCCGCGGGCTGCACTTCCAGAAGCCCGCCACCCAGACCAAGCTCGTCTCGGTGCTCGAGGGGGTCATCTTCGACGTCGCTGTCGATCTGCGTGCCGGCTCGCCCACGTACGGCCAGTGGATCTCCGAGGTGCTCGGCGCCGAGGACCACCACCAGCTGCTCGTGCCGCGCGGCTTCGCGCACGGCTTCCAGGTCGTGAGCGACACCGCGATCGTCCACTACAAGGTCGACGACTTCTACGCCCCGGCCCACGAGCACGGCGTCGCGTGGGACGACCCCGATCTCGGGATCCCGTGGCCGGTCGCGGAGCCCACGCTCTCGCCCAAGGACCGCGTGTACCCGCGCGTGCGCGACCTCGCGCCCGAGCTCCGCTTCTAGTTCCTCGAGGTGGTCCTCAGTCGCCGCCGCCGCCGCCGGGGCAGGCGGCGACGCAGGCCTGGAACTGCTTGCCCTGCGCGACCGCCTTGCCACAACTGCCGGCGAGCGCGGAGGCGAGGCACTTGGCGCAGGCGACGTCGGGGCTCGAGAGGTCCTTCTTCGAGCACGCCGTGTCGGCGCACTTGCTCTTGCAGTGCGCGCCGTTGCAGAGGCAGTCGCCGGCCTGTTGCCAGGTCTTCTTGGCGCCCGCCGGCAGCCTGGTGGCGCAGCACGCGAAGCACCCCGCGTAGTCGGCCGCGCTCTTGCACGTGGTGACGTTGACACCCGCCTCGTCGTCGGGCGTGTCGTCGAGCGCGTCGACGACCGCGGAGTCGGTCGTCACCGAGTCGGTCGTCACCGCGTCGCCCAACGCGGAGTCGCGCGCGCCATCCGCGGCGGCGTCGCTGGCCTCCTCGGTGGCGGTGAACGAATCGAGGTCGTACGCGCAGCCCACGCCCGAGGCGCAGAGGAGGGCGGACAGGACCACGAAGCGCATGGGGGCGGAGTTCTAGCGCGATTCGCGGCCCTGTCGAGCAGGAGTGGACGTCCAGTGCCGTACCGAAGGGATAGCCCGCCGAACGGCGGGCTTGCCCTCGCAGTCGGTGCCCCGGGCTTCAGCCCGGGGTTCGCTCACTTGTTGCTGGAGCGGCCGCCCGTGGAGGCGGCCGCTGTTCACTTCGCTCGCGCTTCGTTCACTTGTTCGGCTGGGGCGTCATTCGCAGGTAGGGCTTGAGGGCCTTCCACCCCTTCGGGAACTTCTCCTTCATGATCTTCTCGTCCTGGAGCGACGGAACGATCACGCAATCGTCACCGTCCTTCCAGTTGGCCGGCGTCGCCACCGAGTGGTGGTCGGTGAGCTGCAGCGAGTCGATGACCCGGAGGATCTCCTCGAAGTTGCGGCCGGTGCTCGCCGGATAGGTGATGGTGAGGCGGATCTTCTTGTTGGGGTCGATCACGAACACCGAACGCACCGTGAGGGTGTCGTTCGCCTCGGGGTGGATCATGTCGTAGAGCGTCGCGACCTTGCGGTCGGCGTCGGCGAGGATCGGGTAGTTCAGCTTGCTGCCCTGCGTCTCCTCGATGTCGCCCACCCAGCGCTGGTGCGAATCCACCGGGTCGACGGAGAGCGCGATCACCTTGGCGTTGCGCTTCTCGAACTCCGCCTTGACCTTGGCCACGTAGCCGAGCTCGGTGGTGCACACCGGGGTGAAGTCCTTCGGGTGGCTGAACAGCACGCACCAGCTCTTGCCGATCCAGTCGTGGAACTTGATGCGGCCGTCGGTCGAATCCTGCTCGAAATCGGGGGCGATGCTGCCGAGGTGAAGACCCATGTCGGACTCCTGTCAGGGGTTCTGAGCCGTGTCGCTTCGAGCCGAAGGCATAAGGAGCCCGCCCACCTCGCGTCAAGCGCGGCAGGGCTCGGCGGCGGCAGAGTTGGCCCCGACGACCTCGGTGAGCGATGCTGCCTGATCAGCGTGGATCTCGGCCCGCACGTGGATGCCTACCTCGACCATCTACGCGTCGAGCGTGGTCTGGCGAAGAACTCGCTGGCCGCGTACGGCAGCGACCTCGCCAAGTTCGCGGCCTTCGCGGAGCGCGCGCTCGCCCACCGCGGGGACGTCCGCGAGCTCGACGCCGGCGATGTCTCGGCGTTCCTCCGCAAGCTGTCCCAGAAGGAGGGCCTCTCGCCTCGATCGTCCGCCCGCCACCTCTCGGCAGTACGGGGATTCGTCGGGTTCCTGCGCCGCGAAGGGGTGCTGACCGAGGACCCGACCGAGCTCGTCGACGGGCCCAAGAAGACCAAGAAGCTGCCCGTGTACCTGACCGTCGAAGAGGTCGACTCGCTCCTCGCGGCCCCCGATCCGAGCACGCCGCGCGGCCTCCGCGACGCCGCGATGATCACCCTGATGTACGCGGCCGGCCTGCGCGTCTCGGAGCTCTGTGGCCTGCGCCTCTCCGACCTCGACCTCTCGCGGGGGGTGGTCACCCCCCTCGGCAAGGGCAGCAAGCGCCGGGTGGTCCCCGTGGCGGACGTGGCGGCCGCGGTCGTCCGGCGCTATCTCGACGAGGTGCGCCCTGCCGTGGCCTCTGCAGCCGAGCGTTCGAAGTCCGGGCGACCCGCCGAGGACTACGTCTTCCTCTCGCCCCGGGGAGGCCCGCTCACCCGGATGGGCTTCTTCAAGATCCTGCGCGGCCACCTGCTCGGGGCCGGGATCTCCCGGGCCATCTCGCCCCACAAGCTGCGTCACTCGTTCGCCACCCACCTCGTCTCGCGCGGCGCCGACCTGCGCGCGGTGCAGGCGATGCTGGGCCATGCCAGCGTCGCGACCACGGAGGTGTACACCCACCTCGCTCGAGACCACGTCCAACGCGCCCACGCCGCGGCGCACCCGAGGGGCCGATGAAGCCGTTCCGTGTCCTGCCCGTGCTCGCGCTCGCCTCCGCTCTCGCAGCCGCGAGCGCCGCAGGGTTCGTGGGCTGCTCGAGCGAGACCCCGAAGGCGGGGCTCGGCGACAAGTGCGAGGAGTCGGCCCAGTGCGACACGCCACGAGACCTCGTGTGCAAGTGCGTCCGGCGCAAGGCCGCCGACGAGGAGGGGCCGGAGCAGATCCTCGCCCTCGGGACCTGTCAGAAGGCGGACTACAAATGTCCGCCGGCCGACGCGGGACCGATCGAGGTCGGGCCCGACGTCGCGACGGACACGGGCGCCGACGTCCCCACCGACGGTCCGAGCGACGCTCCCACCGATGCCGCGAGCGAGGCGGGGGACGGCGCGGCCGATGCCGCCGAGTCCTCCACCGACGCAGATCCGGACGGCGGATGAACGCGCTCGGGGGGGACAGCGAAGCCGTGACCATCTTGCCGCCGCTCCCTTCGGGCAGCGTGCCCAAGGAGGTCGAGGCCGACCTGCGCGCGCGCACCCGCTCGCTCGACGCGCTGTTGCGCGCCGCGGCGCAGGAGTTCTCGCTCCTGTTCCTCGCGACGCTCGAGCGCGAGTCCGGGGATCACGCGCGCATCGTGAACGCCTTCGCGAGCGGCAGCGCCGCCGAGCCCCGTGGCAGCGCCCCGCCGCTCGCGCGCGGCCGACTGCTGGCGCTCCGCGGCGAGGTCGACGCGGCGGCCCGCGCCATCGACGAGCGCACGGGTTGGCTCGCCGTCTACCGCGACCGCCTGGAGGAGCTCGGCGCGGAGCTCGCCCTGGTCGACGCGCTGTTCACGCCCGAGGTGAACGGCCGAGCGGCCCTGCGCTTCCCCGACCAGCACCCGCTCGCCGACCGCCTCGCCGAGGAGTTCGTGCGCGCGATCCCCGACGACGAAGAGGACGAGCGGATCGCGACCGACGATCTGCGCGACCCGATGTCGCTCATCTCGCAGATGCGCGCGCGCCTCGGCTTCGAGCACCTGCGCTCGGTGCGCGTGCTCGTGCGCCCACGCGTCGGCGCGCTCGCGGCGGCGGGCGACGGCGTCGTCGTGATCGCCAAGGCCCGCATGACCACCGCCCGCGAGGCCTACCGCGTGGTCCTGCACGAGGTCGACGGTCACGTGCTCCCGCGCGAGCGGGGCCGCCGCCACCCGCTCGGGATCGCCACCCTCGGCTCGGCGGGCACCAACGAGGACGAGGAGGGGCGCGCGCTCTGCCTCGAGACCGCCGACGCCATGCTCGACGGCCGCCGTCGCCGCACGCTCGGCGCGCGCCACATCGCGGCGCGCATGGTCGTCGACGGCGCCGAGTTCGTCGACGTGGTGCGCGGCCTCGCGAGCCGCGGGCTCCCGTGGGAAGAGGCCGTCTCGGTCACGACACGGGTCACCCGCGGTGGCTTCTCCGATCACGGGCATCTGCGGGGGGGCATCGCGCGCGAGCGCGTCTACCTGCCGGCGATGCTGCGCATCGGCGAAGCGAGCCGCAGACCCGGGCTCCTCGCGCGCATGGGCGCCATGCGGCTCTCGTTGCGGGCCTTCGAGCGCCTCGAATGACCGAGTGCTAGGTTGATGGAGTGGGGAGTGAAGTGGGCACCCAGGTGGCGAGCGAAGTGGCGGTCGGCGCCGTGCTCGGCGGGCGCTACCGCATCGTTCGCCTGATCGGGCGCGGGGGCATGGGCTCGGTCTACGAGGCCGTGCAGATCGACCTCGAGCGACCGGTGGCCGTCAAGGTGCTGAACCCCGAGCTGGCCCGAGACGCCGAGGGCATCCGCCGGTTCCACCGCGAGGCGAAGGCCGCCGCTTCGCTCGCCCACCCGAGCATCGTGCAGGTCACCGACTTCCGCGCCGTGCCCGCGCCAGCGTACCTCGTGATGGACCTGCTGCGCGGCGAGTCGCTCGCGGGTCGCATCCGCGATCGCGGGCGCCTGCCGGCCGATCGCGTCGCGCACATCGGCATGCAGGTGCTCGACGCGCTCGAGGTGGCCCACGACATGGGCATCGTCCACCGCGACATCAAGCCCGACAACGTGTTCCTCACGCAGGCCGCCGGCAGCGAAGACGTGGTCAAGGTACTCGACTTCGGGGTCGCCAAGCTGATGCTCCCCGAGACCCGCGACCCGGCCCTCGCCTCGACCGCGCTCACCGCCCTCGGCGCCGTCGTCGGCACGCCGGAGTACATGGCGCCGGAGCAGGCGCGCGGCCGCGAGGTGGATCGGCGCACCGATCTCTACGCGCTCGGCGCGAGCCTCTACCACGCGCTGTCGGGCCGCGTGCCGTTCAGCGCGCCCAGCGTCAACGCGCTCTTGTTCGCCATCGTCGAGGACGCGCCGCTGTCCCTCTCGAGCCTGCGCGGAGACCTCGATCCCGGACTCGTCGCGGTCATCGATCGCGCGATGCGGAAGCGACCCGAGGATCGCTACCCGTCGGCCGCCGAGTTCCGCGAGGCGCTGCACCCGTTCGTCCCGCAGCCGTACTCTGCGCCTCGGTCCGCGTCTGCGAAGACCACGCCGACCAGCCAGCCGGCCACGACCACCGGCGCCGTCGCCACACGAGCCGCGGCGAGCCCGCCCCGAAGAACGGGGGTGCTGCCGCTCGTGGCATTGCTCGCCGTCGGCGCAGCGGTCGCGGTGGTGCTGGTCGTGCGTCGGCCCCCACCGACGGTGCCCCCGATCGTCGCGGTCGGCGCGGCCCCCGTCGCTTCGACCCCCACCGTTCCCTCCAGCACGCCCTCCGCGACCGTGATCGCCCCGGTGGCGTCGCTCGCGCCCTCGCCCTCTCCGAGCCCCGTCGCCGTGAAGCCCCCGATCTCGATCCCGAGCAAGCCGGACCCTGTCGGCAAACCGGAACCCGCGAAGCCCACCGCGAGCGGCAAGCCCAGCGGCGGCAAGACTGCCTTCCTCGCGTCGGCGATCACCGACGACGTGGTGTCGTGGGCCGATCTCAAGGCCGCGTTCGAGGGGCGCGCCGGGGCGATCAACGCGTGCTACGCCGCCGCCGAGACGGACCCGGTCGACCACCAGTCGATGGACTACCACCTCGACGTGCTCGCCGACGGCACCGTCGGCGGGGTGAGCTGGTACTCGACGCCGCGGCCCGCTTCGCTCGATCCCTGCGTGATCAAGGCGCTCTCGGCCCTCCACCTCCCCGCGACCAAGGCGGGCAAGGTGAAGATCATCCTCGTCAGCCGCGTGAAGTGAAGGCGCGGCGCGAGCGGAACCTCGCACGATTCGTGAATTGGAATCCGCCTTGGAACGCTGGCACCGAACCGTCGATGTGCTTTGGTGTCCCGATGCCTCCCGACGCCCTCGCATGCCACGACTGTGGTCTGCCAGCGCCGTTCGAGCCCAGCGGCGAGGTCGTCCTCACGCGGGAGGGCTGGCGTCTCTCGCGGCGCATCGAAGCGGGCGCTCTCTTGCTGGAGTGGCGCTGCCCGAGCTGCGCACGCGTGCGCCGCAAGAGCGCGCTCGAGCTGCAGGCGACCTTGCCCCCCGACGACAAGGGCCGCGGCGAGGACTAGCGGAACAGCAGGCCGACGAACGCGCGACCGCCGAGGACCTGCGTGCCCTCCGCCACCGTGCCGCGGTGCGTGCGACCGAGCGCGCCCTCGATCCCGAAGACCAGCTCGCCGTGCGCCTCCCGGACGCCGGGCCGGATCTCGACGCGCGCGAGACCGAAGACGAAGTTCGCCGACGGGTCCTGGAAGAAGAAGTTGGCGGTCCACATCGCGCCGACGCCGGCTCCGACCGCGAGCGCGAACGACCGCACGGGCGCGACCTCGACCAGGAGAGCGGTGCGCGCGTCAGCGACGAGCAACGCGGTCTCGGCGAACAGCAGCGCGTCCACGGCGACGATCGGGCCGAGCTGCACGCCGAAGCGCGCCCCGAACCCGAACCCCCCCGAGAACGGCACCGGGGTGTAGCCCCTTGCGTCGGGCAACATCGGCGGATCGGGGCGCGCGCCGAGCACGCCGATGGAACCCTCGATCGCGCCGCGAAGAGGCGCGTCGGCCGCGACGGGGCTCACCGCGAGGGAGAGCGCGAGCGCGAGACCCATGGCGAAGAGACGCATGACCCCGAGCCTCGCACGCACGTCAGAGCACGCCCGCGATCCCGAGGGTCGCGCCACCGTGCACGGGCATCACCGTCGGCGCGAACGACGCGGCGACTGGCTTCGACGTGGGCTCGTCGCGAGGCAGGTCGGTCGTGAGGAACCACGCGGTGGTGAGGCCGGCCGCGATGCCGAGGCCCGTGAGGCCCGTGACCGCGACGACGTTGGCGTCGTCGCGACGACCGAGGCTCGCCCAGTAGAGCCCACCCGCGACGAGTCCCCCGGCGATGCCCCCGAGGTCGAGGAAGCGCACGCGCGCGATGGTGGGCGACACCGTCCGCGCGAGCAGCGCGCCACCGATGGCTCCGGCGTTCAAGGCCAGGGCGCCGGTCAAGAGCGCCGCGTCGTCACGGCCGTCGCTCCGATCGTCCTTGCCGTAGAGCGCCGCCGCGAACAAGCCACCGAGGACGCCCGACCACAGCCCCGTGGACTCGACGAACGCCGCCCGACCCGGCGTGGTGCCCGAACCGCCGATGACCGCTCCCGCGATCGCGCCCGCGGTGGCGGTGCCCCAGATGATGGTGGCGATGGTCGAGGCCTCCCAGAGATCCACGCGCCGCGAGCGAGCCTGGTTCCAGAGGGTCCACGCGAGGCCCTCGTAGAAACCGAGATAGAGCCCCGACACCATCGACTGGGGGACGCCGTAGGGGAGTCCCTTGCCGCGATCGGCGACCCACACGAGCGTCGCGGCGAGGCCACCGATGCCGAGCATGGGGAGCACGATGCCCGCCGGCTCGCGCGGCTCGGCGAGCACGGCGATCCAGCCACCGGTGCCGATGCCCCAGACGACGGCGTTGGAGTAGAGCAGCACGAGCTCGTCGGTCGTGCGGATGCCCGTGGCCCGCTGCGCGACGGTGGAGTCGCCGAGGTCTTGTCGTCGCACGAACGTGTAGTCCTTGACCGCCAGCGTGCCGCAGACGTGGGCGAGCTCGGTGGCGAGAGCTCGCTCGGTCGCGGTGCCGGACTGCGCGACGAGGGCCTCGGCGACGGAGCGGCACTCGATGAACCGACCCGCGAGCATCGCGGCGCGCGCCTCGACGTATTGCGCCGACCAGGTGCCGGGACCGCCGGCCGTGACCCACGGGGCCTGGACCTTGGCGTCGCCCGCCCCTGCTTCGCTCGGACCGGGCGCGCTCGGCGAGGGCGGCGGCGAGCCGATGGGCGTGGCCGACGCGACGGGCACCGGCGACGGAGCCGCGACGGGAGGGACCGAACTCGCCGAGGGAACGGGCGTGGTCTCCTGGGCGACCGCACCCGCGCTCACGAACAGGGCGGTCGACGACAGGGCGACGATCACCGGGACCACGCTGCGCATGTCGTCGGGGTAGCACGAGTCCGACTTCGAGGGTTGCAGGTACCCCGGCGAGCAGCCATGCTCCGCCCCGATGCAGAAGAAGAATGCTGGCGCGCCCCGCCTCACCTCGTCGCACGCGCGGGGCAAGCCGAAGGCAGCCAAGGGCCGCGCGCCGCAGGGAGCTGCTCCACAGGGAGCAGGGAGCCGCGGCGGCGGGAGTCGAGGTGCGCCGAACCCGAGCGCCTCGCCGGCGAACCGAGAGAAGCGCAAGCCGGCGCCGACGCGCCGTCCCGACGTCACCTCGGCCGCCCCCACGCGCTGCGGCACCGTGGCCATCGTCGGCCGCCCCAACGTCGGCAAGTCCACGCTGGTCAACGCGCTCGTGGGTTTTCGCCTCTGCATCACGACCCCCAAGCCACAGACCACGCGCGACGCGATCCTCGGCGTGCTCACGCGCCCCGCCACCGAGGAGAGCCCCGCCGCGCAGCTCGTGTTCCTCGACACGCCGGGCCTCCACCGCGCCAAGAACAAGCTCGGCGCGCACATGAACGCGCACGCCGAGGAGTCCGCCCGCAACGCCGACGTCGTCGTCTACGTCGCCGAGGCCACCGACACCCCGAAGGGCCGCGACGACGCCCTCGCCCGCGTGGTCACCCTCGCCGAGGGCACGCCGATCATCCTCTGTCTCAACAAGGTCGACACCATCAAGGACAAGGCCGCGTTGCTCGCGGTGCTCGAGGCGTGGGGCAAGCTGCACGAGTTCGCGGCGTTCGTGCCCATCAGCGCGGCGCGCGGCGGCCGTGGCCGCGGCAAGTCCGACGGCCTCGAGCGCCTGCTCGACGAGGTCGCCAAGCTGCTCCCCGAGGGCGAGCTCCTGTTCCCCGACGACGAGCTCACCGACCGCCCCGAGCGCTTCCTCGCGAGCGAGGCCATCCGCGAGCAGGTCATGCTGCAGACCCGGGACGAGATCCCCTACGCGATCGCCGTCACCATCGACGCCTGGGAGGAGCCCGCGAGCGACAAGGGCAAGACGGTGATCGAGGCCACGATCCACGTCGACAAGGAGGCCCAGCGCAAGATCATCGTGGGCGCCGCCGGGGATCGCATCAAGCACATCGGCATCTACGCCCGTAAGTCGATCGAGGAGACCCTCGGCCGCAACGTCCACCTCGGCCTGTTCGTCCGCGTCGACGAGAACTGGGCCAGCGACGAGCGACGCCTCGAGGACTTCGGCTACGAGCCGCCCGCGTAGCGTTCGTGCACTCCTCGCCTCGCGGCACCAGGAGCGGGTAGGCTCCTCGGATGCTCGTCTCCAGCGAAGACCTCGCGGCTCGCCTCGACCAGCTGCGCGCGGAGTGTCGAGACCCGCGCGCGGGGGTCTTCGGCCCCGGATCGTGGATGTGGCAGATCAACAAGGAGGCGGTGGCCTTCGTCGGCGGGGGGTGCGCCGCGCTCCTCCAGACCGCGCACCCGTTCGTCGCGCACGGCGTCGAGGATCACTCCGCCACCAAGACCGACCCGCTCGGGCGGTTCGTGCGCACCTTCGACAACGTGTTCGCGCTCGTGTTCGGCGATCTCGAGCACGCGCTCACCTCGGCGCGACGCGTCCACGCCTACCACCGCAAGGTACAGGGCACGATCGACGAGCCCGAGTTCTCGGTGTCCCGCGGCGCCCGCTACGCGGCCAACGACCCCGACGCGCTGTTCTGGGTCGCAGCCACCCTCGTCGACACGAGCATCCGGGTCTACGAGCCCACCGTGCGGCGCCTCACCCTCTGGGAGAAGGACGCCTACTACGAGAGCTCGCGCCGCTTCTGCTGGTTGTTCGGGATCCCCGACCGCGCGATGCCCGCGGACTGGACGGCGTTCGAGCGCTACATGGAGCGCATGGTCTCGCCGGGCTCGATCGTGTCGGTCGGCCGCGCGGCGCGCGACACGGCGGCGTACCTGCTGCGTCCGCCCCGCCCCGCGCTCGCGCCGGCCTGGGAGTGGCTCCGGATCATGACGGCGGGCCTCCTGCCCCCGCGCATCCGCGACGAGTACCGCCTCCACCTGAGCCGCGCCGACCACGCCACGTTCCGGGCCTCGCTGCTCGGTCTCAAGGGCGCGGTGCGCGCGCTGCCGCCTTCGCTGCGCTATCTTCCAGGCTACAACGACGCCCTTCGTCGCATCGGCAAGGACGAGGGCACGACCACCGCGCACGCCGTCCAGCACGCGTGGACGCGGCTCATCACCGCGTTCGGCCCCCGGCGCGCGGCCTAGCGCGGCACCCGGGCGCGGATCGCGTGGGCGAGCTCCTCGGCGCCACCCACGAAACCCTCCGCGACGACGAGGCGCGCCGCCGCGCCCTCGCCGCCGACGAACGCGCCGAGCGCCTCGACGCACGCCCGCACGACCCCACCCTGGGTCGCGATCGTGCCGCTCGGATCGGCGCGGATCACGGCGTCGATCAACCCGCGGAGCTCTCGCGCGCCCGCGGGGCGAGCCCGCACGAGCTCGACCGCCGCGTCGAGCGCGGCCTCGTCCTCGCCGAGCCGACCGCGTCGCAGGCGCCCCGCGAGCTCGAGCGTCGTCCGCTCGTCGAGGGCTCGCGCGTCGGCGAGGCGAGCGTCGTCCAGCGCGGCCTCGAGGCCGTCCATCTCCGCCTCGCCGTGCACGAGCCGGAGGATCTCGGCGGCAGCCTGACGAGCGCAGTTCTCCGGCACGATGCTCCGCGCGGCGTCCCGCGCCGAGGCGTCGCCGAGCAACGCGTGCACCGCGCCCAGCAATTGCCCTTGGCGCTCCCCGACCGTCCCCGTCCGGTCCTCCGCTCCGAGTTCCTCGTCGGGACCGAGCACGCGCGCCGCGCCCGCGTCCACGGCCCGCTGCGCGCGGGCGGCCTGATCGTCCGCGAGCTTCTCCTGCGGCAGGAACACCGTCGGGACCCCCGCGAACATGAGCTCGCCGAAGGTGTTGTACCCGGCCGCGCACACCGCGACGTCGAACGCGGCCATGTACTCGGCGGCGGCGCCCGGGAGCGTCGTCGCGCCCGGCACGGGGCGTCCGCGGTAGAGCGGCCCCGAGCCCACGACCACCGCGATCGAGGGATCCCGACGCAGCGCCGCGACCACCGTGTGGAGGTGGGCCTCCGCGCCGCGATCGCCGCCGCCGCCCGCCGACACGTACACGCACGACGCAGCCCCGACCCCGAGCCGCGCGCGCGCCTCCTCGCGCGGCAGGATCTCGCACCGCTCCCGCGAGAGCACCGGGCCGACGTGCACCACGCGATCGCGCACGGCGTCGGGCAAGAACAGCTGCCCCTCGGCGTGGTGCTCCGGCACCACGATCGCGTCGTAGAGCGGCAGCATGGCCTGAAAATCCGGGCGCTCGGCGACCTCGCGCTTCACCGGACGGTGGACGAACACGGCGTGCTTGCAGAGGTCGAGCGCCGACAGCAGCTCGCCGAACGATCCGCGGGGGAACGTGTCGACCACGAGCAGGTCGGGCCGCAGGAGCCCGAGCGTATGCCACACGAACTGCTTGGCGAGGGCGAGGTAAGCGCGGCGATCGAGCCCCGCGTCGGCGACGATGGTCTTCGACGGGATCTTGAACGCCGCGAAGCCCTCCGCGAACACGATGGCGTCGGCCTCGCTGGAGGTGAGGAACCACGCCTCGAGGGGCGCCCCGATCACGGCGCCGTAGCGGCGCATCCAGCGCGCGATGGAGAGGAGGCGCACGAGGTGCCCGACGCCCGTCCCGTTGACGGCGTAGAACACCACCCGGGTCGGGGACCGCATCAGGAGGCGTCGGTCGACAGATCGCTGCGGTCGTTGTCGCCGGCGTCGCTCCCGTCGCGCGTGTCGTCCGCGTCGGCCGAGGCGGCTGCGGCGTCGCTGTCGTCACGCCCCTGGCCGTCGTCGTCGCCGTGCGCGGCGTCCGTCGGCGCGTGGTGCTGCGGCATCGGATCGTAGACGTAATCGGGGTGCGACTGGTGGAACGAGTGGACCTCGTGGATGTACGAGCCGTCGTACCGCCCACGGGTCATGAGATCCCACCAGAGGAGGTCGCTGTAGTAGTAGCCGCGGTTCCAGCGGTCGTAGACGTAGACGGTCTGGTAGGTCTTGCCCCACCGCTGGAAGCGCTTGTCGTACTTGGGCCGCCGATCCACGGCGAGCGCCTGCAGCTTGTCGTACGGCATGCCGCGCCCCTTGTAGGCCGCGCGCTCGTAGATCGTGTCGAGCTTGGTCTTCTGCTGGTTCAGGTCGTCGCGCATCTCGTTGGCGTGCTTGCCGTGGATGCTGTCGAGGTAGGTGAGCTTCGCCGCGAGCCCGCTGGTCGTGAGGAACAGGAGCCGCAGATCCTTGTGCGAGCCGAGGCGCTGCCCCATCAGCGAGGCGTCGGCCGTGATCATGTGCTTCACGAGCCGCACGCGCGCGTGCTGCAGCGCCCACTCGTCGAGGTGCTGGTGCTCCTCGTAGAGCGCCGCGTACTCCTTGTCGAGCGCCTCGCCCGCGGCCACCTCGCGACGCAGTCGGGCGAGCTCGGCGTCGTAGCTCGCGACCGTCTCCTTGGCCACGCGGTACTCCTCGCGCACCTCGGCGAACGAGGTCTTGCCGAGCTTCGCCACGAGCTCGGCCGCCGCGGAGCGATCCGACCAGTAGCTGAAGCGCCACCACGCGGTCTTCTGCTCGGCGGTGCCGTAGCCCGTCTCGATCAACCGCGCGAACCGCTCGTGCGACTCGCACTCGAAGAGCACCTGGACGAACGGGGCCTTCTGCTCCTCGGCCTCCTTGATGGCGACCACGTGCGAGCCCGTGCGCGGGTGCCGCAGGAGCTCGCGGTCGCGGTAGTGCGGGTCGGCCGAGATCGCGCGGAGACGCCCCACGAGGAACGCCCGCCGCGCCTCGCGCTGGCCCGGCAGATCCTCGCCCGGCAGGCCGACGAGCCCGGTGATCTGCGCCGCGCGGGCGATGCTCGGCGCGTCGAGCGCGGGCAGCACCGCGCGCCCGAGGTCGTTCGCCGCCTGGTCGCGCTGCTCCTCGACCTTGCGTCGCTCGGTCTGGTGGTACTGCTCGACCTGGCTCAGGCGACCGTACTGCTCGTCGAGCGCGGCGCGCTGACTCTGCACGACCTTGAGCACCTGCTGTGGGTTGGCGAACGGCTGGGTCACGCTGCACCTCCACCCTTGCGCGCCGCCAGCTCTTCGAGGAACCCGCGGCCCGCGCCCTCGAGCGCCGCCTCGGTGATCGCCTCGGTCTCGTCGACCAGCAGCACGTGCAGCTCGCCGCGCTCCATGCGCGCCTCGAACTCGCCGAGCGTGCGCTCGTCGAACTGCAGGTGGTCCCCTGCCTCGCGGGTGATGTACTCGTAACCGACCCGGGCGCCTGCGTCCCACCCGTCGAGATCGACGACCACTCCACCTTCGTCGAAGTGGAAGTCCTCGGCGATCGCGTAGCCCGCCGCGGTGAACAACCCCTTCAACAACGCGCGGCCCTGCGCTTCGGTCATCGCGGGAGGCTCTCACCGAGCACTTTCTCGGTCAAGCGCTAGACTCGGGGCAATGGGTCGAACGGCGCTCGCCGCGCACACGCCTCTCCTCTTGCTCCTCGGCCTGTCGCTCGGCGTGGGTTGCGCACAGCTCCTCGGCTGGGACGAGCTGCAGGTCGGAGCGTCGGACGCGACGACCGACGCACCGAGCGAGGGCGCCGTGGACACTGGTGCCGCGGACGCAGAGGCGGGCGTGAGCTCCGCGCGCTGGCCGGATCGTCCACCCGGCGCGACCACCTCGGGCGGTGGAAAGACGCTGTGGTGGGTGGCCAAGCGGATCTACTTCGGCACCCTCAACCACGACGGCGCGGCGACCCCGGAGGCCTGGCGCGAGTGGGGCTACGACCTCGACGGCCGCTGCACGGGCACCGCCGATCTCAGCGGGCCCACCACCTGCAAAGCGGTCTCCGATCCCTCGGTCCTGCTCGATGGCGACCTCTGTCGCGACAACAATTTCGGCGCGCGCTTCCTCGGCTTGCTGGTGGCCGGCACCAAGAGCTCGTTCGAGTCGGACACCGTGACCTCACTGCTCGGCGGCTCGGCCACCTGGGTGCTGAAGCTCGAGGACGTGGGCGAAGGCGACGACGACCCGTACGTGCCCGGCGCGTTCTACGTCACCACCTCGACCGACACCCCGCCGAAGTTCGACGGCACCGAGACGCGCGACATCCTCGCCGACTCGGTGATCGGGGGAGACCTCGGCACACCCGTCACGCGCTTCGAGAAGGGCTATCTCCGCGGTGGCACCTGGGTCTCCGGCGAGCTCGGCCCGGCCACCCTCCGCATCCCGTTCGGCGGCAAGGGGTCGGCGCCGCTCGGCTTCTCCGCGATGGTGATGACCACCCGCCTCTCGACGGATCGCACCAAGGCCGGCGGCGGCGTCCTCGCCGGCGTGATGTCGGTGCCCGCGTTCGAGGCTTTCCTGTCGCCCATCGCCGCCGACGCGAAGATCTGCCCCGGCGAACCGCTCTACAAGAGCATCGTCGGCGCCATCGCGCGCTACCCCGACCTCTCGCTCGGCGCGCCCTCGCTGCAGGATCCGACCAGGACCTGCGACGGCGTGTCGATGGGGCTCGGGTTCGAGCTCGCGCCGATCCTGCCCCCGACCCGCGTGGTGGCCCTGCCGCCGCCGGCCTCGAACTGCGGAGACGCCGGCACGGATTGAGCCGCACGCAGGGCCGGTAGCACGCAATCAAACATTCGTGCTATCGCCCCGACGTGGACGCGGTCCCCTCCGACGATGGTCGCCCGCACGTCGCGGTCGTGGCGCACGCGCCGCCGCTGCTCGCGTGGCGGTGGCTCGCGCACGAGAAGGAGGGGCCCGTCGCATCGACCGACGCCAGCGGCTTCCACGAGCTCCCCGAGCCCGCCGTCGATCTCACCGTGAAGGGCCCGCCACCCCCGCGCAGCGCCTCGGAGACGGTGCGCGGCAAGGAGGTCATCCGCGCCGCCCCCCACCGCACCGCGGGCGACGTCCTGCTCGTCGTGCCTGGCGTGTTCATCACGCAGCACAGCGGTCAGGGCAAGGCCTACCAGATCTTCTTCCGCGGCTTCGACTCGATCCACGGGCAGGACCTCGAGATGTGGGTCGGCGGCGCGCCGGTCAACGAGGTGTCCAACGTGCACGGCCAGGGGTACGCGGACCTGCACTTCGTGATGCCCGAGGTGATCCGCGAGGTGCGCTCGACGCCGGGCACCTACGACCCACGGCAGGGCGATTTCGCGGTCGCGGGCACGCTGCGTTTCGACCTCGGCTGGGACGAGCCCGGCGCCACGGCGAAGCTCACCTACGGCTCGTTCGGCGAGCGAAGGCTGTTCCTCGCCTACCACCCGAAGGACGCGCCGGAGGCCACGTTCGCCGCCGCCGAGGCCTGGTCCACCGACGGGTTCGGCCCGTCGCGCGCCGCCCAGCGTACGAGCGCCCTCGGCCAGCACGTCTTCTCCCTCGGGCACGCCACCTCGCTCCGCGTGCTCGCCACCGCGTTCGCCTCGCGCTTCGACTCGGCCGGCGTGCTGCGGGTCGCGGACCTCGCGCGCGGTCTCGATCGGTTCTCGACCTACGACCCACGCCAGGGTGGCGCGTCGTCGCGCGCGCAGCTGGTCCTCGACTTCGGTCACGACGAGCCGGGCGCGCACTGGTCGCTCGCGCCCTACCTCGTGCACCGCTCGCTGCTGCTGCGCCAGGACTTCACCGGCGCGCTCGAAGATCCTGCCAATGGTGACACGACCCAGCAGGAGAACCGCGCGTGGACCTTCGGCGCCACCGGCCACCACCAGCGCAAGCTCTCGCTGCTCTCGGACAAGGACACCCTCGAGGTCGGCTTCGCGCTCCGCACCGACCTCGTCGATCAGTCCCAGCGGCGCCTCGCCTCGCTCGACGGCCGGGTGACGAGGACGCAGGTGCTCGCGAAGATCGTCGCGACCGACGTCGGCGCGTTCGTCGACCTCGCCCTGCGACCCCTGCCGCGCCTCGTGCTCCGCGGCGGCTTCCGCCTCGACGGGCTCGCCTACCAGACCTCGGACCAGGGGGGCGAAGCGCGCTCCGCCCAGGGCGCGCACCTCGGCAAGAAGCTCACCGTCGATCTGCGCGCGGTCTCGGCGCTGCACGTGGTCGCGAGCTACGGCGAGGGGTTTCGTTCTCCCCAGGCGCGCGCCCTCGCCGACGGCGAGCGCACCCCGTTCACCACCGTCCGCTCGCTCGAGCTCGGCGTGCGCTGGAGCGAGGTGTCCATCGTCGCCGCCAGCGCCTCGGTGTTCCACACGAGCCTCTCCGACGACCTCGCCTTCGACCCCGCGACCGCCCGCAACCAGCGCGTGCCCGCCACGCGTCGGATCGGCGGCGCCGCGGAGCTCGTGCTGAGGCCGCAGCCGTGGTTCGTGTCGAGCCACTCGGTCACCTACACCCGCGCGACCTTCACGGCGGCGGGCGACGGCTACGCGGTCGGCGATCGACTCCCCTACGTGCCCCAGCTGGTCGCGCGGAGCGACGTGTCGTTCACCCCCGAGCTCGGCCACCTGGGCCGCCGCGCGCTCTTCGGCAAGCTCGGCGTCGCGCTCACCTCGCTCTTGAACCGGCCGCTCCCCTACGGCGAGCGAGGCGAGGACGTGTTCCTCGTCGACGCCTCCGCGGGCGTGCGCCTCGCCGAGCTCGAGCTCGGCGTCGACTGCTTCAACCTGCTCGGCGCGCGGTGGTTCGACGGCCAGTTCGTCTACGCGTCGCGCTTCGGCGCGAACACCGGCCTCGTACCGGAGCGCCACGTCACGGTCGGCGCGCCACGCACGGTCCTGTTCACCCTCGGCGCGCACCTTTGAGACGTCACGAGAGAGCGGCCCGTCGCGCGGTGAGGAAGCGGCGCTCGACCTCGTTCTTGGCGGCCGCGATCGCGGCGTCGTAGGCCGCGCGCGCCTCTTCGACCCGGCCGAGACGGCGCAGGAGGTCGGCCTTGGCGGCGGGCACGGCGTGGTGCGCACCGAGGACGCCGCTCGCCTCGATCACCTCCACGTCGGCGAGCGCGCGCGCCGGGCCCTCGACCATCGCGCGCGCGACGGCCTCGTTGAGCGCGACGATCGGCGCCTCCGTGCGGGCGCGCAGCATCCCGTAGAGGGCCAGGATCTGCCGAAAGTCCGTGGCCGCGAAGCTCGATGCGTCGTCGTGCAGCGCCTGGATGGCGGCCTCGATCGCGTAGGCCGTGGGCGCCCCCGTCGCGAGCGCCTCGGCGAGCAGCGCCTTGCCTCGCGCGATCGCGGCGCGATCCCAGGCGGTGCGGTCCTGCTCCTCGAGCGGGACCAGGTCTCCCTCCGCCGTGCACCGCGCCGCCCGGCGCGCGTGCACGAGCCAGAGGAGCGCGAGCAGCGCCTTCGCCTCCGCGTCGGGCAGCAGCATCACGAGGAGCTCGCCCAGGCGGAGCGCCTCCTCGGCGAGATCGACGCGCTGGAGGACGCTGCCGGCCGTGGCCACGTAGCCCTCGTTGAAGATCGCGTAGGTGACCTCGAGCACCGCGGAGAGCCGCTCCGGCAGCTCCCGCGCCTCGGGCACCTCGTAGGGGATGCGCGCGGCCTCGATCTTCGACTTCGCGCGGGTGAGCCGCTGGGCCATGGTGGGCACGGGGACCAGGAACGCCCGGGCGATCTCCTCGGTCGACAGGCCGGAGATCCAGCGCAGCGCGAGGGCCACCTGGGCGTCCCGCGCGATCGCGGGGTGACAGCAGGTGAACACGAGCCGCAGCCGGTCGTCGGGGAACCGAGCGCCCTCCTCCTCGCCGATGGCCTCGTCGACGACGAGCGCGAGCGCGTCGTGCACCTGCGCCGCAGTGACCCGGTGGCGGACGGCGTCGATGGCCCGACGCCGCGCGACCGAGAGCAGCCAGGCCCGCGGCGAGGCGGGCGGGCCCTCGACCGGCCACTGCTCCAGCGCGGCCTCGATCGCCGCGTCGATCGACTCCTCGGCGAGATCGAACCCGTAACTCCGAACCAGGGTCGCGACGAGCCGCGTGCGCTCGCCCCGAACGAGGTCGACGAGGGCGCGGGCCGGTTCCACGGCCCGCGATCGTCGACGCTCGCCCCTCCGCGGTCAACCTCACGCGTACGCGCTGGTGTCCATCACCGGACGCACCTCCATCGTGCCGGTCTCTGCCGCGGGCACGCGGGCAGCGATCGCGATGGCCTCGTCGAGATCCTTGGCGAGGATGCGGTAGTAGCCGCCGAGCTGCTCGCGGGTCTCGGCGAACGGTCCGTCGCGGACCACGCGCCGCTCGCCCTCCAGGCGGACGCTCTTGGCCTTCTTCACGCTGTCGAGCGGTTCGCCCGCCAGGTAGTGCCCCGAGGCCTGGATCTCCTGGGTGAACTGGTGGTACTTGCCGAAGATCGCCTTCGACTCGGCCTCGGTCAGCTTCGCCCAGACGCCCTCGTCCTCGTAGATCAGCAGCAGGTATTCCTTGTGGGCCTTCGGGTCGAGCGCCTTGCCCGGCTGGGCCGCGGGCATGCCCATGGCGGGGATCGGGCGCACCTCGATGGTGCCGTCCTTCGCGCCGGGGATCTTCGCCGCCCACGCGAGCGCCTCCTCCTCCGTCTCGGCGTTCAGCGTGTAGTAACCGCCCAGCTGCTCGCGCGTCTCGGCGAACGGGCCGTCCTTCACCACACGCTTGCCCTCTCGGACGCGAACCGTCGTGGCGGTGTGGGTGCCCTCGAGGGCGGCGCAGTCCCCCGCCCGGCCCGTGGCGAACAGGTCCTTGGTGTAGGTGCCGTAGGCCTCCATGATGGCCGCGCCGGCCTCCTTGGTCATGGTGGCGAAGCGGGACTCGGCGGCGTGGATCAAGAGCACGTATTGCATCGGTTCTGGTCTCCTTCACCCGGGAGTCGGACGAGGAGACCGGAGATCGACAGCCCCGGGAAGATTTCTTTTTTTGCTTTGTCGCTCCCGGACCGTCCCTGTCCGGTCCTCCGCTCCGAATGCGGCTAACGGCTGAGCAGGCTGCGCAGCTTGTCGAGCTCGACCGGCTGGGCTCGCACGAGCAGGTGGGCCCCGGCCTCGTCCCAGGTCTCCGACAGCACGCGGGCCCGCTCGTGGATCTGCGCCACGAGGGACTGCTTGCCGTAGGGCACGACGAGCTCGACCTCCTCGGCGCCCTCGTCGAAGAAGTCGATGAGGATCTGACGCAGCCGCGCGACGTCGGCCGGCACGCGCGCCGAGAGCAGGATGGCCCGGGGGTGCTTGGCCCGCAGCGCCGCCCGGGCGAGGTCGTCGAGGCAGTCGCACTTGTTGAGCACGAGCTTGCTCGGGATCGCGTCGGCGCCGATCTCGGCGAGCACCTCGCGGGTGACCTCGAGCTGGTGCTCGTGGGTCGGGTCGCTCGCGTCGACCACGTAGAGCAGGAGCGAGGCCTCGTGGGCCTCGTCGAGCGTGGACTTGAACGAGGCCACGAGGTCGTGCGGCAGCTTCTGGATGAAGCCGACCGTGTCGCTCACCAGCACGCGCGGCTTCACCTCGGGGTGCAGCGCGCGGACGGTGGTGTCCAGCGTGGCGAACAGCTTGTCGGCGACCAGGACGTCGCTCCCGGTCAGCGCCCGCATCAGCGAGGACTTCCCGGCGTTGGTGTAGCCGACGAGCGCCACGCGGCGGGCCTGCCTCCGGTTCTGACGCCGCTGGTCCTGGTCGCGCTGCACGGCCGCGAGCTCCTCGCGCAGCTCGGCGATGCGGTCGCGGATCTTGCGGCGGTCGAGCTCGAGGGCGCTCTCGCCCGCGCCACGGCCCGCCTGGCGCTCGGCGCCGCCACCGCTCTCGCGCAGGCGCGGCGCGACGTAGGTGAGCCGCGCGATCTCGACCTGCAGGCGCGCCTCGCGCGTCTTGGCGTGGCGGTGGAAGATCTCCACGATCACGCCCGTGCGATCCATGACCTCCGCGGAGGTGGCGCGCTCGAGGTTGCGGATCTGGCTCGGCGTGAGCTCGTGATCGATCACGACCACCGTCGGCTTGCGCCGCGGCGTCCCCGAACCGCTCGGCGCGTCGTCCTCGTCCACGCCGTGGTCGCTCGCGTGGTCTCCCTCCTCGGCCTCACGGCGCAGGCGCGCCTTGTCCTTGCGCTGCGGCGCCGTCGAGCCCACGTGGCCGCTGCCGCCGGTCAGGGCCGCGAGCTCGCCGAGCTTGCCCTCCCCGAGCACCGCGGTGTGCGCGAGGTTGGGGCGGCGCTGCGTGATCGTCGCGACCACGTCGAGGCCCAGCGTCGCGCAGAGGCGTCCGAGCTCGGCGAGATCGGCCGCGTGCTGGGTGTCGTCGACGTCGGGGAGCTGCACCGCGACGAGCACGCACGCGGGGCGCTCGGGTTCTGTCATGGGCCGCCCACCTAGCGCGCGAAGGAGTGAGCGTCGACCGGAGGGGCTGAATTCGGAGCGGAGGACCGGACAGGGACGGTCCGGGAGCGACAAAGCCAATTCGTCAGACGTTCACCCCGTGCCTCGCGTCTGGTAGGCGACCACCACCCGCTCGAGGAACACCGGCAACGAGGCGCTCTTCAAGCGCCCCTCGACGCGTTCGCCCGTGTCGGCCACCGTGGCGATCGCCGCCTCGACGCGCGCGGCGAACGCCGGGTCGTCGAGGTAGACGTTCACCTCCTCGTACACCCCGTGCGAGAGCCGCGTGAAGTTGGCCGACCCGAGGTCGACGAAGCGCCCGTCGAGCACCACGACCTTGGCGTGGACCATCTGTGGCGTGAGCGAGATGGTGAGCTTGCCCGACTTGCGCGTGCGGCGCAGGAGCGCGTCGCAGGTCGCGAGGTTCAGGTGCCCGTTCACGTCGGAGCGCGAGGTGACCAGATGCACCGAGACGCCTCGCTCCGCCGCGCGGACGAGGGCGTTGGTGAAGCGCGTGTCGCCCAGGTAGGCCATCGCGATGACGAGGGTGTGCTGGGCGCGGTCGAGCAGCGCGACGCGGTCGTCGGCGAGGCTCGCGGGCGCGTGCACGCCGCGGCGATGGACGAGGAAGTCCACGGCGCGCGTCGGGTCGAACGGCGCCTCGCCGCGGCTCCGCTGCTCGAGGCGCTCCACGTGCTCGCGCCCCCGGAGGCCGACCATCATCTCGTGCCAGTGGTCGTGGTGGTTGTCGCCGATGCCCATGCTGCCGAGCACGAGCCGGTCGTCGTCGAAGGTGAACACCTTGGCGTGATCGAAGCGCTTGGCCTCGTGCTCGATGGTCACGTTCGGGTGGTCGAGGAGCGCGGTCGCGAGGTCGCTCGGCTGCTGTGGCACGAGGGGCGCCGCCCCGTAGAAGCGGCCGAGGATCCAGGCCTGCAGCGCGCGCACGCGATCGACGCGCTTGTGGAAGAAGCTCTGCCCCGGGCCCGTCATGTACTCGTAGAGCGCCGCGATGCGGTCCTTGCGCACGCGGACGCGCACGCCTCGCTCGGCGGCGGCGAGGAGCGCCTCCGCCAGGCGATTGCCGGCCCGGTCGTCGCACCACACGAACGCGCGCACGTCGATCGAGCGCTCCGCGTGCTCGATGCCCTGCAGGACGCCGCGGTAGGCCTCCGCCGCGTTGGGCAGGAGCTCGAGGCCAGAGATCGACGGTGCAGGCATCGGAGTTGGGGGGCCGGGTAGGATAGCCAGGCCCCTCCACCCACGCCACCCGGCGGGCGACGAAGCGGCGAGCGGGAAGCGCTGGTCGCGATGGGATGCCGAAAGTCGGGCCTTGGCGCTAGAAGCCGACGCGCACCGGCTCGGCCTCGAGGGTGACGCCGAAGCGGGTCCGTACCGCGGCGACGATTTCCTCGGCGAAGGCCACGAGCTCCGCGGAGGTGGCCCCGCCGTGTTGCACCAGGGCGAGCGCGTGCGCCGAGGACTGTCCGACGTTGCCGCGACGGGTGCCCTTCGGGAAGCCCGCGCGCTCGATGAGCCACGCCGCGGCGAGCTTCACCTTGCCGCCCTCCGCGGGGAACCGGGGCGGGACCGCGGGCGCGGTGCGCGCGGCGATCGCGTCGGCGACCGCGAGGTCGACGATGGGGTTCGTGAAGAACGACCCCGCGCTGCGGTGGTTCGGGTCTCGCGGATCGTAGACCATCGACTTGCCGCGCCGCAGGCCGAGGATGACCTCGCGCACGCGGGCGAGGCTCTGGTCTGGCTCCTTCGCGAGCGCGCGCGCGAGCTCTTCGTAGCGAACGGACGCGGCGCCGCCCGGCGCGAGCTGGAAGGTGACCTCGGTCACGACCTCGCGGATCGGGGTCGTCTTCCAGATCGACGAGCGGTATCCGAACCCGCACTCCGCCGTCGTGCGCTCGCGCGCCTCACCGGTGTCGACGGCGAGGCTGCGCACCCCGACGATCGACTGGCTGACCTCCTGGCCGTACGCCCCGACGTTCTGGATGGGCGTCGCGCCGACGAGCCCGGGGATGCCCGCGAGGCACTCGAGCCCCGCGAGGCCGCGCGCGACCATGGCCTCGACGAACGGGTCCCACGGCTCGCCGGCCGCGCAGGTCACGAGCCCACGCGGGTCGACGCGCACGCCCCGTGACGCCATCGCGAGGACGAGCCCCGGAAAACCGGCGTCGGCCACGACGAGGTTGCTGCCGCCGCCGAGCACGAGCACCGGCCAGCCGCGCGAACGGGCGAAGGCCAGCGCCTCGCGCACCTCGTCCTCGTCGTGCACCTCGACCAATCCCCGCGCCGGGCCGCCGAGCGCGAACGTGGTCCGTGGCGCGAGCGGGACGTGCTCCTGCAGCTTCATCCGGCGATCGCGTGCAGGTCACGCCCCTCGAGCACCCGACCGTCCCACTCGGCCGAGCTCGCCGTCCGCAGCACCGCGCGCGCGAGCACCTCCACGTCGATCGCGCGGAGATCGTCGGCGAAGCCGCGCGCGAACAGGCGCACGGGCGCGAAGAACACGTCGAGCGCGCGGGGCGCGGCGCGGCCGGGACCCACGATGAAGCTCGGGCGCAGCACCACCCACGCGAGGCCGCTCTCGCGGACGGCGCGCTCGGCCTCGCGCTTGGCCGCCGGATAGGCGCCCGGCCCTTTCTCGATGCCGAACGAGCTCAGGAGGACGAAGCGCCGCGCGCCGGCGCGCTTGCCCGCCGCGGCGAGCGCCCGCGGGATGCCGATGTCGCCGGTGTCGTAGTTCACCGCGTGCTCGGTGGCGGACGCCGGGCGGAACTGCGCGCGCGTGGTACCGACGAGACACACGACGGTCTCGACGCCGGCGAGCGCGACGGTCAGCGCCGCCTCGTCGAGCAGGTCGACCCCGACCGTGCGCGCATCGTCCTTCCAAGGGGCGCGGCCCGCCGTCGACGGACGCAAGAGCAGACGCGCATCCGCGGGCAGGCCCGGAAGCACCCGTTGTCCGGTGTAGCCGCTGATTCCAGCGACCGCGATGGTCCCCATGGGTTCGGGCGTACTACCATCGCCCGGTGCCGAAGACGACCCGCGCCCCGAAGAAGCCCGCCGCGCCCCCGGCGGCCGTCCCGTCCTACTGGCTGATCAAGAGCGAACCCACGGTCTACGCGTGGACCCGCCTGCAGCAGGACGGCCGCACGATGTGGGACGGGGTCCGCAACTTCGAGGCGCGCAACAACCTGCGCGCGATGAAGGAGGGCGACCTCTGCTTCTTCTACCACTCGAACGAGGGCAAGGAGCTGGTCGGCGTGGTCAAGGTCGTGCGCGCCGCCTACCCCGACCCGACCGCCCCCGGTGAGGACTGGAGCGTGGTCGACGTCGCCCCGGCCTACCCGCTGAAGAAGACCGTCGGGCTCGACGCGATCAAGGAGGCCCCCGAGCTCGCCGAGATGCAGATGCTCACCCGCAACCGCCTGTCGGTCACCCGCGTCAC
>JAEUKC010000183.1:0-12390 GCA_016794445.1 Myxococcales bacterium
CGCGCCGACATGAGCGCCGAGCACCTCGACGAAGACTCCCTCCTCGCCCGTCGCGCCATCATCGTGGCCCTCGTGGCCGGCGTCGCCCTCGGGGGCGGGATCTGGCTCAAGAAGCACCGGCACCACCGTGGGCACGCGGGCAAGCCGGCCGCCGGAGCGCTCGCCCCGTCGTCGTCGGCGGGCCCCGCGGCGTCGATCGCCGTGCCCGTCTCGACCGACGATCCGCCCGGCCTCGCCATCGAGCTGTGGCTCAAGAGCCCCGAGTCCCTCGCCGCCCGCATCGCCCCGCGGCTGCCGGTCAAGATGGGGCCCCCGCCGTACATGCCGCAGCTGATCGTCGGCGGGTTCCCGAAGGAGCTCCACGCCGACCTCGCGGTGCTCGACTTCGACAAGCCGCTCGGCGTCCTGCTGCTCGACGGCGACAAGGGCCTCCGCAACGTCATCGCGATCGCGGTCAAGGACACGGCCACCGCGCCGCAGCGCCTCGCGCACTTCGCCGACGGCGTGAAGGCCACCAAGGAGCACTCGGTCAAGCTCGGGGGCGACGTCTACAAGGGCGCGCAGACCGGCAAGTACCTCGCCTACTCCGCGGGCCACGTGCTGCTCGCGAGCGACCTCGCGGCCCTCGAGGTGGGCACCGGTCGCCTGCTCGGCGGGTACGCCGGCGCGCTCGGCCAGGCTCACGACGTCGTCGGCAAGACGCCGCGCAACTGGCTCACCGGCAGCCTCACCCAGACCCTCGAGAAGACCATCCTCGCCACGGCGAGCCAGGGCCTCGGTGGCGTCGCGCCCGGCGGCGACTCGATCCTGACCGACCTCGCCAAGACGGCGCGGTCGTCCTGGGTCGGCGCCGAGCAGATCGAGCTCTTCGCCGACTTCGGCGACCAGAACGCCGTCGCCACCGCGAGCCTCGCCGCCAAGGCGGGCAGCCCGTTCGCGACGTTCCTCGCGGGGCTCCCGGTCGGCGCGCCCCAGGCCCTCGAGGCCGCGCCGCGCGAGGCCGCATCGATGATGGCGGTGCGCTTCCCCGACGCGTGGATCGAGACCCTGCGCAAGCTCGCGGCGACGCCGCCGCCTCCCGGCGTGCAGGTCCCGAAGGAGCTGCTCGACAAGCGCGACGCGGTGTTCAACCAGCTCGCCGCGGTGCTCACGGGCGACGTGCTCTTCGCCACCTTCATCGATCCGCCGCAGAACGGCGCCGGCAACGGCCTGCTCATCCGCATCAAGGTCAAGAGCGACGAGGCCGCCAAGAAGGCCGCGCACGAGACGCTCGCGTTCATCCTGGGCGACAAGCCGCCCGGGCCGATCACGCCGTTCGAGGGTGGGGAGGCGATGGAGATCACGCTCCCGCCGGAGGGCAACCTGCCGGCGTCGCCGCCCATCGGCATCGCGTGGATGGTCAAGGACGGGTACGTCTACCTCGGTCGCGGCACCACGCCGAAGGCCCGCCTGCTGCGCGCCACGAGCGGCAAGCCCGAGGATCGCGCCGGCGGCGACCCGGACGTGCGCACGATGATCGCGGCGATGCCCGCGCGCGTGATGTTCGCCACGCTCTCGGCGCCGCTGCGCGCCGACACGGGCATCGCCAAGCTGCTCGGCGAGGCGCCCTCCCCGGGCGGCTTCACGCTGGGCCTCGAGCCCACGCCCACCGGCGCGACCGCGAGCGTCCGCATCGACATGAACCTCTTCGCGCGCGACGTGGTGCTGCCGATGCTGATCCAGCCGGTTCCTGGGGGTCCGGGGCAGCCGGGGCAACCGGGCCAGCCCGGCGGCGATCCAGGCGGTCTCCCGATCCCGGGCATGCCGAAGCAGATCCCCGGCAAGCCCGGGGGGCAGCCGGGGGGGCAGCCGGGGGGACAGCCGGGGGGACAGCCGGGGGGTTGGAAGCCCCCGCCGCCGCCGCCGGCGGGCACGGGTACGGGGGGCTACGTGCTGCCGGTCCCGACCCACAAGTCGGGGCTCTAGAACTCGCCGTTCCTTGTGGCGGGCCCGCGCTGAGTTCGGCAGACTTCGTGCAGGTCGAGTCCTCGTGCGCCTCCGTTCCTCTCCTGCCTGCTGGGCCTTCGCCTGCGTGGTGCCCCTCGGCCTGCTGATCGTCGCGGCGGCCACGAGCTGCAGCGTCGCCGGCGAGACGGGGGCGGAGGACAGTGGAGGGCCGGTCGACAGCGGCCTGGACACCCGTGTGCAGGTCTTCGACGTGGCCGACGAAGCGTCCACCAAGCAGGACCTCTGCGGCAACCTCGAGCTCTGCGACCCCGATTTTCCGACCATCTGCACGCCCCTCGGCAAGGACACCGGTGTCGCGGTCGACGGCAGCGGTGGCGCAGATGCCGTGGCCGACGCGCCCTCGTTGCTCGCCTGTCGGGTGATCCGCAACGACAACAAGATCACGGCGGCGTGCGCGCCCGCGGGCAAGGCCGCCGAGGAGGAGCTCTGCTCGGGCGACGACGTCTGCGAGCCCGGACTCGCCTGCGTCGGCGACGAGCCGGGCGTGGGCCGCTGCCTCCGGTACTGCTGCAAGGCCGCCCTCGCGCCGTCGGCCCCCGATCCGGCGGGCACCCACTACTGCACCCCGAAGCACCTGGCCGGGCGCACCGAGGATCTCGTCCCGGTCTGGGTGAAGCTCGACAACTGCACGCTCCTGCAGGACGAGCTGCAGTGCCCGAAGAACACGACGTGCACGGTGGTGACCAACAACGGCAAGACCACCTGCGTGCCCCGCGGCACCGGGCGCGACGGCGCCCGCTGCGAGCTGGAACCGTGCGACCAGGGCTACGTGTGCATGGGAACGAGCGAGCGCCGCTGCCGGAAGATCTGCGTCCTCAAGACCGGCGCAGGCTGCAGCGACGGTGGGGTCTGCCAGGCGCTGCCCACGATGCCCGCCGACTTCGGGATCTGCCCGACGTAGAGCGCGTCGGGATGGATCAGGGCTTCAGCCTGGCCACGGCGGCTCGGTGATCCGGCCCCGCCCACGTCTCGACGAAGCGCTCCACCTCGCGCGCATACGAGGCCTCGACCGGGAGCGTGGCGGCGTCGTGCAGGTCGGCCTTGAGCGCCGCGATCGCGGCGCGTGAGCCGGCGGCGATCTCCTCGGCCATCGCGAGGGCCCGCGGCATCGCGGCGTCGGCCACCTCGTCGACGAGCCCGATGCGCAGCGCCTCGGCGGCGTCGAAGTCCATCGCCGTGAAGAGCAGGCGACGCGCGGCGCCCAGGCCGACCCGACGCACGAGGCGGGTGGCGCCACCCCAGCCGGTGCCCACACCCATGCGCGCCTGGCGGAACGAGAACCGCGCCGAACGGGCGGCCACGACGATGTCGCACGCGGTGAGCAACTCGCAACCCCCACCGAGGACGTCGCCGTCCACCGCGGCGACGATGGGCAACGGCAGCGCCTCGAAGCGCGTGAAGAGCGCGATCATCCGCTCGGAGAACGCGCGCGCGACCGAGGCCTGGTCGACGGCGGCGAGCTCCCGCAGGTCGGCGCCGGCCGCGAACACCGGGCGCCCGCGATCGCGGGCCGCGCCCCGCAGGATCACGCAGCGCGCGTCGCCGCTGGAGAGCCCGTCGACCGCGGCCTCGAGCCCCTCCACCGTGACCGCGTCGAGCGCATTGGCCGCGTGCGGACGGTCGATCGTCCACACCTGGATCGCGCCCTCCACGTCGGAGACGCGCAACATCTCAGACCAGCCAGTCCTTGTCGCGCAGCTTCTTGGGGATGTACTCCTCCGTCACGAACGAGATGCCACGGGCGGAGAGGCCTTCGATCTCCATCTTGAACCCGGCCTCGAGCATGCCGTTGATCTCGCGCTGCCAGTGCTTGGCGGCGAACCACGGGTAGCCGAGCATCTGCTTCGCGCGCGAGATGTCGTCCTTCTCGAGCACGAGCTTGGCGCTGTCGCCGAGGCCGTACTTGTCGTAGTCGAAGGTGGACATGCCGATGTAGCGCGCGTTCGGGAGCGCGAGGCGCATGGACTCGTAGGCCAGGCTGATCGAGCCCTGCTTGAGCACCGAGTAGATGTAGAGACCCCACGGATCGTTGTCGACGAGCACGTAGACCGGGAGCTTGAGCTCGGTCGCGATGCGCTGCAGGAGGCGCCGCGCGCCGCGCGCCCCCTGGCCCTCGCTGGTCATGAGGATGCACTTGGCCTTGCGCCAGTACTTGTCCTCGTTGAGGCGGGCCCAGACGGCGAACTTCTCGACGAGCAGCACGAACTCCGCGTCGCTCCGCAGGAACTTGACCGCGTAATCCTCGACGATGCTCGGGATCGCGTAGCCGCCGCTGCCGAGGCGCGCGAGGTCGATCTCGTCGCCGTTGTCCTCGATGACCAGCGGGCCGACGACCCGGCCGCGGGGGTTCGCGAACAGGTGCAGCTCCTCGCGCAGCGAGTCGATGCCGACCTCGAGGTCCTCGATGACCGGGTCGCTCTCGGACTGGTCGTCGAAGGTGTTCTCGCGCGAGCCCGCGATGGTGTGCTTGGTCATGTAGAACAGGTCACGGATGCTGGTCGTCTTGGCGCTGTCGAGCAGCTCCTTGACCGCGCCCGCCACCAGGAAGGTCTGCATGAACTTCTTGGCCATTGCCTTGTTGAAGAACTCGCGGCTCTGGGCTTTGTCCCCGAGCTCGATCAGGCGCTTCTTCTCGTTGAACGAGACGTTGGACAGGGCGCGAATCGGGATGGAGAGGGCCGGGTTGTGGCCTTTCTTCACCTCGGCCAGGGTGCCCTTGGCCATGCGGTTGATCTTGGCGAGGGTCTTCTCGGCGCGCTCACGCTTCTCGGCGGCCACCCGCTTCTCGGCGGCGGTCAGCGGCGGGTCGGCGGCCTCCTTGGCGGCGCCCTTGGCGGCCGTCGGCGCGGCCGGCTTCTTGGCAGCCTTCTTGGCGGGAGGCGGGGGCGGGGCTTTCTTCTTGGTGGCCATTTCAGTCGCTCAACGCTTGAGGTCGTGGATGATGAGATCCAGTTGCTGCGCCTTGCCGGGCTTTCCCGGCTTGCCCTTGGCGACGGGCTTCTCGGGGGCCTTGGCGGGCTTGGCCGGAGCGGCCTTGGCGGCAGGCTTGGCGGGCGCGGGCTTGGGCTTGGCCTCGGCGGCGGCGGGCTTCTTGCGCGGCTCGCTGTCGGGGGCCTCGTCGGCCGGCGGCGGCATCGACGGGGAGCCCCCGGAGGGCGTCGGGTCGGCGGCCGGCGTCAGATCGAGCTCGGGCTCGTTCATGCGGACGAAGTTGGGCAACGCGTCCTGGAACGCCTGCGCGATGGGCTGGCGATCCTCGCCGAGGATCTTGCCGATCGCGGTCGCGAGCTCGGGGATGTAGCGCTCGAACAGCGAGCGGCGCTGGGCGTCGGCCTGGGCGCGCTGGCGGGCGCGCAGGTGGATGCCGAGGCGGCGACCGACCTCGCGCAGGCCGAGCATGATCTCGCCGATCACCTCGGGGTAGTGCGCGACGGCCTCCTTGGCCTCGCTGGTGAACGGCACCCACACCGAGGCGAGGTGCACGAAGATCGCGATCGGACCGACCGGGAGCGAGCCCTTGGGCTGGCCGAGCTCGTAGTTCTTCCAGTTGGTGTCGTAGACGCCCTCGGTGATGGCGCACGCGCGCGGCTGGTACTGGAGCGGCACGCGGTTGGCGAAGCGCAGCACCTCGGCCGGCTCGTCGGTCGGCAAATCTCCGCCGTAGGCGAGGCCCACCTCCACCACGAACGGGTTGCCGCGGTAGACCGCCGGCGGGCGCACGGCCGACGTGAAGTACTCGGCCTTGAAGCGGCGCTTGAGGCCCTCGACGATCAGCGGCTCGCCGATGGGCACGACGCAAGAGGCACTGGGCGGCGGGATCTTCACCTCGGAGAGCGCGCGGTGCAGCGCCTCCACCTCGTCGCTGCTCAGATCTTCGGCCTTCTTGCGCGGCGACACCTTGGCCGACTTGCACACTTCTTCCGCGACCGCTGCCGAGATCTTGGAGAAGTCCTCCTGCAAGGTCTTCTGGACCGTGCGGCCCTCGGCGTCCTGCATGAACTTGAGGAGCATGCCGAGCTCCATCCCGTGCGGGTGGGGCTTGATCTCCTGGGCCTCGCGCGGGAGCTCCTGGGTGACCCGCGGGTACGAGACCGGCTCGCCCTTGGGCGGCTGGTAGTAGAGCTCGAGGTGCGGGTTCGCGACGACGGTCTGCTCGAGGTAGGCGTCGACGCCGGTGCGCCCCGCGCGGTAGGTGCCGGTCATCTCGATCTCGACGCGCGTGCCGTGATCGATGCTGGCCCAGTAGACGCAATCCGCGTCGTTGCCGTCGAGCGGGAGCTCGCGCTCCTCGAGCACCTCGGGCGCGTTCTTGCGGGTGTCGATGCGCAGGGCGATGCGCATCGCCGGCTTGCGCTTGCTCGTCTTGCTGGTGATGACGATCGGCTTGCCGGTCGTGAGCTGGCCGTAGAGGCCGGCCGCGCTGATGCCGATGCCCTGCTGGCCGCGCGACTGCTTGAGGCGGTGGAACTTGGAGCCGTAGAGGAGCTGCGCGAAGATCTTGGGGATCTGCGCCTTGACGATGCCGGGGCCGTTGTCCTCGACCGCCACGCGGAACCGGGCGGCGCGCTGGTCGGCGTCCTTCTGCGCGCCGGCCACCTGCCCCACCTCCACGATCTCGACGCGGATGCTCGGGAGGATGCCCGCCTCTTCGCAGGCGTCGAGCGCGTTGTCGACGGCTTCCTTGACGCTCGTCAACAAGGCCTTGGCCGGATTGTCGAAGCCGAGGAGGTGTCGGTTCTTGGTGAAGAACTCGCTGACCGAGATTTCCCGCTGTCGCGCGGCCATGGTCTCGGCCGTGGCGCGGCGTTCTGTGGCTGCCATGCGGGGGAGGCATTAGCGGCAGCCCTGAACGCCCGTCAAGCCGGGGACGCCCCCCCCCGCTCCCGACGACCGGGTTGGTCAGAGTCCGAAGGTGCCTTGCAGCGAGAAGCGCCAGGCCAGCATCCGCTCGTCGCTCCGCGCGTCGCGGCAGGTCTCGCTGGCGTTGTTGGTGGTCTCGCACGCCTTGGTGCCGCGCAGGAACCAGGTCTGCAGCTGCGGCCCGAGGCGGAAGCGCTCGGCGACGTAGAACTCGACGCCGATGCCCATCGGCAGCGTCCAGCCGGTCACGCGCCAGTCGGCGACGCCGCCCTTGCCGTCCTCCGCGTGGGCCGACACGCCGCCGAGGCCGAGCCCCACCTGCAGGTACGGATCCGCGACGCCGCGACCGAACCAGTACCAGCGCAGCGTGGGCGCGAGGTACCAGCCCGAGAACCTCACGCTGATGCTCGGATCGGGGAGCGTCGACTTCCAGGTCTGGTTCGCGTTGAACCCGTTGAAGCCGAACTCGGCGCCGATCGCCCAGTGCGGAGAGAACCGCCACGCGCCGCCGAGATCGAGCGCGGCGCCGGCCTTGTCGACGACGCACTCCTCCTTCGGCTTCTTGTCGTCGCACACGGCGTTGCCGAACCCGAGCCCGACCCAGATCTCTCCTGCGCGACGGCGATCGGCGGGAGGGGGCGGAGGCGGAGGCGGAGGAGGCGGTGCAGCAGGCGCCGCAACGGGTCCCGGAGGTGGCGCAGCAGGCGCGGGCGTCGCGGGTGGTGGCGTGCCCGGCGCGCCGATCGTCGCGGACACCGACACGGACACGCCACCCCCGACCGGGGCCTGTGCCTGGGCTTGGAGCACGAAGAACGTTCCGAGGACCGCGACGGTCGAGCCAGCGAGGAGGGCGCGCATGAGACAAAGCGTCCGCGAGCCCGACGCCTCGCGCTACTCTACAGGCGTTCAGTGCCCTACGTCGAGCTCCACGCGCACAGCGCCTTCACCTTCCTCGAGTCGGCCGCGTTGCCCGAGCACCTGGCGGACCGCGCCGCCGACCTCGGCTACGCCGCGATGGCGCTCACCGATCGCGACGACCTGGGCGGCCACGTGCGCTTCCTCGAGGCCGCCGACAAGGCCGGCCTGCGGCCCATCGTCGGCGCCGAGCTCACGGTGTGCCCCACCCCTCTGTTCGACGGCTCGACCGCGGGCCACGAGCGGTTCGGTCTCGTGCTCCTCGCCGAGGACGCCGAGGGTTTTGCCAACCTCTCCGCGCTCGTCACCAAGGGCCGCTTCGAGCGCCCGCGCGGTCGGCCCTACGTCACGCTCGAGGAGCTGGCGGAGCGTGCGGCCGGACTCGTCGCGCTCACCGCGTTCCTCGAGGGGCCGCTCGCGCCCGCGCGCAGCGTCGAGCAGGCCGTGCGCCTGCTCGCACCCTATCGAGACATCTTCGGCGACGCGCTGTTCGTCGAGGTGCAGGACCACCTGCTCCCCGAGGAGCGTCGCGCCACCGAGATCGCGCTCGGCGCCGCCGCGCACCACGGTCTCCCTGTCGTCGCGACCCAGCACGTCCACCACGTCGATCGCGCAGGAAAACAGGTCGAAGACGTCCTCCGCTGCATCGAGCACCGGTGCACCCTCGATCAGGCGGGCGACCGCCTGTTCCCCAACGACGAGCGCCATCTGCGGGGGCCCGCGGCCGTGCGGCGCCGCTTCCGACACCACCCCGAGCTCCTGCGCAACACGCTGGTCGCGGCCGAGCGCTGCGCCTTCCACCTCCGCCGCGATCTGGTCGCGCCGCTGCCGAGTTTTCCCGAGATCGTCCCCGGTGAAGACGCCGACGACACGCTCGATCGACTGACCTGGGAGGGCGCCGCCGAGCGCTACGGCCTCGGGCGACCGCTGGCCAAACCGATCGATACCAGCGCCGACCCTCCCGACGCCGAGACCGTCACCCGCCAGCTGCGCTACGAGCTCGCCCTCGTCCGCAAGCTGCGTTTCGCCGGGTATTTCCTGGTGCTCTACGACGTGGTCCGCGAGGCGCGCCGCCTCGGCATCCTCGTGCAGGGGCGCGGCAGCGCGGCCAACAGCGCCATCTGTTACTGCCTCGGCGTCACCGCGATCGACCCCATCGGGCGCGCGCTGCTCTTCGATCGCTTCCTCTCCGAGGGCCGCGACGAGCCGCCCGACATCGACCTCGACATCGAGCACGAGCGCCGCGAGGAGCTGCTCCAGTACGTCTACCGCCGCTACGGGCGCGACCACGCCGCGATGGTCGCCGCGGTGCACACCTACCAGCCGCGCCAGGCCGCCCGCGACGTCGCCCGCGCGCTCGGCTTCTCGGCCGATCAGGGCACCGCGCTCGCGAGCCTGTGCGATCGCTGGGTCGGCATGTTGCCGTGGGGCGGCATCCACCGCGGCCACCACGCGGCCGAGAAGGCCAAGCACGAGAAGGCCGGCCCCGACGGCGCCGTCGAGCAGCAGGTCGCGCGTCGCCTCCACGACGAGGCCGCGCTGCGCGAGGCCGGCCTCGATCCGAGCGACGCCCGGGTGAAGCTCGTACCGGGGCTCGTCGAGCGCATGGTCGGTCTGCCGCGCCACCGCGCCACGCACACCGGTGGCTTCGTGCTCTCGGAGCGCTCCATCGCCGAGGTGTGCCCCGTCGAATGGGCGGCCATGCCCGGCCGCTCGGTGCTCCAGTGGGAGAAGGACGATCTCTCCACGCTCGGCCTGGTCAAGTTCGACCTGCTCGGGCTCGGCATGTTGACCGTGCTGCGCAAGCACCTCGATCTCGTGCGCGAGAGCCGCGGCCTCTCGCTCGATCTCTGGCAGCTCCCCCACGACGACCCCGCGGTCTACGACGACATCTGCGCCGCCGACACGGTGGGCGTGTTCCAGATCGAGTCGCGCGCGCAGATGAACACGCTGCCGCGCCTGCGTCCGCGCAAGTTCTACGATCTCGTCGTCGAGGTCGCGCTGATCCGGCCGGGGCCGATCCAGGGCGAGATGGTGCACCCCTACCTGCGGCGGCGGCGGGGCGAGGAGCCGGTGAGCTTCCTCCACCCCTCGCTCGAGCCCCACCTCGCACGCACCCTCGGCGTGCCGCTGTTCCAGGAGCAGGGCATGAAGGTCGCGATCGAGGTCGGCGGGTTCTCGCCGGTCGAGGCCGACCGGCTGCGCCGCGCGATGGCCCACAAGCGCTCGCGGCGCGAGATGGACGAGCTCGGCGCGATGCTCGTCGAGCGCATGGGCGCGCGCGGGATCGCCGCCGAGATCGCGGAGCGCATCGTCAAGCAGCTCACCGCGTTCGCCGACTATGGCTTCCCCGAGAGCCACGCGGCCTCGTTCGCGCTGCTCGTCTACGCCTCGGCGTGGCTGCGGCACCACCACCCGCCGGAGTTCTACGCGGCCATCCTCAACGCGCAGCCCATGGGGTTCTACGCGCCCTCCTCGCTCGTCGAGGACGCCAAGCGGCACGGCGTCGAGGTGCGCCCACCATGCGTGGTCGCGTCGGCGTGGGACTGCACGGTGGAGCCGCTGCCACCCGAGCAGGCGACCCCGCGCATCCCCTTCGCGCTGCGCGTCGGCCTCCGCTACGTGCGCGGCCTCGGCGAGCGGGCCAAGGAGCAGCTCGCGCCGTGTCTACGAGAACGACCGCGCTCGATCGGTGACCTCGCCGCGCGCGCGCGCCTCGACGCGCAGCAGCTGCTCGCCCTCGCCCACGCCGACGCCCTCGCCGCGCTCGAACCCGAGCGCCGTCGCGCGGTGTGGGAAGTGTTGCGGGTGGCCCGTGGGCAGGCCGGCCCGCTCGATCTGCCCGGCGTCGAGCGCTCGGCGCCGGCGCTGCCGAGCGAGACCCGCAACGAGCGGATCGCCACCGATTTCCTGCGCCTCGGGCTCTCGGTGCACGAGCACCCCGTCGCGCTCGTCCGCGCGGCCCTCGACGCGCGCGGGGTCGTCTCGGCCAGGGCCCTGGTCGACGCTCGGGCGGCGCGGGTCCGCGTGGCGGGCCTCGTCATCTGCCGCCAGCGACCGGCCACGGCGCGCGGCTTCGTGTTCCTCACCCTCGAGGACGAGGGCGGCATGGTCAACGTGATCGTCGAGCCCACGGTGTTCGAGGCCCAGCGGCGCACCATCACCGGCCACGCCGCGCTCGAGATCGAGGGCGAGCTCCAGCGCCAGCAAGGGGTGGTCAACGTCAAGGCGCGCACCTGCCGGGCGCTGCCCCTGCCCTGGGACGGCGGGGTGGCCTCTCGCGACTTCCACTGACCTGCCGGCCGACAGCGACACACTCGCCAGACCCCATCAAGGCGGCGATCCTTGCCGAACCGCGTCCGTTGCGCCACGCTGGGCGCCGGACTGGGTTGCCCGCACCGCGCCCCATTCTTGCTTTCGTCCTTCGCTTCCATGTCCACTGTGTCAACTGGCGCCCATCCCGTGTCCGATCCCGCGAGCTCCGAGGTCCCGCTGTCCGAGGCGCTGGCACCCGCAAGCCGCGGCTCGTTCTGGCGCCGGCACCGCGTCAAGACCATCGCCTCGCTGGTCATCGCGCTCGCCTTCGCCATCACGCTCCGGCGCGGCGGGCTGCCGCTCCTGCCCCCGAGCTCGGTGTGGAAGCTGGTCGATTTCCGCTGGGTCGGCGTGCACTTCGGCTGCCTCCTCGTCGTGCACTTCCTCCGCGCGCTGCGCTGGCGACACCTCCTGCGGCCCATCGCCCCCGGCATCCGTCGCCGCACCGTGCTCGCGGCGTCGTGGGTCGGCTTCACCGCCATCCTGCTCCTGCCGCTCCGGGCCGGCGAGGTCGTGCGCCCGTGGCTCATCCGGGACGGCAAGCGGGTCACGATGAGCAGCGCCCTCGGCACGATGGGCGCCGAACGCGTGATCGACGGCCTCATCGTCACGCTCGTGCTCGCCGGGGCCCTCGGCCTCGTACCGCGCCTCTCCCCCCTGCCCGACCACGTCGGCAACCTGAAGGTCCCCGTCGCCGCGATCCCCGCCGCCGGCTACGTCGCCCTCTTCGTCTTCGTCGCCGCCTTCGGCGCCATGGCCGTCTTCTACTTCGCCCGCGATTTTGCCCGTCGATTCACGCGCGCCACCGTCGGCTTCGTGAGCCCGCGGCTCGCCGAGAAGCTCGCCAGCATCGTCGAGGGGATCGCCGAGGGCCTCCATTTCCTCGCCGGCCCCCGCTACGCGATCCCGTTCATGCTCGAGACGTTCGCCTACTGGACGATCAACGCCTGCGGCATGTGGGCGCTCGGCGTCGCGTGCGGTCTGCACATGTCGTTCGGCCACGCCTGCGCGGTCATGGGCGTGCTCGCGGTCGGCATCCTGGTGCCCGCCGGCCCAGGCCTCTTCGGCGCCTTCCAGGTCGCCACCTACGGCGCGCTCGCCATGTACTTCTCGCCCGAGCTCGTCACCTACCAGGGCTCGGCCTACGTGTTCCTCCTCTACGCCGTGCAGTTCGTCTGGCACCTCGTCGCCGCCGCGCTCGCGTTCCTGATCGACCCGACCGTGTGGAGCCGCGCCGAAGGCGACACGAGCGCCGAGGCCACCGTCCTCGCGCCGCCGTCCGCCCGCGCGTAG
>JAEUKC010000256.1:0-18454 GCA_016794445.1 Myxococcales bacterium
GCCGGGGGGGGGGGGGGGGGCGCTTGGTCCGCTCCCCCCCCCCGGGTTGGGTGTCCCCGCGGGGGGCCGCGGGCGCCCGCCGGCGGTGGAGCGTCTCCGCCACGCGAATTGCCCGAAAAATCGCGACCTCCCGCCCCGGCACGCGGATCGCAGAGGGGTGGGCCATGCTCGCCACCGCGCACACGCTCGCCCTCGTCGGGCTCGAGGCCCACGCCGTCCGGGTCGAGGTCCAGTCGGGCCGCGGCACGGCCTCGTTCGACGTCGTCGGCCTCCCCGAGACCACCGTGCGCGAGAGCCGCGTGCGGGTGCGCGCCGCGCTCGAGCGGGTCGGGGTACTGCTCCACTCGCACTGCCTCACGGTCAACCTCGCCCCCGCCGATCTGCGCAAGAACGGCAGCGCATTCGACCTCGCGATCGCCATCGCGGTGCTCGGCGCGGTCGGCGCGCTGCCGGAGGAGTCGTTCAGCGACATCCACTTCCTCGGCGAGCTCTCGCTCACGGGAGCGCTCCGGCCCGTGCGGGGGCTCTTGCCCCGGCTGCTCGCGGCCCGCGACCGCGGCGTGCGCCTCGTCGTGGTCCCGCGCGCCAACGAAGGCGAGGCCGCCGCGCTCGGCGACGGCACGCTCGAGGTGCGCACGGCCTGCGATCTCGGCGAGGTGCTGGCCCACCTCCGCGGCGAAGAGCCGTTGCCGGCGCCTCGCCGTCCCGCGAGCCCGCGCCCCACCCTCGGCGACGATCTCGCCGAGGTGCAAGGACAGCCGCTCGCGCGCCGCGCGCTCGAGGTGGCCGCGGCCGGCGGACACGACCTCTTGATGCTGGGCCCCCCCGGCGCGGGCAAGACCATGCTCGCGCGGCGTCTCCCCTCGCTGCTCCCTCCGCTGAGCGACGAGGAGGCGCTCGTGGTCACCGCGATCCATTCGGTGGCGGGCATCCTCCCCGAGGGGGTGGGCCTCGTGCGGGAGCGCCCGTTCCGCGCCCCGCACCACTCCGTGAGCGACGCGGGCCTGCTCGGCGGCGGCGACCCCGCGCGGCCCGGAGAGATCTCGCTCGCGCACGCCGGTGTGCTGTTCCTCGACGAGTTCCCCGAGTTCCGGCGCAACGTCATCGAGGGGCTGCGTCAACCCCTCGAGGACGGGACGATCTCGGTCGTACGCGCGTCGTGGAGCGCCGTGTTCCCGGCGCGTCCGCTGCTGGTCGCCGCCATGAACCCGTGCCCGTGCGGCAAGCACCCCACCAACAGCTGCGTGTGCACCCCGGACCGCGTGCGCCAGTACCGCGGTCGCGTGTCGGGCCCGCTCCTCGATCGCATCGACCTGCAGCTCGTGCTGCCTCGCGTGGAGGTCGCCGCGCTCGCGGCGGTCACCCCCACCGGCGAGTCGTCCGCCGTCGTCCGAGACCGCGTGCTCAAGGCGCGCGAGGTCCAGGCCGCCCGGCGCATGTGCGGCGAGGTCGAGGTCTCCACCAACGCGCGCCTCTCTGCGCGCAGCCTCCAGCGGGTCGCCGGGCTCGACGCGACCGCGCGGGCCGAGCTCGCCGCCGCGGCCCAGCGGCTCGATCTCTCGGCGCGCGCCTACGGTCGGTTGCAGCGCGTCGCGCGGACCCTGGCCGATCTCGAGGGCACTGACGCGGTGCACGCGCGGCACGTGAACGAGGCCGTCCATTTTCGCCACCTCGATCCCGGGAGGGACGCGGCGGCGTGAAGTCGTAGGGTCGCTGCATCCGGCAGCGCCCGACGTGTGTGTGAACCGGGGGCCCCGCGGGCTCCCTCGTGGAGGTGTGTCATGTTCGAAACGTTCGGAGAGAAGCTCAAGGCCATCAAGACCGTCGTCGGCGCGATCGAGAAGCAGTTCGGCAAGGGCTCGCTGATGGCCCTCGGAGACGTGGAAGCCGAGCCGGTGAACGCGCTGCCGAGCGGGTCCACCGCCCTCGATCTGGCGCTCGGCGTGGGGGGCTACCCGCGCGGTCGCGTGATCGAGGTGTTCGGCCCCGAGTCGAGCGGCAAGACCACGCTCACCTTGCATGCCATCGCCGAGGCCCAGCGCGCCGGCGGCATCGCGGCGTTCATCGACGCCGAGCACGCGCTCGACGTCGGATATGCGAAGGCTCTGGGCGTCGACACCGAGCGGCTGCTCGTCTCGCAGCCCGACACGGGCGAGCAGGCCCTCGAGATCGCCGAGGCGCTCGTGCGCTCGGGCGCCGTCGATCTCGTGGTGGTCGACTCGGTCGCGGCGCTCACGCCGAAGGCGGAGATCGAGGGCGAGATGGGCGACCAGCACATGGGCCTGCAGGCGCGGCTGATGAGCCAGGCCCTGCGCAAGCTCACGGGCATCACCCACCGCACGCAGACCACGCTGATCTTCATCAACCAGCTGCGCCAGAAGATCGGCGTCGTGTTCGGCAACGCGGAGACCACCACGGGCGGCAACGCGCTCAAGTTCTACGCGTCGGTCCGGCTCGACGTCCGCAAGATCGCCACGGTGAAGTCGGGAGAGGAGAAGCTCGGCGCCCGCACCCGCGTCAAGGTGGTGAAGAACAAGTGCGCGCCGCCGTTCACCGAGGCGGAGTTCGACATCCGCTGGGGCGCGGGGATCGACACCGCGAGCGAGCTGCTCGATCTCGGCGTGGCGCGCGGGCTCGTCGACAAGGCCGGCGCGCACCTGTCGTTCAAGGGCGAGCAGCTGGGCCACGGGCGCGAGCGGGCGCGCGAGACCCTGCTGGCCCAGGCCGACACGCTGGCCGCGCTGCGCGAGGCGGTGCTCGCTGCTGGGCCGGTGCGGCCGGGACGCGCGCAGGTCGACGCCTGATCGCCCCCGGCTGGACGGCCTTCGGGCCGGTTCACGGCAGAGGGTGGGCTCGCCTCGGGTGGGCCCACCCCGAGCTCTACTAGACAGGCACCGGACCGCCGAGCGCGCCGAAGAAGCGCGCGATCCAGAGCGCGGTCGCCACGACCAACAACACCTGCCAGCTGCGCAGCAGCCACCGCGGCATCTCGCGGCCGGCCTCGCGCTGCCAGATCGAGACGGCGGTGTGGATCAGGAGAGGAACGAGCAGCACCGTGGCGGGCACCGCGAGCGGGTGCAAGTGCAACGAGCCGTGCACGTCACCACGGAACAGCGCCAGCATCGCACGCGTCGCGCCGCAGCCGGGGCAGGGGAGGTGGAAGAGGATCCGGGTGGGGCAGACCGGGAAGGGGGCCGCGAACACCGCCGCCATCACGACCACAAAAATGGCCGCGCCCCGCACGTCCCTCTCGGGCGCGGACGGGGCGCTGACCTCGGACACGACTAGACGATCAGCCGCCGCCCATCTTGGCGCCGATCTCGTTGAGATCGGTCGCAAGCGCGAACGGCGAGAGGAAGAAGTACATCACGACACCCATCGGGTTCGGATTCGGACAGTTGTACTTCTTCTTCGCGTCTCCCACCCAGGCGGGGAGCTTGGTGAGGGCCAGGATGATCCCGTAGATCGGGATCAACAGCATCCACCACGCGAACTTGTTCTGGCTCTCGGGCGCCGCCTTCTCCAGGTCGCCGAACATGCCGATGATCGCGATGAGTGCATACGGCGCACAAATCATCGAGATGAGGAGAATCATGATCGGGTTGCGCTGCTGAATCGCGCCGCCACCACCTGCTGCCATCGGTACCCCCAATCCTGCTGGGACCATTGCCCCACCAAACCCAGGCGTACCTCCCGGAGGCGCCCCCATTGGCGCCCCAGGCGGAGGACCGCCGAAACCAGGCGGACCGCCGGGGGGCGGGCCACCGAAACCGCCAGGGGGGGGACCCCCGGGCGGACCACCGAAGCCACCGGGTGGCGGACCACCCGGCGGCGGACCACCGAATCCACCAGGGGGAGGACCCCCGGGCGGACCCGCCGGCGGACCACCGAAACCACCTGGAGGCGGACCTCCGGGCGGGGGTCCACCGAAGCCTCCCGGAGGAGGCCCACCTGCGGGCGGACCCGCCGGAGGCGCGCCGAAGCCGCCACCGCCGAAGCCACCCATGCCCTCAGGCGCCACCATCGTGCCCGCGAACTGATTCGCAGGAGGCGCGGCGGGAGGCGAGAAGGCCGCCGGCGGCGGAGCCGCAGGCGCAGGAGGGGGAGGCGCGGGCGCGGCCATGGGCGGCGGCGCGGGCGTCGCGATGGGCGGCGCGGCCATGGGCGGCGGCGCGGCCACGGGCGGAGGGCCGGCTGGCGGCGCGCCCATCCCGGGCTGCGGGGCCATGCCGACCATCGTGCCCTTGATGTTGGGCTTGGGGGGAGCAGCCGGCGCCGGAGCGGGCGCGGCTGCAGGGGGGGGACCACCAGGCGCCGGAGGAGCCGCCGGGGGCGCTGCTGCGCCGCCAGGCTGGTTCATCATCAGCATCGTGCCCTTGAACTTGGGGGCGGCGCCGCCCTTGAGGTTGAAGCCGCACTTGCTGCACTGCGCCGAAGTGTCCGGGTTTTGCGTACCGCAGTTGGGGCAGAACACCGTCGCCGTCCTTTCGCTCGAGAGCGCGCAACGTCAAGCCGCGCGCGAAACGCGGGTGAGCCTACACTCGCGTCGGCTCAACTCACAAGCGGGGAATGTGGTCGTTGTCACGATCCCTTCCGGGGAGGGTCGGGCGGGGGCACGGTTCGTTTCAGCAAGCCCACCTCGGCCTTGCCGCTGAGGTAGGGACCCCGTCCCGGGGAACAGGGGACGGTCGCGCAAACCCCTGAACGAACGCGCAATCCAGCGGTTGACAGTGGAGGTGGCCGACAACTAGTGTCCGCGCGCGCCACGAGCCCCTGTTGCGCGCGCTGCGCGTGCGGATCTCGCGGTGCTTCCAACCAAGATCCAAGTTGGCCGATGCCCTTCGAACCCACCCCTGAACGCGCCAAGGAGATCGACGACATCCTCGGGCGCTATCCGAACAAGATGGCCGCGTGCCTGCCCGTCCTGCATGCCTGTCAGGAGCAGAACGGCTGGTGCTCCGACGAGGTCATCGCCTGGGTCGCCCAGCGTCTCGATCTCGGCACGGCCCACGTGCAGGGCGTCGTCACCTTCTACACGCTCTTCAACCAGAAGCCGGTCGGCAAGCACCAGGTCTGGGTGTGTCGCACGTTGCCCTGCGCGCTGCGCGGCGGCGAGAACCTGCTCCACCACTGCGAGAAGCGCCTCGGCATCCACGAGGGCGAGACCACCAAGGACGGCCTCGTCACGCTGCGCAGCGCCGAGTGCCTCGCCTCGTGCGGCACCGCGCCGATGATGCAGGTGGACAAGGACTACCACGAGAACCTCACCGAGGAGCGCGTCGACGAGGTGCTCACCTCGCTCGGCTGCACGCTGCAAGGAAAGAAGTGAGGGCGCGATGATCGAACCCATCCGCATCCTGACCAAGAACTACGGCCTGGCCGACTCGTGGACCTTGCCGGTCTACGAGAAGAGCGGCGGCTACCAGACGGCGCGCAAGGCCCTCTCCATGGAGAAGGCCGCGATCATCGACGAGGTCAAGAAGGCGAACATCCGCGGCCGCGGCGGCGCCGGATTCCCGATGGGGGTGAAGTGGTCGTTCATGCGGCCGCACCCCACCAAGCCCGCGTACCTGGTCATCAACGCCGACGAGGGCGAGCCTGGCACGCACAAGGACCGCACGCTCATGGAGCTCGACCCCCACTCGGTGGTCGAGGGCTGCATGATCGGCATGTACGCGATCGGCGCGCACGCGGCCTACATCTACGTCCGCGACGAGCTGCACCTCAGCAAGAAGCGCCTCTGGGACGCCATCCACGAGGCCCGCGCCAAGGGCTATCTGGGCGATCGTCCGTTCGGCAAGGACTACCCCCTCCAGGTCTACGTGCACACCGGCGGTGGTGCGTACATCTGTGGCGAGGAGACGAGCCTCCTCAACTCGCTCGAGGGTCGCCGCGGCGAGCCCCGCTTCAAGCCGCCGTTCCCGGCGCAGGTCGGCGCGTTCGGCTGCCCGACCACCGTCAACAACCTCGAGTCCATCGCGGCCGCGGTCCCCGCGCTGTCCATGGGCGGCGAGGAGTTCAGCAAGCTCTCCAAGCTGCACGCCCTCGGCGACGGCGGCTCGCGCCTCTACGGCGTGAACGGTCACGTGGAGAAGGGGCTCGTCGTCGAGCTCCCCGTCGGCCCCACGATCCACGAGCTGATCGAGCTGGCGGGCGGGGTGAGCGGCGGTCGCAAGATCAAGGGCGTCATCCCCGGTGGCTCCTCCTGCCCGATCCTGCTGCCCGACGAGGTCCTGCACGCGCCGGACGAGAAGTCCCCGCTGCACCCGTGGCACGGCAAGAAGGTCTTCGACGTCCCTATGGGCGTCGACACCATGCGCGCCGCGGGCACCATGCTCGGCACCTGCTGCCTCACGGTCATCGCCGAGGGCACCTGCATGGTCCGCGCGACCGCCAACGTCGCGCGCTTCTACCGCCACGAGTCCTGCGGCCAGTGCACGCCCTGCCGCGAGGGCACCGGGTGGATCCACCGCATCCTCGAGAAGATCGAGGCGGGGCAGGGGAGCATCGAGGAGCTCGACCAGCTCTCCGACATCGCGTCCAACATCATGGGCAACACGATCTGCGCCTTCGGCGACGGCGCTGCCTCGCCGATCCTCGGCTTCCTGCGGAAGTTCCGCGGCGAGTTCGAGGAATACATCCGGACCGGCAAGTCCCCGAACAACCGGTCGATCCTCTAGGAGAGCGGGCGATGCAGCAGGCCGATACCCTCGAACGCATCTACTTCGCGCTGTGCGCGGTGCTCGCCATCGCGGGAGCGCTGGGCACCGTCGCGTCGCCCAACCCGATCCGCGGCGCGATGTCGCTGCTGTTCACCATCATCGCGGTGGCGGGGCTCTACCTCCAGCTGCACGCGCCGTTCCTCGCGGCCATCCAGCTCATCGTCTACGCCGGCGCGGTCGTCGTCCTCTTCCTCTTCGTCATCATGCTCATCGGCCCCGCGGCCGTGGCCCCGCGCGACGGGAGGGCGCTCGTCCCGCGCATCCTCGCCGGACTCGCCACGTCGGCCGTCGTGGTGACCACCATCCTGGTCCTCAGCAAGAAGACCTTCCCGCGCCCGCCGGTGCTCCAGCATGGCTTCGGCAGCGTCGAGGCGATCGGCGAGGCCCTGTTCACCGACTACCTCGTGCCCTTCGAGGCCATCAGCTTCCTGCTCATGGTCGCCATCGTCGGCGCCGTCGCGGTCGCCCGCGGCAAGTCCACGGCGTCGCCGGCCCCGAGCGACGACGACGCAGTGTCCGGAGGTGAGGCGTGATCCCGATCCCCGCGTTCCTCGTCCTCGCCGGCATCCTGTTCGGGATCGGCGCGGTCGGCTTCCTCGTCCGGCGCAACGTGCTGGTCGCCCTGATGAGCATCGAGCTGATGCTCAACGCGGTGAACCTGACCTTCGTCGCCTTCAACCGCGCCTACCCGCGCGCCCACGTCGGCCACACGACGGCGTTCTTCGTGATCGCCATCGCCGCCGCCGAGGCGGCCGTGGGCCTCGCCATCGTCCTCGCCTTCTTCCGCCTCCGGAAGACCGTTCGCTCCGATGCCGCGGACATCCTGAAGAACTGACCATGCACGAGCTGCATCTCCCCTTCCAACCCGAGGCGTGGCTCCCGCTCGCCTTGATCATCGGCGCGCCGCTCTTCGGGGCCTTCTTCAACGGCGTGTTCGGCAAGCGGCTCGGCAAGCCCGCCGTCCGCATCATGGCGCTGACCGTGATGGGCGTGAGCTTCCTCGCCGCGCTCTACACGTTCGTGCAGCTGCACGCGCTCCGGCACCACGCCGAGGAGCTCCTCGCGAAGGCGGGGCAGAAGGTCGCCGAGCACGGCGCGGCCACGGGCCACGCGATGCCCGAGCACCCGACCAAGCTCTCGTGGCTCGCCTGGCGCTGGATGGACGTGGCGACCGGTGGCGGCGACGGCCGCATGTCGATCGACATCAAGTACTCGGTCGACGAGCTCTCGGGCGTCATGATGCTGGTCGTCACCGGCATCGGCTTCCTGATCCACCTGTACTCGACGAGTTACATGGCCAAGGACCCGGGCTACCACCGGTTCTTCGCCTACCTCAACCTCTTCATCTTCTCGATGTTGACGCTGATCCTGGCGGACAACCTCCCGCTCCTCTTCGTGGGCTGGGAGGGCGTCGGCGCCTGCAGCTACCTCCTCATCGGGTTCTGGTTCGAGAAGGCCGAGAACGCGGCCGCGGGTCGCAAGGCCTTCATCGCCAACCGCATCGGTGACGTCGGCGTCATCGGCGGCATGCTGCTGCTCGCCTACTGCACGGGCGCGCTCGACTGGGACGGCATCGCCAAGGGCGCCGACGGCCTCCTCAGCCTGCAGAACCGCATTCCGCTCTGGACCTCGGGCGGCAAGGTCATCACCGCGAGCGCCGCCACCGTCGCGTGCCTCGCGCTCCTCCTCGGGTGCACCGGCAAGAGCGCGCAGATCCCGCTCTACGTCTGGCTCCCCGACGCGATGGCGGGCCCCACGCCGGTCTCCGCGCTCATCCACGCGGCCACCATGGTCACGAGCGGCCTCTACCTGATCTGCCGCCTCAACTTCGTGTTCGCGCTCTCGCCGTTCGCCATGATGGTCGTCGCCATCGTCGGCGCGCTCACCGCGCTGTTCGCGGCCACCATCGGCCTCGTGCAGAACGACATCAAGAAGGTGCTGGCCTACTCCACGGTGAGTCAGCTCGGGTTCATGTTCCTCGGCGTCGGCGTCGGCGCGTTCGACATGGGCTTCTTCCACGTGTTCACGCACGCCTTCTTCAAGGCCTGCCTGTTCCTCGGCGCCGGCTCGGTCATCCACGCGATGCACGCGCGGATCCACGACGACGTGCGCTCGCAGGACATGCGCAACATGGGCGGCCTGCGCAAGTTCATGCCGTGGACCTACTACTCGATGGGGGCGGCGACGCTCGCCATCGCCGGGTTCCCGCTCACCGCCGGCTTCTTCTCGAAGGACGGCATCCTCTTCAAGGTCTGGTCGAACCGGATCGTCTTCCCGCACTCCTACACCGCCGGCACCATCCTCAAGGACTGCGCCGCGGGCAAGGTCACGGGACCGATCTGCAAGAGCGCCGAGGCCGTGGTCAAGCAGCACTTCCAGGCGCCCGAGTGGCTCGGGAAGGCGCTGTTCGCGGTCGGCATCCTCGCCGCCACCTGCACCGCGTTCTACATGTTCCGCCTCCTCTTCAAGACCTTCTGGGGAGAGTTCCGCGGCTGGAACGTCGATCCGAACGCGGCCCTTGCGGTCGACCCGTTCGCCAACGCGGAGCCCCTCGAGGACCACGCCGAGGACCACGCGGCCCACGCCGATGCGGATGACGACGCGCACGGGCACGACGAGCACGGGCACGACGACGCGCACGCGGCGCACGTCCGCGACGATCACGCGGCGCACGACGACCACGGGCACGACGAGCACGGGCACGACGACCACGGGCATCACCACGAGGACCTCGTCACGCCGGCGGAGCCGCCGGCCGAGGCCCCCTGGCAGATGGCGCTCCCGGTCGCCATCCTCGGCGCCGCGGCGCTGTTCGTCGGCTTCCTATACGCCGAGGCGCTCCACGTCGAGCCGCTCGGGCACTGGCTCGCGCCGGTGTTCCACACCTACGTGGGCAAGTCGATCTACATGGCCGAGGGCACCAAGGCGCTCGAGTGGCCGCTGATGGGCCCGGGCGTCGCCGCCTTCGCGGTCGGCTGCGGCCTCGCGTACTTCTGGTACGTCGTCGGTGGCGAACAGGCCCCGAAGAGGCTCGCCGAGGACTGGCCGCGCCTGCACCGCGCGGCCTACAACAAGTGGTACGTCGACGAGGCCTACGAGGCGACCGTCATCGGGGGCGCGGACGCGCTCGCCGACGGCGCGGCCCTCATGGACCAGTGGATCATCGACGGCATCATCGCCAAGCTGACCGCGCTCCTGGTCAACGCCTTCGGCGCCATCCTGCGCGCGTTCCAGACCGGCGTCGTGCACGTGTACGCGGGCTTCATCGCCCTCGGCACGCTCGCGATCTTCGCGTTCTTCGTGCGGCCGCATGCGGACTTCACGCTCCAGCACCAGGGCGACACCTACACCGTCGAGGCGCCCCCGGGCCTCGGCTACGAGTACCGGTGGGAGGTCGACCAGTCCGTCGAGCAGGCGTTCACCGCCGGCGACGGCGCGCTCAAGCGTACGGTCACCGTTCCGCTCGGCGAGAAGAAGACCGTGTCCCTCGAGGTGAAGAACGCCTTCGGGTTGACCCGCAAGCGCACCGTCGAGATCAACAACCCGAAGCCCGTCCCGCTGGCGCCCACCGCGTCGGTCAAGGGCAAGGCCGCCCCTGTTCCACCGACGCCCGCCGGCGCCGGTGGCCCACCGCCGGGAGGCCACTGAGCCATGCAGCCCGCCATCCAGCCCGTCGTCGCCGAATCCCCGAAGCTCCTGCCCGCGCTCGCCGCTCTCGTCGGTGAGCTCTGGCCGGTCGCCGCCGCCGGCATCGCCGGAGCCCTGCTCCCGCGCCGCCCGTCGAAGACCGAGCGCTTCTGGGTCGCCGTCGCCGCCGCCGTCGCCGCGCTCTTCGTGGTCAAGCTCTGGCCGTCCGACGCCCCCGCGGTGGTCGAGGCGGTCGAGGGCGCGGTCACGCAGCCGAGCTACCCGCACCTGCTCTCGTGGCTCGTGTTCGTGCCCATCGTCGGCGCGCTCGCGGTGTTCTTCACGCCGCGGCAGGCCAAGCGCGCGGTCACCGCGCTCACGTTCCTCACCATGGCCGTCGAGCTCGGCGCGACCATCCTCCTCCTCAAGGTGGCCCCCAAGGAGGGCCAGATGTGGCTCGAGGAGCGGCAGGCCTGGATCCCGAGCTGGGGCATCACCTACCACCTCGGCGTCGACGGCATCTCGCTGTGGCTGATCGTGCTCACGAGCTTCGTCACGCCGATCGCGGTGTGGGCCTCGCTCGGGTCGATCCACACGCGCATCAAGGACTTCTGCTTCGCCTTCCTGCTCCTGCAGGGCGCGATGGTGGGGTCGCTCGTCGCCCTCGACCTGTTCCTCTTCTACGTGTTCTGGGAGCTGATGCTCATCCCCATGTACGTCATGATCGGCGTCTGGGGTGGGGTCGACCGCATCAAGGCGGCCATCAAGTTCTTCATCTACACGATGGTGGGCTCGCTGCTCATGCTGGCCGCCATCCTGTACCTGGTCTTCCAGTACAAGACGCTCAACAACGGCGTGCCGTCGTTCGACCTCGCCGACCTGATGCGCCTGCAGCTGCCGCTCGGCCCGCAGAAGATGCTGTTCGCGGCGTTCGCGCTCGCGTTCCTCATCAAGGTGCCGATGTTCCCGGTGCACACCTGGTTGCCGGACGCGCACACCCAGGCCCCCACCGGTGGATCCATCATCCTCGCCGCGGTGCTCCTGAAGCTCGGCTGCTACGGCTACCTGCGCTTCGCGATGCAGCTGTTCCCGCACGCGGCGCACGACGCCGGCGCCACCCTCGCAGGCGTGGCCGTCGTCGGCGGCATCCTCTACGGCGCGCTCTGCGCGCTCAAGCAGACCGACGTGAAGCGCCTCGTCGCCTACTCGTCGGTGAGCCACCTCGGCTACGTGATGCTCGGGATCTTCTCGTGCAACCCGGCCTCGGTCGAGGGCGCCATCCTCCAGATGGTCAACCACGGCATCTCGACGGGCGCGCTCTTCCTCCTCGTCGGCGTGATCTACGACCGTCGCCACACGCGCGACCTCGCCGAGTTCGGGGGCCTCGCCAAGACCATGCCCTGGTTCGCGGCCGCCTTCATCGTGATCACGTTCTCCTCGATCGGCCTGCCTGGCACCAACGGGTTCGTCGGTGAGTGGCTGGTCATCAGCGGCGCCTTCATGTCGCAGGGCACGCTCGGGCAGTGGGGCCGCTCGCAGGCCATCGGCGCCGCGGTCGGCGTCATCCTCGGCGCCACCTACATGCTGACCGTCGCGCTCAAGATGTTCTTCGGTCCGACCGACAACCCGAAGAACCGTCGCCTCCCCGACCTCACCCGTCGCGAGGTCATCGGGCTCGCGCCGCTCATCGCCTTCGTGTTCGCCATCGGCCTGTTCCCGCGGGTGCTCACCGAGCCGATGCACGTGAGCGTCGTGCCGTTCGTGAAGGAGTTCACCATGCGCTGGAAGGCCCCGCCGGTCGAGAAGGCCGCGCTCCTGCCTGCGCCCACGCCCGCGGGTGCGCCCGTCGTCGCCGGCGCCGACGCAGCCAAGCCCGCGAAGGTCGATTGAGATGAGCACCATGTCGCTCTGGTTCGCGCTCTCCCCCCTCATCGTCCTCACGGTCGGTGTGCTCGGCCTCATGATGGCCGACGCCTTCTCGACCCAGAAGACCGACCTCGCGCTCGGGGCGTGCGTCACCTTCCTCTCCTGCTCGATCCTCTCCGTCTCGGTCTGGATGATGGGCGGGGTGCCCCCCGAGGTGGCCGCCAAGGTGGCCCCCTGGATCATCCTCGACAAGTTCACCCTGTTCTTCGCCACCACCATCGGCCTCGGCGGCGCGATCTCGTCGCTGCTGGCCGGCGGCTACATGGTCGAGCACGAGATCGATCGCGGCGAGTTCTACGCGTTGATGTTGCTCTCGGCCATCGGCGCGGTCCTGCTCGCAGCGGCGGGCGAGATCCTCGCGCTCTTCATCGGGCTCGAGACCATGTCGCTCGGCGTCTACTGCATGACCGCGTTCCGCCGCACGAGCCCGCGCTCGCAGGAGGGGGCGCTCAAGTACTTCCTCCTCGGCTCGTTCGCCGCGGCGCTCATGCTCTACGGCGGAGCGCTGCTCTACGGCGCGACCGGCACCACCACGCTGGCCGGCATCGGCGAGGCGCTCAAGTCCGGTGTGTTCGGTGCGCAGAGCGACCCGTCCCGCCTCGCGACGGTGGTCATCGCCATGGCCCTGGTGCTCGTCGGCCTCGCGTTCAAGGTGTCGGCGGTGCCGTTCCACATGTGGACGCCCGACGCGTACCAGGGCGCGCCCACCCCCGCGACCGCGTTCATGAGCGTGGTCGTCAAGGGCGCGGCGCTGGCCACGCTCATGCGCGTGATGCTGGTCGCGTTCGGCGACAAGGCGTCGGCGTCGTGGGCCTCGGGCTGGCCGCCCGTCGTCGCCGGCCTCGCCATCGTGACGATGCTGGTCGCGAACCTCACGGCCATCCGCCAGGAGAACGTCAAGCGCATGCTCGCCTACTCGAGCATCGCGCACGCGGGCTACCTGCTCGTCGGCCTCGTCGCCGCGTGGGGCCAGGGCAACATCGAGGTGGCGCACGAGGGTCGCGCCGCCCTCCTGTTCTACATCCTGCAGTACACCGTCACCCAGGCCGGAGCCTTCGGCGCGCTGATCCTCTGCGGCTCGCGCGGTCGTGAGGCGGTGAGCTACGAGGACCTCGCGGGCCTCGGTCGTCGTCACCCGGCGGCGGCGCTCCCGCTCGCCTTGTTCTGCGTGTCGCTGGCCGGCATCCCGCCCACCGCGGGCTTCTTCGGCAAGCTGTACATCTTCCGCGCCGCCATCGAGGGGGGCTTCTCTTGGCTCGCCGTGCTCGGTCTCCTCAACAGCGCGCTCGCGGCCTACTACTATCTGCGCGTCCTCGTGTACCTGTACATGCGCGAGCCGGCGCCCGGCGCGCCGCAGGCCGTGCCGATGAAGTCGGGGTACGTCACCGCGGCCCTCGTGCTGTCGGCCGCGCTGCTCCTCTACTTCGGCATCTTCCCCACGCGCTCGCTCGAGATGGCGATCAGCGCGGCGCTCTCGCTGGGTTGATCCAGAGGGGCGCTGGGTCGACCCAGGGGCGCTGGGTTGATCGGGCGCTGGGTTGATCGGGCGCTCGGTTGATCGGGCGCTGGGTCGAGCCCGAGGGCGCTGGGCGAGCCCGAGGCCGTCGAGGGGAGGGCGCGCGAGGAATGCTTCGTGCTTCGCTCCCGTTGCCGTGTCGCTCTTCGCCGCCGATTGCCTGTTCCACCGGAGCCGCCGATGAACCGTCTGCCCAGCCTCCTCTCTGCCAGCCTCTTCGTCGGCCTGCTTTCTGGCTGTGAAGGGCCTCCCAAGCTCGCGGACGGCAAGGTGGTGCCGAGCGTCGTGCCGAGCGCGCCCACTCCCTCGGTGGTCGTCGAGAAGGTGGGCACGCCGCCCCCCGTCAACTCCGGTGGCACGCCGATGCCGTCGGTCGACCCGCACGCGGATCCGACCGGGAAGTTCCCGCTCACGGACATCCAGCTCGACAAGCTGATGAACCCGTCAGGGGCGACGGAATACACGGGGCCGACCGGCACCATCGAGGGCATCGTGCGCGTGAAGGGCGACCCGCCCGGGGTGCGTACGTACCAGACGATGCCGAAGGGTTGCGAGAAGGCGCTCGCGATCCATGGCCCCGCGTACCGCGCCGGCGCCAAGGGCGAGCTCGCCGACGCCCTCGTCGGCGTCCTGCAGACCAACGGTTACGTGCGCCCTCCGCGCGAGGACAAGCACGTCATCATCAAGGACTGCGCGATCCAGCCGCGCGTCATCGACCTCTCGCTCGGGCAGCGCCTCCTCGTCGCCAACGCGGACGACATGCCGTACGCGCCGCAGACCGCCGTGAGCAAGACCAAGATCACGCGGCTCGCGCTCAAGGACCAGTCGGCGGTCCCCATCATCCTCAGCCACCCGGGCGCGTATGGTCTCACCTGGCTCGCGGGTGTCCTCCCGGGAGGCTCGGCGCCCGAGGTCACCGTGTTCGTCATCCCGAGCGCGCTGCACCAGACCACGGCACTCGACGGCCGATTCCGCATCAACGGCGTCCCGGCCGGCAAGAACAAGGTCTACGTCACCGCCTCGCACCAGGGCATGCCCGAGGTGCGCAAGGAGGTCGAGGTGAAGCCGGGCAGCGTCGTCCAGGTCGAGCTCGAGCTCACCTACACGAACACGGGCGCGCCCGCTCCCTCCACGTCGCCGAGCAGCTCGGCCCCCACGCCCAAGCCCCTCAAGTAGCCCGTCGCGGCGCATCGTGCGATCTCGAACGTGTTCTGCCCTGCGGGCGCCGAGCCCGGGGGCGTGAGCCCCCTCGAAGCTAGAAGCGCGCGGCGAGCGTCCCGCCGAAGCCGAACAGCGTGCTCGACTGGAACGTGCGCAGCTCGGCGGTGCCGGACGTGGGGTCGCGGGTGACCAGCGTGGCGTTGGGATCCTGCACTACCTGCAGCCAGCCGATGGCGTTGAACATCTCGCTGATGTCCCAGCGCAGGGAGAAGCGGGCCTGGATGATCGGCTTGCGTTTCTCGCCCTCGGGAAGGATGGCGTTGTTGCCCTGCGAGCGGATGACGACGGTGCGCAGGACGGGCGCGTTGCCCACCTGGCTCTCGGCGCTGAAGGTCGAGGGGAACTGGACGCCACCACCGATGCCGGGCCGCAGACGCAGGCTCTCCAGGTAGTAGTCGACCGTGCCGGCCAGGAAGACTTCGCTCTGCGACTTGGTGCGGACGGTGTCGAGCGCCTCGAAGGGCACGAAACCCGGCACGTTGCGGAGCACGAACGGCAGGTCGCGGTAGATCGCGGCCACGCCGATGCGCGCGTACCCCGCCTTGATGACGCCGCTGAGGGCTGCCGACCGGGCGGGCTGCACCTTCGTGGCCCCGACCTTCTGCGGGTTCGGGTCGTGGAGGTTCTGCATCAGCTGCGAGCCCTCGAAGGCGAGGGAGAAGGCGAACTCGTCCGCCTTGTAGACCTCGGGCTTGAACAGCATCATCGGAGCGCTCGGATCGTTCCGGTAGAGCTGGAAGTCGATCGACTGCGGAGCGGCCATCCCGTAGTGCAGGACCACGCGCGCGCTGCCACCGTAGGTGAAGACGCGGGCCGCCTGGGTGTCGCTCCCGGCGACGGGTCGCATGTCGGGGAACTCGAAGCGCCCCTGCTGGAAGTAGCCGAAGCCGGCGTCGAGGTGGATGAGGCTCGCGGGATCCGCGCCGAGCCCGCCGAGGAAGCCGTAGTTGGTCTCGCCGACGCGCACCGTCTCCACGTCGTTGGTGGAGCCGGGCTTCAGGATGGTCTGCGCCTGCACGATCTGCGCGGTCTTGAAGCCGGCGAAGAGATAGAACGACTCGGCGTCGTACTGGAACTTGAGGCCGGGCGAACCGGACGAGATGCCGGGGAAGATCGACTCGTTGCGGCTGCGGTTGGTGCCGCCCCACGAGACGTCGTACAGGTAGCCGAGGCGGAACCGGTCGGTGTCGAGCGGGAAGAACGTGAGCGACGCGCCGAACTTCCGCTTGCCGTCGGCGGACTCGCCCGTCTTGTAGAACAGGCGCAGGTAGCTGCCCGAGTCGTAGAGGCTCTGCGCCGAGAGAGTGCCGCCGGAGTTCTGGTTCGCCGCGAGGCTCGTGAGATCGAAGCGCAGGACGACCGCGGCCTCGGTCTCGAGGTTCGGGATGAAGGCAGGGAGCTTCTTGTAGAGGACCAGGTGGGTGAGGTTCTCGCGGCCCGCGAAGCGGCTGTTCAGGTTGTCGAAGAAGAGCCGGTACTGGGGGCGGTCGCCGATGCTCGGCAGCGGGGACGCGGGCAGGGCCTGCCCCGTGCGACGCAGGATGTCGTCGTCGCCGAACGTCCACGACAGGCGCGTGTCGACGAACCCGCCCGTGCCGGCGAAGGTCTTGGCGACCACGCCCTCGGGCCGGACGTTGTTCGGGGTCTCGTCGATGTGCTTGGTCTTCTTGCTGACCGGCGGGTCGGCCGGGGGCGCGTCCGCGAGCGCCGACGTCGCGGCCTCCGGTCCCTTCGCCGGGGGGTCGCCGGGCTTGGGGGCTTCCTGTGCGCTCGAGGTGCGCAGGACGAGGAGGGGAGCGACCGCGGCGAGGGCGAAGCAGGAGAGGCGAAGGGCGGGGCGCATGTCAGTTGGTTCCCTCGATGTCGATGCCGACGCGGCGGCTCACACAGGCAGTCTGGGCGGTCTTGATGGCGGCGGGTGGGGCGCCGACCTCGATGATGTCGTCGGCGCAGCGCGGCTCCACCGTGTAGGGAGGCGTCGGGCCGAGGAACTTGGTGATCACGCCCCGCAGCTCGGCGAGCTTGCCGGGCCCGACGTGCGAGAGCATGTCGAAGCCAGGCACCGCCGTGGGCTGGAAGAACAGCACGCCATCACCCGGCGAGAACTTGATCTTGGCCTGACCGAACTGCTTGTAGTTGTTCCACTCCGTGCAGTCGGGGTCGGCGGTGCAGGCGTCGTTGCAGGCCTTCTCGTCGGCCTTGAACCCGCCCTTCTTGGCGTTGAACCCGACGATGCCGTCGCCGTCGAGGTCGCAGTTCGAGGCGTCGTCCGCGGGCACGCCGGAAGGGGCCTTCGCCGAGCCGAAGTGCCGACCGATGACTGGGTTCTTGATCGTGACGAGCGCCGACTCGAGCTTGTCCATCTCGGCCGCGATGCCGGACTTGGTGCCGTCGATCACGGCGAAATCGGGGATGGGACAGGCCCCCGACGTCTTCTCGTTGAACCACGGCACCGTCGTCCAGCCAGGGGTGCCGAGCTGCACGCCGCCGAAGAACTCGGCGACGTTGCCGGAGAGGCGGGTGAGCGTGTCACAGGGGCGGACGCCGAACGGCACCGAGAAGTTGAAGACGAAGATGGACGCCGATCCCCGCGCGAGGTCGTCGATGTCGGTGACGTACATGCCGTTGCTCGTCAGGCCGTGGACCACGATGCGGTGGACCTTGCCGTCGTAGGCCGGCGCGTCGCCCACGAGGCTGACCTGGCGCGCGAGGTAGGGGGTGGAGGCCCCTTGTTGCACGTCGTGGATCAACGGGAAGGCGAAGTTCAGCGGCTGCGACACGCCGCGGGCGTGGGTCGCCGGGGTCTCGTCGTCGTCGTTGAGGAACAGGCAGTTCGGGTCGTTGGGGAAGTCCGCGAAGCCGTTGCCGTCGTCGTCGACGCCGTTCGCGCAGGCCGCGACTTTGTCCGGCGTCGTGGGGGCGAAGCCGACGTCCTCGGCGACGAGGCGGGTGTCGCCGTAGGCGCCGATGACCTTGACGGTGACGCCCTTGGCGACCCCCGCCGTCAGCTTGACGTTGGGGCCCGACACGGGGACCCCAGGCGGCGCGGTGGTGCCGAAGACGACGCCGCCGGGCTCGAGCGAGAGGCGCACCCACCCGTTGAACGAGGTGCGCACCGCCCCCGAGAGATCGGTGAGGGCGAGGTCGACGGTGAACGTCTCGGGGGTGGAGGCCTCGAAGCTGATGGGCAGTCGTTTGTCGGGCGCGAACGGGCGCGCAGACGACAGATCGAGGCGCATCGCGTAGAGCGAGGGGGGGGCGACCGCGTCGGACGAACAAGCGGCGAGGCTCGACAACAGGATCGGGAAGAGAGCGAGGGCCAGCGCGCGCACGTTCACCTCCCCAGCATGATCTGGCGCGCGTCGACCAGCGCGCCGATGGACGCGTCGATGCACGCGAGCTGCTTGCACATCTCACCGGACTTGATGCACGACTCCGCCCG
>JAEUKC010000326.1:0-5735 GCA_016794445.1 Myxococcales bacterium
TCCGCGGCCCTGGGCGTGCACGTCACCGTGGCCGTCGAGCTCAGAAGAACCCCATCGGCTTCGGGTCGTAGCTCACGAGCAGGTTCTTGGTCTGCTGGTAGTGGTCGAGCATCATCTTGTGGGTCTCGCGCCCGATGCCGCTCTGCTTGTAGCCGCCGAACGCCGCGTGCGCGGGGTAGAGGTGGTAGCAGTTGGTCCACACGCGGCCCGCCTGGATCGCGCGGCCCATGCGGTAGGCGGTGTTGCCGTCGCGCGTCCACACGCCGGCGCCGAGGCCGTAGAGCGTGTCGTTGGCCTGCGCCACCGCGTCGGCCTCGTCCTCGAACGAGGTCATGCTGACCACCGGCCCGAAGATCTCCTCCTGGAACACGCGCATGCGGTTGTGGCCCTCGAACACCGTGGGCTGCACGTAGTAGCCGCCGGCGAGATCGCCGCCGAGCTCGGCGCGCGCGCCGCCAGTGAGCACCTTGGCGCCTTCTTTCTTGCCGATGTCGAAGTAGCTCAGGATCTTCTCGAGCTGGTCGTTCGACGCCTGCGCGCCGACGGTGGTGGCGGTGTCGAGCGGGTTGCCCGGCTTGTGGCCCGCGGCCCGCGCGACCGCGCGCTCGGAGAACTGGCCGTAGATCGACTTCTGCACGAGGGCCCGTGAGGGACACGTGCACACCTCGCCCTGGTTGAGCGCGAACATCGAGAAGCCCTCGAGCGCCTTGTCGAGGAAGTCGTCGTTCTTGGCCATGACGTCCTCGAAGAACACGTTCGGCGACTTGCCGCCGAGCTCGAGGGTCACCGGGATGAGGTTCTCGGAGGCGTACTGCATGATGAGGCGACCGGTCGTGGTCTCGCCGGTGAACGCGATCTTGGCGATGCGCTTGTTCTGCGCGAGCGGCTTGCCGGCTTCGATGCCGAACCCGTTGACCACGTTGAGCACGCCGGCCGGGAGCAGGTCGCCGATCAGCTTCATGAGCTCGAGGATCGAGGCCGGGGTCTGCTCGGCGGGCTTGAGCACCACGCAGTTGCCCGCGGCGAGCGCGGGCGCGAGCTTCCAGGCGGCCATGAGCAGCGGGAAGTTCCAGGGGATGATCTGGCCGACGACGCCGAGGGGCTCGTGGAAGTGGTAGGCCACGGTGTTGGCGTCGAGCTCGGCGGCGGAGCCCTCCTGCGCGCGGATGCAGCCGGCGAAGTAGCGGAAGTGCTCGAGGGTGAGCGGCAGGTCGGCGGCGAGCGTCTCGCGCACCGGCTTGCCGTTGTCCCACGTCTCGATCACGGCGAGCTTCTCCAGGTTCTGCTCGATGCGGTCGGCGATCTTCTCGAGGACGCGCGCGCGGTCGGCGGGCGAGGTCTTGCCCCACTTGCCCTTGGCGGCGTGGGCCGCGTCGAGCGCGAGCTCGATGTCCTCGGCCGTGGAGCGCGGGATCTCGCAGAAGCCCTTGCCGGTGACCGGCGACACGTTCTCGAAGTACTGCTCGCGCTTCGGCTTGACGAACTCGCCGCCGATGAAGTTCTGGTACCGGCTCTCGAAGTGGACGAGCGCGCCTTCGGTGTTGGGCTTCGCGTAGATCATGAGACCTCCATGGTTCGGGACGCTGGGCCTTCGCACGTCGCGTGCTCACCCGCGCCCGTAGCGATTCGCGCCGCGGCGCTCGCTTGCTGCGTCGCGTCGTGTAGCGAAACGCAACAGCTCGACCGGACGGCGCTACGACCTGGAGCGGGAGCGACAAAGCGACTCGCGCTGCACTCCGCCTTGACCGGATGATCACCGACGGTATCGTCGAGGGATGTCGCTGATGCTCGCGGCGGCGGATCTCGCGCTGTGGGAGCGCTTCCACGAGGGGCGCTTCTCCGAGGAGGACGTCTGCGCACACCCCGTGCTCGTCCGGTGGGCGCGCGCGCTGCGTGCAGGAGCGGTCCCCGACGGGCCGTCGCTTCCGGTGGGCGTGACCGACCGCGCCGTCCGCGAGTCGCGCGCGCGGCTCGAGCCGCTGATCGACGTGGGCTCGCCGTTCGAGGCGTTCGCAGAGGCCGTCGAAGAGGCGGGCTTCGCGGCGTTCCTCGCCGACGTCGACGGCGTGGTCGTTCGCCGGCAGGGCAGCGGCGCGCTCGACCACACCCTCCTCACCACCCGCCTGCTCGAGGGCGCGTGCTGGGGCGAGCCCGCGCGCGGCACCAACGCCATCGGCACCGTCGCCGCCGAGCGCGCGCCGGTCGCGGTCGTCGGGGCCGCGCACTTCGAGCGGCGCAACCACGCCCTCGTCTGCTACGCGGCGCCGATCCACGACGTCCGCGGCGAGCTGGTCGCGGTCCTCGACGCGAGCGGTCCGGTCGCCGCGGCCGGCGCGTTCGCCCACGCGGCGGTCATCGCCACCGCCGCCACCCTCGAGGCCACGTGGATCGGGCGCGCCTACGAGGGCGCGCTCCCTGGTGGCCTCTTCGCGCTCGAGCGGGTCCTCGCGGCGCTGCCCCACGCGGCGATGGTGGTCGAGCGGACGGGGCGCGTCCGGCTCGCCAACGCCGCGGCCCGGACGCTGCTCACCCCCGCCGATCGCCGCGACGCGCGTCGATTCCTCGTCCACGCGCCCTCCCGCGACTTCCGCGTCGAGGTCGAGGAGATCGTGGATGCGCAGGGAGCGATCGCGAGCCTCGTGCACCTGCGCCCGCGGGCACCGAAGAGCGCGCCTCCCGCGGCCGATCACCCCGCGTTCGCGGCGATCGTCGGCCAGGACCCGGCGATCGTCGAGGCTCGCGCGCGCGCCGCGCGGTTCGCGCGCACCGAGCTGCCGGTCGTGCTGCTCGCCGAGACGGGGTGTGGCAAGGAGCTGTTCGCGCGCGCCGTCCACGCGGCGAGCCCCCGCGCGTCCGGGCCCTTCGTCGCGATCAACTGCGGGTCACTCAGCGCGTCGCTGCTCGAGAGCGAGCTGTTCGGCTACGGCCCCGGGGCGTTCACCGGCGCGCGCAGCTCGGGGAGCCACGGCAAGCTCGCGGCCGCGCACCGCGGCACGCTGTTCCTCGACGAGGTCGCCGAGATGCCCGCGCCGCTGCAGGCCCTCTTGCTGCGCTTCCTCGAGGAGGGTGCGTACTACCGCGTGGGCGAGACCAGCGAGCGCCACGCCGACGTCCGCATCGTCGCGGCCACGTGCCGGGATCTGCCCGCGCTCGTGCAGAGCGGGGCCTTCCGCAGCGACCTCTACTACCGCATCCGCGGGGCCACGATCCGCCTGCCCACGCTGCGCGAACGCACCGACCGGCTGGAGCTCGCCACCGCGCTCGTGGCCCGCCTGTCCGCGCGCGCCGGGCGCGCTCCGCCCACGCTCGGCCCCTCCGCCCAGGCGTTCATCGGCACCCACGGCTGGCCCGGCAACGTCCGTGAGCTGCGCTCGGCGCTCGAGCACGCGCTCGCCCTGGTCGAGGGGCCTACCCTGGAGCGGGCGCACCTGCCCATCGACCACGAGCCCCACCCCACGAGCCTCGACCAGAGCGAGAAGACGACCTTGCTCAGCGCCCTCGACGCGGGCCACGGCAACCTCAGCGAGACAGCGCGGCTCCTCGGCGTGGCGCGCACCACGCTCTACCGCATGATGCAGCGCCACGGCCTCCGCTCCTGACGCGGTAGTCTCTCGCGGTGAGTCAGGCCCACGACACCTCGCACATCCTGCAGTCGCTGCTCTCCAACGTGGCCCTCGCCGCGGTGAAGCTCGCGGCCGCGTTCTACACCGGGTCCGGCGCGCTGCTCGCGGAGGCCTTGCACACGACGACCGACTCGCTCAACCAGGTGCTCTTGCTGATCGGCGTCCGCGCCGCGCGCAAGCCGCCGGACGCGACGCACCCGCTCGGGTACGGACGCGAGCTGTACTTCTGGTCGTTCCTGGTGGCCCTGCTCCTGTTCTCCGCGGGCGGCCTGTTCTCCATCTACGAGGGCGTGCACAAGCTCGCGGCGCCGGCGCCGATCGAGCACGCGTGGGTGGGCTTCACCATCTTCGGGTTCTCGCTCGCCCTCGAGATCCTGGTCACCGGGGCCAACGTCCGCCAGATCCGGGCCCTCAAGGGGGATCAGGGGTTCTTTGCCTTCGTCGTCGGCTCCAAGGAGAGCGACCTCATCGTGGTGTTCGGCGAGAACGCGGCGGCGCTGATCGGCACCGTCCTCGCGTCCCTCGCCTTCTTCGCCTCCTGGAAGACCGGCGACGGCCGCTACGACGCGCTCGGGTCGATCCTGGTCGGCGTCGTCCTCATCGGCGTCGCGATCTTCCTCACCATGGAGGTGAAATCGCTGCTCATCGGCGAGAGCGCCGACCCCCGGATCCGCGCCGTCGTGGAGCGCCTGGCGGTCGAGGACCCTCGCGTCAACGACGTGCGCGAGGTGATCACCGTGCAGCAGGGGCCGGGCGAGGTGCTCGTGGCCCTCAAGATCTCCTGCCCCGCCGAGATCGAGGCGCGGGCGGTGTCGCGGATCATCAACGACTTCGAGGCGCGCCTGCGCGCCGAGATCCCGCAGGCGCGGTGGATCTTCGTCGAGCCCGACCTCGACGGCACGTCGTCCGTGCGCAGCTGAGCGCTCAGAACAGCAGGCAGTCGCCCTCGTCCACCGCGCTCTCGCTGGACTCGACCAGCGGCAGGAAGACGATCTCGGGGCTCGGCAGCGCGCTGAAGCGCACGGCGATGCCCTCGCCGCGATCGGTCTGGAACTGGTGCGCCGCCTTGGCCGTCGGCTCCGCGGTCACCGTCGTGACCTGCCCGCTGATGATGGTGGGAGTCGCGAGCTGGATCACGATCCCGTGCCCGAGCAGCCGGTTCTTGATCCGCCCGCAGAGCTGGTTCGCGAGCTCACCCGCCCAGTCGAGCACCGCCTCCGGGGTCGGCTCGCCGCACGGCAGCGACCTCTCGAGGACGCCTTCGGGGGCTTCGAGCACGACCGCTCCGCGCAGGTGCTCCCCGGCGAACCCGAGCACGGCGATGGTCTTCGCCGTGGTGCTGCCGGGCACGAGCCCGCGGTACTCGAGCGGGATCTCGACGCCCTCGAACAACGCGAGCGCGCAATCGGCCACCAGCTGGTGCAGGCAGTCCCAGTCGCTCTTGTCCACGAGGCATCGAACGGACGCCCGCCGGCGCAACTTGAACTCGTGACGAGTCGTCGCCGTGGCGTTCAGATCTCGGACTGCGTCTTGATGATCCGCGAGACGACGCCGTACTCCTTGGCCTCCTCTGCGCTCATCCAGTAGTCGCGCTCGGTGTCGGCGAGCACGCGTTCCATGGTCTGCCCGGTCGCGTCGGCGATGGCCTTCTGGATGCGGCGCTTGGCCTTGAGGATCTGCTCGACCTGGATGGCGATGTCGGTGGCCTGGCCGCCCGCGCCGCCGCTCGGCTGGTGCAGCAGGAAGCGCGTGTTCGGCAGGCACAGGCGCCGGTCCTTGGGCGCCGAGAGGTAGATGTGCGCCGCGGCGCTGCCCACCCAGCCGGTGCCGATGATCTTCACCGGGCAGGGCACGAAGCGGATCATGTCGTGGATGGTGTCGCCGGACTCCACGTGACCGCCGGGCGAGTTCACGAAGATGCGGATCTCCTTCGACTCGCTCTCGGTGGCGAGGGCGATCAGCTGCGCGGTGACGCGCTGCGCGAGCTTCATGTCGATGGAGCCGAACACGAACACCGAGCGAGACTTGAAGAGGCGCTCTTCCATCGCCTCCGAGGGCTTGGCTTCGAGCTCGGGCTTCTTGTCGTCGTCGTCTTCCAGCCAGATTGCCATG
>JAEUKC010000391.1:0-54767 GCA_016794445.1 Myxococcales bacterium
GTCGCCCCACTCGCCCGCCAAGCTCGAACTCGGTCCGTCCACATCGCCGCCGTCGCGGCCGTCGCCGTCGTGTACGCCATGGGTCAGAGGATGGTGCCGACCGCCGACGCGCGAAAGTACGTACGATGGTGCAGCGGCTACGACGGACCGCCTTCAGCGCACCCGGCGTGATGAAGTTCGCGCCCGACGAACAGGCGAACTCGAGTTCGAGCCGGCTCCCTATCGGCGTGGCATCGGTGCCCCCGCTGTAGGGCTGGCTGCCCATCGGGTAGCCCTTCGCTGCCCGCCACAGGGCCTGTCCGAGGCGCGCCTGCCGCTTCCAGGCGGTGGTGGCAGAGTCTCGCGGCACGCGGTCGACCGCGAACCAGCAGTGCGCCGCCTTCGCGGCCTCGTCGGTCGTCATCGGGGCCTCGCGTGGGTGGTGACACTTGCGCGCGCCAAGAGAAGCCGAGCGATCTCGGCCGTCGGCAGGCTCTTCGACAGGATGGGAATGCCGTGGCTCGCGTAGAAGACGAGCTCGGGCTCGTCGAGCTCGAAGCCGCTCCAGACCATCGAGCGGTGGATGAGTGGAAGGTTGCGGTTCGCGAGCTCGGCGAGCAGATCGATGGCGTCGCCGCCGGGCATCTCGAGGTCCGTCAGCAACACATCGAACGTCTCGTTGCCCTCGATACGCTGCAGCGCCTCGCGAGCGCTGGCCGCCTCGGTCACCGCGAAGAACGTCGACAGCACGTGAGAGGCGGCGCGTCGCAGTCGAACGTCGTCGTCCACCAGCAGCAGGCGTGGCTTCGATGCCATGACCCCTCCCGGCGCCGAGGCTACTCCGTCGAGCGAACCGCGGCAGTAGATCGCGCCGAGCTCAGCGCAAGCGGACTTCCCTGGCTGCCACCCTTCGACCGCATGCCGTGGGCGGGTACAACGGAACGATGGGGGCTCTGTTCGTTGGCTGGGACGTGGGTGCGTGGAACTGCGACCGCAACCGGGAGAGTCGCGATGCCCTCTGCGTCCTCGAGGAGCGCGACGGCTTGCCCGCGGTCCTTGGCACTCCGTGGTGGGGCAACCTCGGTTCGCTGCTGGTCTCCCATCGCGGCGCAGCCCTCGTCGACCAGCCGTTGCGCGCTGCCGGAGTTGAGTCAGCTCCAGGTCAGAAGGTGACGATCGCGATCGACGCAGCCCTCGGCTGGCCACGAGCGATGATCGAGCTGGCGACCGCGGGGAAGATTGTTGCCGTCCCGGACAAGGCCGACAGCAACCCCTACCTGTTCCGGGCGCAAGACCGAGCGCTCTTCCAACAGGGCCTTCGGCCGCTGTCTGCGGTTCGCGACATGATCGGCAGTCAGAGCACGAAGGGCATCCACTTCCTCAGCGCCGCCGAGCTGTCGCTGACGTCGGTCGGGGTCTGGCGTCGCGACGGGACAGTCGCCATCGAGACCTATCCAGCCGCAGCCAGTCGCAACACCGAGTTCGAGAGCCTCGCTGCCAAGCTGATGAACTCTGTGGTCGGCAAGGCCAAGTCCCACGGCGACGCGTGGCAGAAGGATGTGCGCGACGCGGTCCGCTGCGCCTTGGTCGCCCGGCTGCATCATCGCGAGCCGCAGAGGCTGCAGTCTCCGGGTGCCGACGCCGACGCCGCGGAAGGCTGGATCTGGCTGCCGGCCTGATCGGTCCTCTGCCGGACGCTCCCTACGCGGCGCGCACATGCTCGCCGCGCTCACGCAGCATTCCCTCGAGCCGCTCCCGCTCTCCAATCGCCAGCGCAGCAACGTCGAGCCGCACGCCGACGCGCCGTCCTCGAGCCGTCTGCCCGAGCGCGGCCACGGCCCGCTCGAGGTCGTCGAGCATCCCGTCGACGGGGCGCGTGCGGTCGGCGGCTTGGATGCCGAGCTCGGCGCGCAACTGGTTGATCGCCGCGTACTCGTCCATCAGCCGGTGGATGGAGACCCTGCGCTTGTTCGTGGTCATGCCTGAAGCCTTCGTCCGACGCCCACGGGCGCGAAGGCCAGGCAATGTCCGCCGGGCTCGGTAACGCCTCGTCCCCTCACCTTCCGGCAAGCTGGGCGCGAAAGAACGCCAGGGCTTCCAACACTTCCCGCGCTTCGCCCTGTGCGCGCTCGCCAGGCGCGAAGTCGACGGGCAGCGGGCTGACGCGCCAGGCGCGCTTATGGGCGCCGTACAGGGCGAACAGCGCGGCATCGAGGACCGGGCGCGTGAGCCCGACGTAGCGGTTCGTGAGGATGACGAGCCGCTCCCAGGGCCGCACGTGCAGCTGGGGCAACACATCGAGCAACACACCCCGCGCGGCCAGGGCGACGTCGCCGTTCCAATCGAGCCCGACGATCAGCGAGGAGTGTTGGCAGAGCCGGAGACCGCGAGCTCCCTGGGCGTCCTTCGGCTCCGCCACGACCGCGACCAGCGCGCTGAACCGCTTCTCGAGGATCTGCGGGGCCATCACACGCCCGCGGCCTGGGTGAGCACCGCGCGGAGCGTGTCGAGCCCAGCCTCGACCTCCTCGGGCAACCCTTCGCTGAGCTCGAGGTCGACCCAGGCGACCGTCTCCTCGGCGGTGACGCACACCACCCACTGCACGCCGCGCCGATCCGATTCGAGCTCGACGGCGGCTGCGAGCGTGTAGGCCTTGGCGGCGGCCACTCGGTGGCTCGAGCCCCGGGGCAGTTCCAGGAGGATGCGGGGCCGCGGCGTGCCGTACGTGCCCTCGGCGCGCACCAGCCGGGCGGTCACGCCGGCGTAGGTGGTCTCGAGGATGGGGGGCGGGCCTTCGGTGCGGCGGCGGGCGGACATGCGGGGTCTCCTCCGGCCGCGCGTTCTCTCCGTCGCGGCGTGGCGACATACGTGAGCTTGGTTTCCGTGAAGTGAAGTCCCTCGTGGGGACTTTCTCCGAGCTGCGCAGCTTGGTTCTCAGCCGCGCTGGGCGAGCCCCTTGTGCACGAGTTCTTCGACCAGCGCCTTGGCCCGCGCCTCGTCGGTGTCGCCCTCGACCACGAGCTCGACCCCCTCGTAGCGGCGGGTGTTCTCGATGACCCAGTCGACGTACTGCCCGAGCGTCAGGTCGGCGGCGCTGAACGAGATGTCCCGCATCTGCACGAGGATCTGGGCGGCAGTGCCGAAGAAGACCCGCCCGTCTTGCGTGATGAGCTTCATCCGAACCGCTCCTTCCTGCGCCCAGCGAGGTGCTCTCGCCACGAGCCCGATGGGATCGTCCACTGTAGCCGGTCTCGATCGTTGAGGATGTACATCTCGGCTTCCCCTCCGTCCTCGAGCTCGATGGGCGTCCGCCGGTAGAGGCGCGGGTGGCCCTCGAGCCGGTCGAGTTGGAAGAGCGTGTCGTCGTCCACGAGGTACACCTCACCGACGATCTTCGTCTCGGTGCCCACGACCGCCCCTGGGTACCCACCGAGGTCGAGCATCCCGAAGACGCCCTTCGTCCGCGCTGGCCCGACGAGCTCGCTCTTCGTCAGGAGCCGATGGTTCGGCTCGCTCGCGAGGAGCGTGCCGTATACGAAGATCCGATGGTGCTTGATCGTGGTCATGGGTGCTGGATCCCTGCGGCGGCCGCGAGCGCAGCGCGGTCGAAGCCCAGGCGCTGGTAGGCGCGCCAGATTTGGACGAAGTACTTCGCGGGCGGTGTCCACGGCTCGAACGTCTCCGCCGGCTGGACGTAGGTGAACACCCGCCGCCGGCGGCCGTGCTCGTCGACCACGAACCGAACCACCTTCTCGTAGGCGTACGGAACACCCTCGTGTCGGTCGAGCGAGTCGACGTCGCCGGCGGTCAGCTGGTAGAGGAGCCCGGCGACGGTGCGCCCCTTCTCGCGCACCACGCTGGCTACGGCGCCCTGCCAGCGCGGGCTGAAGCCTCCAAAGGCCAGTGCATGGTGGTGCAGCGTCGCGCGCGGCCCAAGGGCCGCTGCAGGGCAACGGGCGCGCATCTGCTCCTCATCGAGGTTCGAACCGTAGGCGAAGTAGAGGCGGGTCATGGTGAGCACCGTCGGCGGAAGCCGCCGCGGCAGGAGGCGGGGTGGAGCGCGACGACGTGAGTCATGCATCCGTGTCGCGGCCAGGCAAGCTCTCTCGTTCATCGGAAGGCCCTGTGGAGGGCGAGCGCGCCCTCTGCGTGCTCGGCGAGCGTCCCCTCTTCCAGGCGGATGTACACGCGCCCCTCGGCATCCCCGAGCAGCTCGCTCCTCACGCGCCAGCAGCAACGCTCCTCTTCGGGGATCGCGGCGCGCACCGCGATGACCGCCTGGTTGAGCAAGCGCGCCATGTCGGGGCGCCGCCCTTCCCGAAGGCGGAGCCGCGCCTCTGGCACGGGGCGCCCGTCGGGCGCCTCTCCCTGGAAGATGCGGACGTTCAAGTCTTCGCGGGCGAGCGGGTTCTTCTCGGCGGTGGGGGTCGCGTTCATGTGCGGGTGTCCATGCGGGTATCGGTCCAGCGTCGTTCGGTGCGTATGTCGCCGACATCACGTGCGCGTGCGGCGCGAGCCCTGACGCGTGCATCAGGGCAACCAGGCCTCTCCCCGGTATTTCGCGGAGAAGCCCGGCTGATGAGTGCATCACCCAGTCTGCAAGACTTGCTGGGTTTCCCCGTGCGGCTCCTCGCCCGAGCCCGTGCTCGTGGCGGGCGGGGCCGCGCTCGGGCGGCGGTCGCGGCGCGCGCCCTTCCAGGCGGCCGAGCCCGCCAGGTGCTTGGTCAGGTGGAGGCGCGCGGTCTTGAACTCGTTCCCGATCAGCCCGAGGGTGAGGAGGAAGACCCGGAAATCGTACTTCGCCGTGGCGACGTTGAACTCGCGGCGCTTGCTGAGCGTGTTCCGGGCGTTGAGCCCCTTCGCCGCCAGGGCGAGCACGAACTGGACGTAGGCCTTGATCTCCCCAGCGTGGAGCGTGCCGTTGAAGTAGCGGAACTCGATCGTGCCGCGGAAGAAGAGGCTGTTGAGGTTGAGCCCGTGGTAGCGGCTCTGGTCGTAGCGCTGGGGGAGTGCGCCAACCCGGCCGTACCAGGCGGTCGAAACCGCCGAGAGGTCGCGGGGCCGAGCCGCTTCGAGCCGCGCGAGGAAGGTCGGCTCGATGGGGCGGCAGTAGCTGGTGAGCCGGTTCTGGGCGATCCCGAGCGCGTGCTCGATCAGGCGCTCCTGCTTGTGAACCATCTTCACCAGGCTCGCCACCTGCTTGCCCGAGAACTGCTCGGCGCCGACGTGGATGTGGATGCCCGTCGAAGGATCGGTCTTCGCGCCTGCGGCGCGGACCGCCCGAACAATCGACTGGAGGACCTCGAGGTCGGCGTAGCCGAGGATCGGCGAGACGATCTCGCCGCTCCGGTAGCCGCCCGAGAGCGAGCCGTCGGGCACCACCTGCCAGCTGCGCCCGTCGGGGGCGGTGATCGAGTAGCGATTGCCGGCCTCGCGGACCGCGCCGCCGACGACGCCGTGGATGGCGCGGGCGAGGGCGGCGCGGTGGAGGCCGATGGTCTCCAGCTCGATGCCGAAGCGGAGGGTCTGGATGGTGGCGAGGGTGACATCCGGCACCCACGGCTGTCGCGTCCCGCGCCGTCGCGCGCGCCTTGTCGCATCCCGCGCGTGTGCAGGAAACGGAGGTACATACTCGCGATCCGAAATCGCCTGGAAATCTCGGAGCCAACCATGGGATTTGAACCCACGACCTGCGGTTTACGAAACCGCTGCTCTACCCCTGAGCTAGGTTGGCAATCCCCCCGGAAACGAGGGGGCCCGCTTAGTACCACTGCTGGGCCGGTCGTCAACCCGCCTCGAACCAGATAGGTTCGCCCCAATGGCGAGCCCGGTACGAGGCAAGCTCTGGCCGTTCGTGGTCCTGCCGTGCGTCCACGCGCTCTTGCTCCTGCTCCTCTGGAGCAAGTCGCAGGTGCACGTGCACGCCGTCGATCTGCTGCGGACCACCAAGGCAGGCAATCTGGCCAACCCGCCCGAGGGACCGGCCATCTACAAGGGCCGACTCTACGGACCCGACGGACGCGTGGAGCCCAAGGGCAAGGCGGTGGCCGCGCACTGGTGGTGGGTCACCAAGCGCGTCGGCAAGAACAACTGGAAGACCGTCTGCTTCAAGCGCGAGATCGGCAAGCTCCGCTTCGTCGACGGGGCGGGCCGCACCGCGACCCTGCCCGCGTTCGACACCGAGGAGAGCCTGGCGCTCGCAGGGACCAACTGGACCGACGACTACACGGACCGGATGGTCGTCGACTTCGGCTACGAGCAGCCGGTCTACGAGACCGAGGTCGCGCCGGCCGCCGCCAAGGAGTGCTTCGCCAAGGGCTACAAGTGGTCTGGCCGCTCCATCCCGGCGGGCGCGCAGGTCGAGATCCTCGCCTGCGCGCGCAACGGCGAGCTGCTGCCTTGCGCCGACAAGCCGGCGCTCGTGATCGTCGTCGGCAGCATGGGCCAGCACCTCGGTCGGAGGATCTCCGACGCGCAGACCCCGTTCGTCGTCGAAGGGATGATCGCCTTCGGGGTGACCGTCGGGTTGACCCTGTACGCGCTCTTCGTCCGCGGGCGCGTCCTCGCCACCTTCTCGCCGAAGCGGGGGGTGTCGTGATCATCCTCCCCATCTTCCTGTTCGGCATGGTCGTCGTGCTCGGGCTCGGCGTGGGCCTCTCCTCGCTCGGCCCGTACCGCCGCGTGCTCCGCGAGCAGACGCGGCCCATCGGCTCGCTCGCCGCGGGGCCCGCCGAGATCGCGGGCACCGTGCGCGCCGAGGCGCCAGCGCTCGAGAACCTCGCGGGTGAGAAGGTCGTGGCCCTCGAGACGCGCGTCTCGTACTCGTACCGCAGCCCGAACGGGAAGACCTACTCCGGCGGCACCGTGTTCCAGGACGGGCAGGCCATTCCGTTCAGTCTCGTCGACGCCTCGGGGAGCTGTCGCGTCGGCGCCGACGGCGCGGTGTTGCTCGGGGTCGAGGCGAGCCACAGCGGCGCCGCCAAGGAGATGCGCGCGCGCCACCCGCGGCTCGACCGGGCCTTCGCCTTCCCCGAGAACGCGGTCAACATCTACGTCGAGGAGAAGTACGTACTCGACGGCGCGGAGGGGTTCGCCTCGGGCAACGCCGAGGAGATCGGCGTGGAGGACGTCGAGGAGGACTACCGCGGCGTGCGCGCCAAGTTCCAGCTCGTGGCCGGCCTCGAGCGTCCGCTCATCCTGGCCGGGCACCCCGAACGCATCGTCCGTCGCATGCTGCTGCGGCCGGCGCTCCTCTGCCTCGCGCTGGCCGTCTGGTCGACCGGCGCGATCGTCTCGCTCGCGATGATCTGGCGGAGGATCGGCGACTAGTTCGCGGCCTTGGGCGACGGCGTGGTGATCTTCTTGAAGTCCACCGAGTTGTCGCCGGTGTCGGTGCCGTTGGGCACGCGGCCGATCGACTGCGCGGCGACGGGCTGCGGCGCAGCGGCCTTGCGGACGAACGGATTGGTGACCACCGCGGCGCCCCAGCCGACCGAGTCGAGCAGCGTGCCGGCCGTGTCCTTGAGGCCCGCGCTGCCGTCGTCGGCGATGCCGGACGACGACCAGGTGCCGTTGGCGATCGCCAGGCTCGTGCTGGTGGGGCTCGTGTAGAGCAGGTAACCGCCCGATGCGATCGTCCCGCTGAGCGTGACGAGCGTGGCCTCGGTAGTGCCCGCTGCGGAGCGGTAGGCGAGCTTCCAGCCCGACACCGTGAAGTCGGTGGAGCACGGGTTGTAGATCTCGATGAACTCGTCGGAGGCGGCGGCGCCGGCGTCGCTGCCCACCCCACGCGACTGCACCTCGTTGATGACCGGGTGGCAGCCGAGGGGCGGCGTGTCTGCGCTGCCGTCGGTCGCGCCGCTGTCGGTGCCCGTGTCGGTGCCCGTGTCGGTCCCCGTGCCGGAGTCGGTGGCCGAGTCGGTGGCGGCCTCCGACGTGGCGTCCGCGTCGGGCGTGGTCGAGTCCTTGCTCGAGTCGACGGGCGCGTCGGTCGTGGTGGAGTCCGTGCCCGAGTCGGTGTTCGAGTCGGCGAGCGTGTCCCCGGTCGTCCCCGAATCGGTGGTGGCGTCGGGCTTGCCACCTGCGTACCCGTCCAGGTCGTTGGCGAGGGAGCAGCCGGCGGCCCACCCGGTACATGCGAGCAGGATCGTGAGGACGCGCTTGGATTTCATGGGGATCCGCGCCGGAGCGCTGCGTCGAACGGTAGCAGCTTCCCTGCCGCCGTGCAGCTTCGTGGGCCGCTCCACGCGGCGATCCGCGTGGTAGAACGGAGCGGTCGTGGAAGACCTCGGGCCCAGGCTGCCGTACCGCGTGGTCCGCGTCCTCGGCGAGGGATCGCACGGGGTCGTGCTCGAAGTGGAGCACAAGCGGCTCGCCAAACCGTTCGTCGTCAAGCTGATCCAGCAGCGGTTCAGCGAGAACCGCGACGTCGTGCAGCGGTTCATCGCCGAGGCGCAGCGCGTGGCGCGGCTCGATCACGAGGCGTTCGTCCCGATCGTCGACCTCGGCGAGACCGAGGACGGTCGCGCTTACTTCGTCATGGAGTACGTCGCCGGGGCGACGCTGCAGCAGGCCCTCCGCGACCGCGGGCAGTTCCCGCTAATCGAGGGCGTCGCGCTCGCGACCGAGCTGCTCGAGGGCCTCGCGGTCGCCCACCAGGCGCAGATCGTCCACCGCGACATCAAGCCCGCGAACCTGTTCGTCACCGCGCGCGGACGCCTCAAGATCCTCGACTTCGGCATCTCCAAGTCGATGATCGACAGCGGCACGGGAGTGCAGACCGCGCACGGCGTGGCGATCGGCACGCCGCGGTACATGAGCCCCGAGCAGGCGTACGGCCAGCAGGTCTCGCCGGCGACCGACCTCTACGCCGCGGCGCTCGTGCTGTTCGAGATGCTGACCGGTGTCCCCGTGTTCGACGGCAGCGACTCCAAGGGCATCCTCTACGCGCAGATCCACACCCCCGCGCCCTCGATGCGCGAGCGCACGGGGCGCTGGTTCCCCGAGGCGATCGAGGCGGTGATCGCGCGGGCCCTGCGCAAGGATCCACGCGAGCGCTGGCAGTCGGCGCACGAGATGGCCACCGCGCTCCGCGCCGCGCTCGACCAGGCGCGCGCCGAGGCGCCTCCGGGGAGCCTCGACCTCACCGCCGACGAGCGCCTGCGCCCCACCGTGCGCACGTCCGATCGGCCACCGGAGGGCACGACCCGCCCCATCGCCGCCGAGGCGCTCGTGGTCGGCGCGGCTTCGACCTCGCAGGCCATCGTCGTGAGCTTCCCGGCGCCCTCGGCGGCGCAGGTCGACGCGACCGCGCGCACCGAGGCGCTCGAGGTGATCTCGCCGATCGCCCGGCCACCGAGCACGCCGCCGCTCGCGTCGTCTCCGGCGAGCACGCCGCCGCCGCCGTACCTCGCCTCGGCGCCGCTCCCGGCGCCGAGCGCCTACGTGCCGGTCGACACGCCGTGGGTGCCCGCGCCGACGACCGGGGAGGCGACCGCCCCTGGCCCGGTCTCCTCGGGTCGCACCCGCAGCCCGGTCTTCCTCGTCGCGGTGTTCGTCGGCGCGCTCGGCCTCGCGCTCGCGGCGATCCTCGGCATCGTGTGGGTCGTCCGCGGCGGTCGCGACGGCGAGCGCTCCACCGCGGCCAGCACCGTCGCGCCACCGAGCGCGACGTCGGTCGTCGCCCCGGCCAGCGAGGTCCCGAGCGCGTCGCCACCGGCCGTGCCGCCCTCAACTTCGCCCTCCGTGAAGGCAGCCCCGCTCGTGGTCGCGAAGCCCGTCGTCAGCGCCTCGGCCACGGCGTCCGTGTCGGCACCTGCATCTGCATCAGCCTCAGCCTCAGCCTCCGCCTCCGCGCCCCCCAAGGTCCCGAGCCACTACAACGCGGCGCTCGAGGCCATGAACGCCGGCGACCTCGAGTTCGCCGACAGCGAGGCGCGCCTCGCGGTGGCCCAGGGCGGGGGCGTGCCCGCGCAGCTCTTGCTCGCGCAGATCCTGGAGCGGCGCGGAAAGAAGGCCGCCGCGCGCGACGTCTACAGCAAGATCCTCGAGACCAACCCCGACATGGCCGCGGCGGTGGCGGGCCTCAAACGCTGCGGCGGCTGACCCCGCGCTGCGTGTAAGCTCGCACCGTGATCCGCCTGCCGACCACCGCGCTCGCCTCGCTGCGCAACCGGCTCCGCGAGCGCGGCGCGCGCCCCTCGCTCGCGCTCCCCGTGCCCGCGGTCGACCCGCTCGAGGCGGCGATCCCCGACGAGTACGGCCCGCTCGCCGAGGCGATGTACCTCCTGATGGCGGCGGACCAGAAGATCACGGGCGCCGAGCGCGACGTCATCCGCGGCGCGCTCCGCGAGCTCGACGATCGCATCCGCTCGCGACACGTGGAGGCGATGCTCGGCGCCGCCGCCGACGCGCTGCTGCGCGACGGCTGGGAGGCGCGGCTCGCGGCGGTCGCGAGCGCCATCGGTGACGACCCGACGCGCGCCGAGGCGGCGATCCTCCTCGCCGCGGCGGTGGCCTACGCCGACGGCGAGATCGCCCCCGAGGAGAACCAGGTGATGGGCGCGCTGATGGAGGCGCTCGGGGTCTCCGCCGCGCGCACCGCGGAGCTCGTCGCCTCGCTGGAGCGCGTCGACGAGGTCCTCCAGAACGACGCGCGCGTCGACGCCGCCGACGTCGCGATCGACGCGGCCCTGCGGCTGCGCACGCCCGAAGATTTCGAGCGCCTCGCCGCGACCACCGACCGCCCCGACGTGACCCTCGTCCTGCGTCTCTACGCGGTGTTCGTGCGCGGGGGCGACGAGCTCCTCGACCAGACGACCGTCCCGCCGCGCTCGATCCCGACCGCGCGCGTGGAGGCCCTGCGCACGCTCGCGGCCTCGCTGACGCCCGAACGGTCTGCGCGCCTCGACGAGCTGCGCGCCGCGCTCAGCGCGCTGGCCGAGGCGCTCGCGCGCGTCGACGCCGCCGCCGATCTGCGCACGCTCTCGAGCGGCGGCGGGCCACTCGCCGCCACCCAGGAGGCCCTCGGGCGCCTGTCGCGCACCGCCGCGCGCGGGCTCGAGCGGCTCGGTCGCAGCGCGGTCGTCGCCGAGCACAACGACCAGCTGCTCGTCGCGTTCGACGACCGCGCCCGCGACCGCGACGGGGCCCGGGATCGCCTGGATCAGGCGCTCTCCGCGTTCGTCGCGCGCCACGAGGCGACCATCCCCTCGGCGGTGCTCACCTCCGTCGACCTGGTCCTCCGCGCCGCCGCGCAGCTGCCGCTGTTCGCCGAGGCGGGCAAGGACGCGCGTGCGCTCCCCGGGTGGATCCCCGCGAGCCGTGTGGTCGGCGGGTTCTACGTGCACGGCGCGCTCGGCGACGGCGGTTCGGGCAGCGTGTTCGCCGTGAGCCGGTTCGGCGAGCACGAGGACCCGGCGGCGGAGCGGTTCGCCCTCAAGGTGCCGCTCTACGACGCGGTCGCCGCGCGCAGCGTCTCGGAGGCCGAGTACCTGCGCGTGTTCCGCAAGGAGGCGGGGGCGCTGCTCGAGCTGCCGGAGCACCCGCACCTCTCGGGCTTCGTCACCTTCGACGCGCGCGCGCGCCCCAAGCCGCTGCTCGTGATGGAGCTCGTCGAGGGCGTGGACTGCAAGGTGCTGCTCGAACGGCGCGAGCTCTCGGTCTCGCGCGTGCTCTCGGTGCTCGACGGCGTGCTCGCCGGGCTCGCGGCGATGCACGAGGTCGGCCTCGCGCACCTCGACGTCAAGCCCTCCAACGTCGTCCTGCGGCCGAACGGCGAGGCGGTGCTCGTCGACTTCGGCCTCGCCGGCCGCGAGCTGCGCCCCGGGTGCGCCACGCCGCCGTACGCGGCGCCCGAGGTGTGGGGACACCTCGAGGACGGCGAGCCCCCGAAGCCCTTCGCCGCCGATCTCTACGCCTTCGCGTGCGTCGCCTACGAGCTGCTCGTCGGCAAGCCACTGTTCTTCGAGGAGCACGTGCTCGCGCTCCTCGGCGCGCACCTCGGCCACGACGGCGAGCCGCCCGGGATCGACGCGCTCGCCCGGCAGCCTGCCACGGCTGCGCTCGCGAAGGTGCTCGCCGGCTGCCTCCGCAAGAGCCCCCGCGGGAGGCCCACCGCCGGCGAGGTGCGGGGATCGCTCCGCGCACTCGCGCCGGCGCTGTCCGCCCTCGACTGGCCGCTGCTCGGGTATCCTCCCGTCGCATGAGGCGTTTCCTCCTCGCGTCCGTCCTCGCACCGTCCCTCCTCCTCCTGTCCTCGCTCGGTTGCTCGTCGAGCGACGAGGCCGCGCCGCCCGCGACGGATGCGGGGGCCGACGGCGAGCTCCCGCCGGTCGAGTTCACCCCGAGCCCGCTCCCCAAAGACCTGGCCGACTCCCTCGCGCTCCCGGACAAGCGAGACGCGAAGGTGACGTGGAAGACCGACACCGTCGTGCTCGACGAGAAGATCATCCGGGACGCCCTGACGACCCCCTTCTCACCGGATGGCTGGTACCACTTCAAGAAGGGCACGGTGCCGCTCGCGGGCCTCGACGCCGGCAAGGTGCTCGTCATCCCGTTCGTCGGCGTCTTCAAGATCACCGACGCGAACGAGGACGACACCGGGGTGCACGTCGGCACCGAGACGGCGGCCCTCGACGACGCGATCCAGGACGGCACGCTGGACTGGGACGTGGCCCTCCCGAAGACCGCCCTCGACCTCGACGGCGAGGCCCCACCGGCGCCGACCGGCAAGGACTACCGCGGCAAGATCGACGGCTGGGACATCGTCTACACGGGGCGCCCGATCCCCACCGGCGACACCTATCGCTTCGAGCTCTCGGGGGGCGAGAAGACCGGCGAATCCACGGTGGCGTTCTCCAAGGTGGCCTACGTGGCGCGGTTCCGCGCGTTCGGCAACGCGCGCGTCGAGGGAGGGCGGCTCGTCTCCGCCACCTTCGGCGTGCGCGACGTGTTCGTCGAGCTCACGGCCAAGCACGGCGTGGTGAGCAAGTCGTTCAAGAAGAAGTTCGACATGCCACCGTTCCTCGTGATGCCGTTCCTGGTCGGGACCATCCCGCTCTTCGTCACCGTGGGGACCAACGTCGAGATGGAGTCGACCGCGGCCGTGGACACGAGCGTCATCGGCCAGACCAAGCTCACGCTGCGCGGCAACGGTCGCTACGAGCTGCGCACGGACGGCACCTCCAAGGTGATCGGCGATCTCACCCAGCTCGACGTGCAGTTCCAGGGCGGCAGCTACGTGACGACCCTCGAGGTGGGCGCAGGCCTGTTCGTGGACGTGCCGAAGATCGTGTTCGGCGTCGGCCTGCCGCAGCTGCAGGACGCCGCGCCCTCGTGGCTCCGCCCCTACCTGGACGGCCTGTGGCGCGGCGCGGGGCTGCCGCCCGCCGCGCTGCTCCGCCAGGCCACGGTGGCCGGCATCCACGTCAAGCTGGTGGGCGAGATCGTGCAGAACGTGAAGGTGAAGCTCGACTCGGCGGGCGGCACGCCGGTGGTGAAGGCCACCTGCGCGACCGTCACCTTCGGCGCGGCGGCGTTCTATGGCGGCGAGGGCAGCTTCTTCGCGTCCCGCCTCTCGAGCCTCCTGATGCTCGACTCGTTCATCGAGGACAAGCAGCTCGGCGGCAAGGTGAAGGCGCCCGTGCGCTTCGGTCCGGGCTGCGCGGAGTTCCCCGCGACCCCATGAGCGCGCTCTCCGAAGTCGGCGATCTGTTCCTGCTCGGCCTGCGCCCGACCCCCGCCCTCGCGCCCGAGGATCGCGCGCTGCTCGCCGATCTGCGGCCCGCGGGCATCATCGTCTACAAGAGCAATTTTCGGCACGATCTGCCCTACGAGGAGTGGCACCACGCGTTCGCGCGCCTGCTCGCCGACGCGCGCGCGGCCATCGGTCGCGACCGGATCTTCGTGGGCATCGACCACGAGGGCGGGCGCGTGTGCCGCACGCCGCCACCGCTCACGCGGTTCGACTACCCCCGTCGCTACGCCGCGCACGCCGGCCCGGTCGCGCGGGCGATGGGGCGCGAGCTCGCCTCGATCGGCGCCAACCTCGACTTCGCGCCGCTGCTCGACGTCCACAGCAACCCGGACAACCCGGTCATCGGCGAACGCGCGTTCGGCACCACGCCCGCCGAGGTGATCCCGGCGGCGCTCGCCTTCGCCGAGGGGCTCGCCGCCGAGGGCGTGGTCGCGTGCGGCAAGCACTTCCCCGGGCACGGCGACACGAGCGCCGACAGCCACCTCTCGCTGCCCGTGCTCGACCACTCGCTCGAGGCGCTGCGCGCGCGCGAGCTCCTGCCGTTCGCGGCGGCGGCGAAGGCGCGCTTCCCCATGATCATGACGGCGCACGTGTCGTTCCCGCGGGTCGACCCCGACGCGCCGGCCACGTTCTCGCGCGCGCTGGTGCACGATCTGCTGCGCGGTGAGCTCGGGTACGAGGGCGTGGTCGTCTCCGACGATCTCGGCATGGGCGCGGTCGCGCGCACGTTCGACGACCTGCGGAGCGCCGTGCGGCTCGTCGAGAGCGGGAGCGACCTCTTGATGGTGTGCGCGCACTTCGCGAGCACCGACCGCGCGCGTGGGTTCGCGGGCGCCATCCTCGGCGCGCTGGCCGACGGTTCGCTCGCCGCGTCGCGTGTCGAGGCAGCGCGCGCGCGGGTGCACGCGCTGCTCGCCGCGACGGCGCAGCCCACCCCGACGCTGCTCGCGCCCGAGGTGTTCGCGGCGCACCGCCACGCAGGACCGCTGTTCGACAAGAAGACCGTCGAGGTCGTCTAGGGCCGCAGCAGCTCGGCGTGCTCGGGGATGGCGAGGAAGCGCTGTCGCAGCTCGCCGTCGTGGATGCGTCCGGCGCGGGCGACGAGCCGGTCGCGGGCGATCGTCCGCGCGCGGGCCGACTCCGACGCGCGCCCCTCGGCCGCGAGCACCTCGACGTGCGCGAGCCGCACGAGCGCCTCGCCGGCCTCGAGGCCGCCCAGCTTCCCGAGGGTGCCCATCGCTTCTCGCGCCGCGCGCCCGGCCTCCTCGAGCGAGCCTCGTCGGAGCGCGAGGCGCGCGAGGATGCCGAGGGCGTACGCCTTGTACGCGGGCACCGCCGCGAACGCCTCGATGGCGAGGGCGAGCGTGGCGAGCGCCTCGTCGTGCGCCCCCATCGCGACCTCCGCCAGCGCGCGATAGAGCAGCGCCGCGCCCTCGAGGCGGCCGGCCGACTGCGCGTGCGCTGCCGCGGCCGCGGCCGTCGCCTCCACGCGCGCCTCGTGCGGTCGCCCGAGCCGCACGAGCGCGAGGGCGAGCGTGGCCCGCGCGCCCGCCTCCACGGCCGCGACCGAGATGCGGGCCGCGGTCTCGAGGGCGCTCTTGAGCGCCGGCTCGGCCTGCTCGGGGAGGCCGAGCTCCACCATCACGAAGCCAGCGTTGCTCAGCTCGACGCACTGGTGTCGCAGGTCGCCCGCCTCGCCGAACGCGTGCGCGGCGACGCTGAGCAGGCGGTAGGCCTTCTCGAGATCGCCGGCGATGAGCGCGGGGACCGCGTGCGCGTGGGCCCGCGCGCCCGCGAGCTCGGGCTCGGTCGAGAACCGCGCCTCGCCCTCGTCGAGCGCGCGCAGCATCTCGTCGGCGAGCGCGGTCTTGCCGGCGTGACGCAGCTCGATCGCCATCCGGCAGAGCGCGAGCAGCTTGCCGTCGATCGCCGAGGTGGAGGAGTCGTCGGCGACCGTGGCGCGGAGGCGCTCGGCGTGGGCCATCAGCACCGGGATCTGTCCGAGCCGCGAGGCCGCGACGGCGGCGTCGGCGAGGGCCTCGAACCACAGCCCCGTGCCTTCGGGGAGCAGCCCGGCGGCGCGCTCGGCGGCGAGGGCCATCTCCTCGTTCTTGCTCCGCCACCGGTGCACGCGGGCGGCGATCATCTCGAGCGCGCCGGCGAGCGGGCCCGCGTCACCCCCGTCGAGGCCGCGGCGCGCGAGCGCGATCGCGCGGTCGAGGTCGTTGCTCGCGGTGGCCTGCTCGGCGGCGTGCAGGAACCCGCGCGCAGCGCGCGAGAGATCGCCAGCGGCCGACCAGTGCTCGGCGATCAGCAGCGGATCGACACCGCCGCGCGCCTCGAGCGCGGTCGCGACCAGGAAGTGACCGACCGAGCGGTCGCGCTCGGTGAGCGTGGCGTAAGCCGCGTCTCGGAGCAGGGTCGTCGTGAACGCGAGCTCCACCTCGCCCGGCACATCGCCCGCGCCGGTGGGGGACACGAGCTCGAGCCGCACGAGCTCACCGAGGTGCTGTCGCAGCGTGGTGTCGTCCAGGTCGGGACACTGCCCGCGCACGAGCGAGGACGAGAACACGGGTCCGACGATGCTCGCGGCCCGCAGCACGCGGCGCACCTCGGACGGCAGCGACGCGAGCCGCGCGCCGAGCATGACCTTCACGCCCTCGACGCCCGTACCCTGACCATAGGCGCGGATCAGCTCCTCGAGGTGGAGCGGGTGGCCGCCGGACGCGGCGACGAGGCGCGCGGCGGTCTCGACCGCGACGCTCGGCATCACCGCCTGGACGATGCGCTGGGCGTCCGTGGCAGCAAGTGGCAGCAAGGCGCGGACCAGCGGATTCTGTCCAGAGAACGGCCTTCCGAGCGCGTCGTGCAGGTCCGGTCGACCGAGGGCGAGCACGGCGAACGGCGCGTCGGCCGCGTGGCGGAGCGCGGCCTCGACGAGGTGCACGGAGCCACCGTCGCCCCACTGCAGATCCTCGAGCACGAGGAGCAGCGGGCCGCGTCGCGCGGCGGCGGCGACGAGATCCTCGAACGCGCGCCGGATCTGATCGTGCTTGAGCTGCGGGTCACGCCGCGCCGCGCGCAGCTGCGCGCTCGGCTCGAACGGCGCGCCCACCAGCTCGCCGAGGAACTCGCTCACCCGCGGGACGAGCGCCTCTTCCACCCCCACCTCGCGCACCCAGGCGAGCAGCCGGTCCCGGCGCGCGGGGGCCAGATCGCCCGCGCGGAGGCCGGCGGACGAGGCGATCGCGGAGGCGAGCAGGCCGAACGGGGCCCCCGCGCGCGCGGGGTCGGCGCGACCGGTCCACACCTGGAAGCGGTCTGCACCCCGCTGCCGGCGCACGAGCTCGTGGCGCAGCCGCGTCTTGCCGATGCCCGCCTCACCCTCGACGAGCGCGACCCGCGCGCCCTGCCCGGCCGCGACGTCGTGCAGCATTGCCTCGAGCGCGGCGAGGTCGGCGGCGCGGCCGACGAACGGGGTCTCTTGCCCGAGGAGCCGGCGCCCGGCGTCGGCCTCGCGCTCGCGCTCGAGGGTCCGGGCGCGCCCTTCGCGACCGAGCACGAACCACGCGTCGAGCAGGCCCGCCGCGAGATCGTCGACGAGGATCGCGCGGCCCTCGCTCGTCGCGAGGAGGCCGTGCAGGGGGGCGAACTCCGCCTCGCCCACCTCTTCTCCGCGCAGGATCGCGCCGCCGAGCGCGACGCGCCCCTCGCCCACCACGGGCCCGAGCGCGAGCGCCACGCGGGCCGCGAGCGAGAACAGATCGGGCACGCCGAGCTTACGACCGATGGTGACGACGTAGCCCCGGGGCGCGACCCGGAGGGCGCCACCGAACGGCAGCGCGGCCGCGGCGATCGCGCGCGCGTCGAGCCCGCTGCTGAGCGTGGGCCCGTGCTCGTCGATCGCGGCGTCGCGCTGGCGGAACACCGGGTCCTCGACGTAGACGAGCGGCACCGGCCGGAGCTCGATGCCGGTGAGCGAGGGGGCCACCGGCACGACGCCGCGGAGCGAGGCGATCGGCGGCAGCCGTTCGAGCTCCGCGCGCACCGCGGCGCCGTCGGCGGGTCGACGGGACGGCTCCTTGTCCAGCATGCGCGCGACCAGCGACACGAGCTCCGGCGGCACGTTGCGCGCGAGGGTGGCGAGCGACGGGGCGTCCTCGAGCAGCACCTTCCCGAGCAGGGCCAGGGGATCGTCGGCCACGAAGGCGGCGCGCCCCGCGAGCATCTCGAACAGGACCGCGCCGAGGGAGTAGACGTCGGCGGCGGGCCCGAGGTTGGGCAGGCCGCGGATCTGCTCGGGCGCCATGTACCCCGGCGTGCCGATCGCGGTGCCGGGCTGGGTGCCAGAGCCACCCGGCAGGCGGGCCACGCCGAAGTCGAGCACCTGCACGCCCTCGACCTCGCCCTCGACGAGGAACAGGTTCGAGGGCTTCAGATCGCGGTGGACGATGTCGCGTGCGTGGGCGAACGCGAGCGCGTCGGCGACGTGCATCGCGAGCGCGAGCGCCTCGCTCGGCGGGAGCGCGCCCTCCTGGAGGCGCTCGTGCAGGTCGATCCCCTCGAGCCACTGCATGGCGAGGAACGGCGTCCCGTCGGCGAGCCGGCCGTGCGCCACGTAGCGGACGATGTGGGGGTGCTCGAGCGAGGCCAGGAGGTCGCACTCGGCGAGGAAACGCTCCACCATGTCGAGCGAGGTCCCGAGCAGCGCGGCCGGGATCACCTTGAGCGCGACCTTGCGGCCGGTGATCGCGTCGCGGGCGAGGTAGACCTCGCCCATTCCGCCCTCGCCGACTTTCTTTTCGAGAGCGAACCGCTCGGTCACGGCTTCACGATACCTCGATCAGCTCGATCTCGAAGATCAGGGTCGCGTTGGGCGGAATGCTCGGGAGGGCGCCTTTCTCCCCGTATCCGAGGACCGCGGGGATGACGAGCCGGCGCTTGCCACCCACCTTCATCCCCGGGACGCCGCTGTCCCAGCCCTTGATGACTTGCCCACCGCCGACGATGAACGACTTGGGCTTGCCCTTGTCGTGGGAGCTCTCCACGCGCTTCCCGCTCTCGAGCCACAGCGTGTAGTGGACCTTGACCTTGCTGCCGTCCTTGGCCTCCTTGCCCGTGCCGACCACGAGATCGCTGACGGGAGGCTCCTTGGACGCCGAGGCTGGAGGGGTGGGGGCCGGAGTCGGACTCGCCGCCAGCGTGGGAGCGGCACTCACCGCCGAGTTGCTCGTCGCGGTCGGGGTCGGCTTTTCGTCCTTGCAAGCCACGAACGCGAGGGCGACGAACCACGGAAGGACGATGCGCATCGCGGCATCGTACCCATGACGCGCGGCGGCGACGAAGCCTCCGTGCGATCACCCTTGCCCGCGGGCCAAAGCGGTTCCATACCCCGCTATCGCCGTACCTCTCGTCTACGGAGCCGCCATGAACAGTCCCTCCCTCGTGATCGATCGACGGCTTGCTTCTTCCCCCAGCGGAGCGCCTGCCAGCGGCAATGGTGCCCGCAATCCAGAGGGCCAAGAGGCTGCGCCGGCCAAGCGCCAGCGCCCCGCCGATCACGAGCTCGGATTCGGTCGCGTCTTCACGGACAACCTGTTCCTCGCGGACTGGACCACGCAGAAGGGCTGGCACGCCGCCCGCGTCGCCCCCTACAGCGCGCTGCCGTTCGATCCCGCGGCGGCGGTGCTGCACTACGGGCAGGCCCTGTTCGAGGGCTTCAAGATCTTCCGCGGCGTCGACAACGTGCTCCGCGCGTTCCGGGTCGACCGCCACGCGGCGCGCATGGCGAGCGGCGCCGCCCGGCTCTGCATGCCCGCGATCGACCCCGAGGTGTTCAAGGCCGGCATGATGGCCCTGCTCGACGTCGATGGCTCGTGGGTACCCTCGAGCCCCGGCACCGCGCTCTACGTGCGGCCCACGCTCGTCGCCACCGAGGGCTTCCTGGGCGTGCGCCCCGCCGAGTCGTACGTCTTCTTCCACATCTTCTCGCCGGTCGGCCCCTACTACGCCGAGGGCATGGGCCCGGTGAAGATCTGGATCGAGCAGAACTACACGCGCGCGGCCGCGGGTGGCCTCGGCGCGGTCAAGACCGGCGCCAACTACGCGGCGAGCCTGCTCGCGGCCTCCGAGGCCAAGAAGAAGGGCTACACGCAGGTCCTCTGGACCGACGCCAAGGAGCACCGCTGGCTCGAGGAGGTCGGCACGATGAACCTCTTCGTCCAGATCGGCGACGAGATCATCACCCCGCCGCTCGGCGGCAGCATCCTCGCGGGCGTCACGCGCGCCTCGGTGCTCGAGGTCCTCGCCGACTACAAGCTTCGCGCGGTCGAGCGCCCCGTCTCGGTCGAGGAGCTCGTCGAGGCCCACGGCAAGGGCACCCTCAAGGAGGTGTTCGGCACGGGCACCGCGGCGGTCATCTCGCCCGTCGGTGAGCTCGGATACGGCGACAAGAAGCTCGTCGTGGGCGACGGCCAGACCGGCCCGCTCGCGCGCCGCCTCTACGACGATCTCACCAGCATGCAGTACGCGCAGAAGCCCGACCGCTTCGGCTGGCTGACCAAGGTCGGCTGAGACAAAGGGGCCTCGCGTGACGCCGTACGGCGCGCCCGTCGAGCCAACGCCGCCCCCGAAACGAAGCTGGGCACCCTGGCAATGGGGTTGCCTCGCTTCGTTCCTGACCCTGGTCGTGGTCCTCGCGATCGGTTTCGTCGCGATCCTGTCGAACCCCGGCAACGAGGAAGCCCGCGGCGAGAAGGTCGGCGAGGGAGCCGCCCGGCTCGCGTTGATCGTCGGCGCCGTGACCGCGCTCGTCGCGTGGTCACGCCGGAGCAAGCCGTCTCCGTGACGGCTACTCCTCGGTGACCGTGCCGACGCTGGTGAACGTGCCCTGCACGCCGTTGGTGCCGTCGAGGGTGCCCCCGAGCTTCCAGCCGAGCAGGTGCCCGTCGCTGGCGCGCGCCGAGAGCGTGCCGCTCACGACGAGATCGACGGAGCGACCGGTGGCCTTCTCGGACAGGTGGTAGCCCGAAGAGAGCTCGAAGACCGCGACCGCACCCGCCTCGCCGGCGCCCTTGATCTCCTTGAGCGTGATGGTCACGTCGGAGGCCTGGCCGAGCAGGTCGGTGTCGACCGCGTTGCTCTCCATGAAGGCCTGCTCGAGGCTCGGCACGCGCATGCCGATCGAGATCGACCCCTGTGGATACCCCCCGTTCTCGATCTTGCCCCCTTGATCGAAGCGCCTGTACCGCATGCCCACCTTGGCCGCGGTCCACGGCGAGGCCGGAGCGCCGCCCTCCGTCTGCACGACGGGTTGGAGGCCGCCCTCGGAGACGACCCACGTGCCGCCGACGAGCGGGTCCTCGACGGTCCTGGGCTTGCCCTTCTTGCCGCTCGCGATCACGAGCTTGCCCTCGACGAAGCTCACCTTGAGGCGCGTGATGCGGTCGCCCTTCACCGCGAGCACCTCCTCGCGACGGTCGAACACCTGGTGCGCCGCGAGCTGGCCGCCCTTGCCGAGGTGGAAGGCGAGGTCGGTCTCGATGCGCACGTGCATCTTCTTGCCGACGGCGGGCGGTGCGTAGTGGATGGTGATCGAGTTGTTGCCCGAGGCGGTGACTGGGTCCTTCTCGGCCGACGAGCTCGAGGTGGGCTCCTCGATCGGCGCCGAGGGCTCGTCCTTGACCTGCACCTGCGCGGAACCGGTGCACCCGACCGCGCCCAGCAGCACCACGAGCCATCGGTAGGACATGGCGCGTTTCTACCAGAACCACGTTGGGGTGTACCCGCGACACATGCGCAGTGGTGGCCTGACCCCTAGTCGTCGGTGCTCTTCGCCAGCGCCTTGCCCTTGGCGCAAGCGGACTCGAGGCCCATGTTGCACGCGCGCAGGTAGAACCCGGCCGCGGTCTTCGCCGACTTCTTGCTCCCGTACTTCCCCTCCTCGAACGCCTCTCCCATCGTGTCGCACGCGACCGACGCGTAGTCCGGGAAGTCCGGCCGTCCCGTCTTGCAGGCCTTCTCAGTGAGCTCCAGCCCCTTGGCAGGATCCTCGTCGACGCCCGCACCGAGCATCAGGGAGAGTCCCTGTCGCGCGCAGCCGCGCTGACTGCCCTTGGCGCAGGCCTTCTTGTACAGGCCATAGGCCTTCTTCTCGTCCTTGTCCTCGGCGAGCCCATCGTAGGTGCTGCCGAGCTCCACGCAGGCGGCAGCGTATCCCCCGTCACAGGCCTTGCCGAGGAGCTTGCGCGCGCGGGGGACGTCGACCTCGAGCACGTACTTGCCCTCGACCATCGAGCCCTTCAAGGTCATCGCCAGCAGCAGACACCCCGCCGGCTCGTCCTTGTCGCAGGCCTTCTCGTAGACCTTCGCCGCCTTGGTCGCGTCGGCGAGCTTGCTGCTCGTCCGGCGGAGCATCATGGCCGCCATGACGCACCCCTGTTGCGAGCCGCCGTCGCACGCGGCCTCGTAGGCCTTCTTGGTGGCGGCGTCGTCCTTCTCCTTCTTCGGCTTGTCGAGGAGGAGGTCGCCGAGCGCGATGCAGTCGTCGACCTTGTCCTTGTCGCAACCCTTCTGGCACTCCTCCACGGAGGCGCAGCTGGCGTTCTTCGAGGCCCCCTCCTTGGGGTCGTCCTTGTTCTTGTCCTTGCTACACGCAACGGCGGCGAAGAACACGAGACAGGTCAGGCGCTGGGCGAGCATCCCGCGATCCTAACAGCAGCGGGGTACGCCACGCAGGTGGAGCGCGACGGAGTCTGGAACCCCCTATGCTGTCTCCCACGCCATGAATCGCTTCGTCCGCTTCGAGCTGCGCACCTCCGCGCCCGACGCCGCCCGCGCCTTCTACGACACGATCCTCGAGGAGCCGTGCGTCGACGTCTCGCCCCAACCAGAGGCCGCGCGCGCGAGAGGCGCGCCCCCGCAGTGGCTCGGCCACCTCGGGGTCGCCGACGTCGCCGCCACGCTGGCCGCGTTCGTCGCGCGCGGGGCGACGCTGCTCGGTCCGCCCCCGAGCGGCCCCGCGGCGCGGGCGGTGGTGCGCGATCCCGGCGGCGTGATCGTGGCGCTCACCCCGCTCGCGGAGCCCTCGCGCGGGGACGTGATCTGGCACCAGCTCGTCACGCCCGATCTGCCGACCGCCCAGGCGAACTACGCCGCCCTGTTCGGCTGGTCGATCGAGGACTCGATGGACCTCGGGGGCTTCGGCGCCCTGCGTCGCTTCGGCTGGTCGCGGGGAGCGCCGGTCGGCGCGATGGCGGCGCTCGAGGGCCGCGCGGGTGTGCACCCTCAATGGCTGTTCTTCTTCCGCGCCACGCGGCTCGACGAGGCCATGGAGCGCACGCGCGCCGCGGGTGGGCATGTGCTCGAGCCCGTTCGCCTGCCGAGCGGCGCCCGCTACGTCGCGTGCGACGATCCCCAGGGCGGCGCGTTCGGGCTCATGGAGCCCCCTCCGACTTGAGCCATCTCTCTCCCGAGATGCTCGCCGCGCTGCGTGACGCGCAGGCGCTCCCTCTCAGCTACGGGGTCCGCGTCTACGAGGCGCCCGGTGGCGCCACGCTCGTCGTGCTCGGCGAGTCTCACCTCGAGCTGGGTTTCCGACGGGTCGAGCTCTAGGGCCGTTCGTCGAGGGGCTCCCAGCCCGCGCGGCGCAGGAACGTGCGCACGCGAGCGATCCACTCGACCGCCGCGGTGTGAGCGATCTCCTCGTCACACAGGAACAGCGCGGTACGGCTTCATGTCGGAGGATGGGCGCCTCGACCGTCTACCAGGTCGGTCCGTCGCCTCGACGATAGGCGGAAGTGGCGACACGAAGCTAGAATGACCGTCCATCGTGGCGCGGAGGTGCTCGTGAGATCAGCGGTACTCGGCCTGGGATCCATCCTCGCGCTCCTCGTGGGCTGCGGCAGCAACGCGACCGAAGCGACCGACGACGCGGGTCCCGGCGAGGGGGGCGTCACCGAGGGTGGGGTCGACACCGCGCCGCCGACCGACACGTGCACGGCCTCCGTGCAAATCGCGCCGGCCGCGCCGCTCGCCCAGCTCGGCGCCAAGGTCGCGACCAAGGTGCAGCTCACGCTCGCCGACACGGGCGGCGCCGCGGGGCCGCACCCGCTGAAGGTCGTGCTCGTCTCGCCGGCGGGCAAGGAGCTCGCGAAGCTCCTCGACACGCCGAACGCGGAGAGCCTCACCGGCGGCAGCCTCGGCAAGCCGTCCGTCGACGTCGTCCCGGCCGACGTGGCGGGGCTCGCGCCCGGCAAGTACGCCATCAAGGCCACGCTCGGGTGCCCGTCCGTCGCGACCGTCAAGCCGGGCGAGGCCCAGGCCGATCTGTTCTTCGCGCGGCTCGGCGCGGTGAGCGTCGGCGTCGGCGCGGGCGACGGCGCGCGCGTGCCGCTCATGTACCACGCGATCGGCGGCACCCAGTACGCGTACTACCCGATCGACGGCGCCAAGGTCGCGGCCACCTCGTTCGCCGATCCCGCGACCGGCGAGGCCGACCTCGACAGCGCACCGAACACGATGCGCGCGTTCCCGGCGACGCCGTGGGCCGACCTCGACACCCCGAAGACCGCGGCCGACGGCTCGGTCGTCGAGGACGGCGTGGCGTACCCGGTCTCGCTCACCCTCGGCACCAAGCCCGATCTCACGTTCACGCTCGGCAAGACGACGGCGACGGCGGCGGGCGCGGTCGCGGCGGGCGTCGGCATCGCCGGTGCGCCCGCGGTGCGGGTCGCGATCGACGGCCAGGCGGCCACCGATCCGGCGACTGCGCTGGTCGACGGGGGCGCGCAGACGATCCGGCTGGCCGCCTCGCCGGTGCCCACGATCGGGCGCTTCGACGTCACGGTGAAGTGGCACTTCGAGGCGAAGGGCGCCGCGGGCTGGGCCCCGATCGCCGGCACCGATCAGAGCGCGGTGCTGCGGCTCTACGGCGTGCTCGGCAACGAGCAGGGCACGACCGCGCCGAACCTGCCTTGGGTCGCGGTCGTCGACCTCGGCACCAAGGCCGCGACCGGCAAGACCGCCGCGGCCGACGTGCGCGCCGCGCTGGTCAAGGAGATCTACGAGAACTTCGGCCTCAAGTACGACCGCAAGAGCGGCGCCTCGTTCTACACGACCTACAGCGGGGGCTTCGGCGCGGCGCGGTTCGATCTCGGCCTCTTCCTCAAGCGCTCCCGGGGCACGACGGTCAACTGCACCGACTGCGCGAGCATCCTCTCGACCTACACCAACATGCTCGGCGTGAAGCTCCACTACGCCATCATCCAGGGCTCGGGCACCACCGGGTTCTCGCTCAACCCGATCATGGGCATCGGCTCCACGGTGTTCGGCTCGCCGTTCGACAGCGGCCGCATGAGCTTCAACTACCACGCGGTCACGACCCAGGACGCCACCAAGACCATCAACGACGCCACGCTCGCCGTCGACGGCGACGCCGATCCGAAGACCGCGCCGCAGACCAAGCTGCTGGTGCAGGATCTCACCGGCACCAACTACCTCACCCGCCTCTCGCCCGGCACCCCAGCGTTCACCTACGCCGACCAGGTCACCGCGGTTCGCTAGCTCAGCGGTGCTCGCCGCCGCCGCCCGAGCCCTGCGCGCACCGTCGTCGCCAGCCCTTGCCCCAGTAGCTGTCGCCGCCGCGCGCGACGTACACGTCGATGTCTCCGAGGAAGCCGACGTGCTTCACGGCGCGCATCGCGACGCACAGCTGGTTCAGGGCGAGGTCGTCGCTCGACCCGATCGACGTGTAGACCTCGACGGCTTCGCTCAGCAGGATCTTGGCGACTGGGTTCTTGTACGCGCACACGCGCACGATCGACTTCGCGAACCGCCCGCACTCGAGGTCGCCGCTCTGGCACCGCTGCTCGAGGTCTTCGGTCATCTCCTCGGAGAGCTCGTCGCTGTAGGGCGCCTTCTTGCGCGGCCCGTCGCACCGAGCCGCGGCCTTCTTGCGGTCCTCGTCGGTGGCGGGGCGGGTGCTCGTGCCGCAGCCGACGAGCGAGACGACGAAGCCGAGCACCGCGGTCCTGCGAAGCCAGGGCATGCCGCCACCCTACTCGGGCTCGACCTCGTCGTCGTCGGAGGACAGCTTGGCGCCGTCGACGCGCCGGTCGAGGAGGGCCTTCTGCTTGGCCTCGAGCGTGCGCTCCGCGGTGGTGCGGCCGTGGAGCCGGACGTTGGTCTCCGCGCGCTTCTGGGCCTCGGCCTTCGCCTTGCGCTTCTTGAACTTGGCGAGGTTCACGACGTTGGACACGGGTCTCAGCGTACCAGGCGCCCGCGCGATGGCCACTCTCGCTAGTGCGGATGGGCGTAGAGCGGCGCGCGGCGCCGGACTATGAGCCCTCATGCGCGTCGCGACGATCCTGGTTTGTTTCGCGATGGGTTGCAGCTCGACCAAGAGCGGACCGGTCGAGCCCGACGTCGACGCCGACGTCGAGGACGTCGAGGACGGTGCGGTCGACACGGAGTCCCCCGACACCGAGTCACCGGACACCGATCCGGTGGACACGGGGACGACCAAGACCGACACCGGCAAGCCGGACACCAAGCCGCCGGCCTGCATCCCCGTGGGCTCGCCGTCCACCTGCGCGAGCTACAGCGATTGTTGCGATTCGGGCGAGTGCATGAGCTCAGCGGGCAAGCCGGCACGCTGCTGCTGGACCCGTCTCACGAAGGTCGTCTGCAGCGCGGACGCCGAGTGTTGCGACGGTTACTGCACCGACGGCAAGTGCTGCGTACCGCCCGGGAAGACCTGCGCGCTCAACTCGATGTGCTGCTCGAACTGGTGCGGCTCACGGATCACCACCGCCGTCGACGGCAGCGTGAAGCTCACCTCCGGTGTGTGCTGCGTTCCGGCGGATGGCGCGTGCAGCAAGCCCGACGACTGCTGTTCGGGCAGCTGCGTCTCCGGCTCGTGCAAGTGCCTCGCGGCGGGCGCCGCGGTGCCGGCCTACGGTCAGGCGCAATGCTGCAGCGGCGCGTACGTCGCGGCGGAGGCGGGCGTCGGCTACCGCTGCAAGTGAGAAGCGGAGGCCGGATTCGAACCGGCGTCCTCCGACCTGCAAAGTCGGCGCGACGGCCACTGCGCTACCCCGCGGCACCAACGTAGCAGGATGGTTGCGGGGACCGGATTCGAACCGGCCTCCTCAGGCCTTGGAGGGCCCGCGCGACGGCCACTGCGCTACCCCGCGCCCGGAGGATAACAGGCCGAGAGAACGCGGGGACCGGACTCGAACCGGCCTCCTCCAGCTTAGCAAGCTGGCGCGACGGCCCCTGCGCTACCCCGCGCCCCCGAACGTTACCTCACGCGAGGAAGCCGGGGATCTCCTGGGCGAGCTCCGCGAGGGCGGGAATGCCGCGCGCGTCGATGCGGCCGAGGCTCGAGGGACGGTGCTGCAGCACCTGACGCAACGCAGGTGCGCGCACCCACTGCAGGTCACACAACGCGAGCTCCTCGAGCACCATGAACGACGGGTGCCGGAAGATGCGCGACAGGAGGGACACGTCGAAGTGCTCGCGGAACGCGAGGGTGCGCACGAACCCGAGGTGCCACTCGAGCTCCAGCGAGGCCATCCACGGCGGCGCGAGGTGCAGGGGGAACGCGGCGAGGTGCTCCTCGATCCCGACCCCCGCGGCCATGCGCGTGATGAGCTCGCCCCGCGGATCGCGGCGCTCGAGGAGCCAGTCGGCGAACACGAGCCTTCGCGCAGGGTCGCTCGGATCGGCGACGATCGCCGCCTCGAGCTCGGCGTGGTGGAACCCGACGCGGTAGCCCTTGCGCTCGAGCTTCCGCACGCGGTCGGCGAGCCGCTCGGGCTCCACCGGGGCCTCGATGCGCACCCGGGCCGGCCCGCCCAGCGGACCGAACGCGTGCTGGAGCCGCGTGCCGCGCAGCTGCAGCTCGACGAAGCTCGTCGCGCTCTCGAGGTGGACGCGCTCGTCGCTCACCAGGGCACCTCCACGAAGTCCTTGAGCAGCACGCCGTGCAGCGGCGCGCCGGCGAGGCCGACGGCGATCGGGTGCAGCACGCGCGCCGCGCAGTCCTCGGCCTCGAGCGCCGGCTGCACGTCCGGCCCGACGTGCTTGCCCTCGGAGGACATCCACCCGGGATCGACGCTCACCATGTGGATGCCCCGCGCGACGAGGTCGGGGGCCGACGTGCGGGTCAACATGTTGAGGGCGGCCTTGGCCATGTTGGTGTGGGGGTGCCGGACCGGCTTGTCCTCGCGCGCGAACTGCCCCTCGACGGCGCTCACGTTCACCACGTAGCGGTCCGCGAACGGCGAGCGCGCCAGGTTCTCGACGAGCAGGTTGCAGACGAGGAAGGGCGCGACGGCGTTCACCACGTGCACCTCGACGGCGTCGATCGGAGTGACCTCGCCGAGCGACTTCACCCAGCCGTCGTCCCGCTGCAGATCGAGGCGCGACAGGCTGCCGACGACGAGCGGCAGGAGCGCGCTCTCCGCGATCGGATCGTGCCGCTCGCCAGCGTAGAGCGCCTCGTAGTAGGCGGGTGGGTGCCACACCGTCTGGGCGGCGTTGTTGACGAGGATGTCGAAGCTCGGGCCGTCGCGGAACGTCTCGAGCGCCTCGAGCAGGCGGCGCAGATCCCGGAAATCGAGGCCGTGCACGTGCAGCCGCGCGCGCCACGAGGCGGCGTCGGGCTCCTCTCCGTAGCGCCGCTCGGCGTCCCGCGGGAAGCGGGTGGTCACGTGCACCTCGGCGCCCGCGCGCAACATGCGGAGGGCGGTCGCATGGCCCACCTTGATGCGACCCCCCGTGAGCAGCGCGCGGCGCCCACGCAGATCGAGCGGCGCCTGGCGCATCTCGAGCGATCGGTCGCCGCAGCCGCGACAGAGGCTCGGGTAGTAGGCGTGCAGCTCGACGTACGGGCGCTTGCACGCGTAGCAGGAGCGCTGCCTCCGCATCGTCGCCGGCTCCGCGGGCGTGGGCTCGCGACCGAGGCGCTTCTGCGCGAGGCCGCGGGTCGCGCGCAGGGCCTCGTCGTCGGCGCGGGTCTTCTGGCTCCGCGCGAGGCGACGCTTCTTCTTGGCCGACTTCTGCAGGTGCGCCGCCGCTCGCTCGAGCGCGAGGAACGCGGGCGACGACGGGTCGAGCGCGCGCGACGCTTCGAGGAGCGCGAGGGCCGTGCGGAGCTGCTCTTCGTTCACCGGGACCCGGAGGAGGATAGCGCGGACTACGGCTTCTTCAGGTTGCGCGCGGCGTAGTAGCAGTCGTCGACGAGCTTCTTCGCGGCGCCGCAGCTCGCGTCGAGGGTGGCCGCGCACTTCGGTGGCACGGCGCACACGGTCGGGAGCGCGTCGGACGGCCCCTTGTCGAACCACTGGGCGCTCACCGCGTCGGCGCACTTGGTGCCCGCGTCGGTGCACTCCTTCGGGCCCGCCGGCAGGGTCTGGACCTTCTTGATGCACGCGAAGAACTTGGCGCGCTGAGCGGGGGTCTCCTTGGTCTCGTCGATGGAGAAGTAGCCGCTCGCCACGAGGCACGTGCGCCGCGCCGAGAAGTTCACCTTGCAGGGGCCGAGGGTGATCTCGTTGCACGGCAGCCCGAGGGTCATCGGATCGGGTGGCGGCGTGGACGCAGACGCCGACGCGGTGGTCGCGGGGGGTGCGACGGAGATGCTCGCGACAGGCGCGGTCGACGAGGCGCTCGGCGTGACCGATGCCGCGCTGGGCTCGGGCGCCATCGCCACCGGGTCGGGACCACGCGGCGACGCGCAGCCGAGGACCACGGCAACCACGAGGAGGATCCCGCGCATCCGGCGAGCGTACCGTATCCTCTCGGGGTGACCTCCCTCCACCGCGTGTTCGTCGTCGGCCTCCTCGTGGGGTGTGCGCACGCCCCGGTCGAGTCGCCCACGCGGCCCGAGCCGTCGGCGCCGGCCAGCGCCGCCCCGAGCGCGCCTCCTTCGTCGAGCGCGTCGACCCCGGTCGCCACGACGGCCAGCTCGCCGCCCTCGCCGACCGCGTCGATCTCGCTTCCATCCTTCCCGAAGATCGGCCCCGGCCCTTCGGGACTCCACACGTGCGAGCCGTTCGTGCGGTGCGGCGTCTGGTCGAAGTGCGGTTGGTTCGAGCACCTCCCCGGAGATCGCTGGCGCTTGAGCGGCCAGAAGGATGGCGTGTTCGTCCGTCGTCACCAGTGCGGAGGCAGTGGCTGCGCCGTGCACTGCCCCTCCGGCAAGGACTGTTACGACGCGCTCCACCCAGTGGACGAGAAGTGCACGGAGGTCGCGCCGCTCGGGCCGAACGCGATCCACTGCCCCCTCATGGACGGCGTCTGCGGCTCGCTGATGTAGCTAGCCGAGCACGGGCCAGCGCCGCTGCGCCGCGAGGTCGTCGAGCATGCCCTGCATCGTCGCGTGGACCTCGTCGTAGCAACGGGTGACGACGGCCGGATCTCGCGCCGCGTCCGCGGGTAGGTCGAAGCGAATCGGAGGACCGAAGCGCGTCACCATCTTGGTCGGCAGCGGGATGTACGGCAGCGTGGCCGGGGCGATCCCCCACGGCAGCGACAGCGCGATGGGGAACACCTCGGCGCGCATCAGCTTCTTGAGCCCGAGCGCCCGCGCGATCTTCTCGCCGCGCGTGAGCATGTAGAACGCCTCGTGCGCGCCCACGGTGACGACGGGGACGATGGGTACGCGGTTCTCGAGCACGAGCCGTACGAAGCCGGTGCGGTTGCCGAACACGACGCGGTTGCGCTCGCGCCACGGGCGGAACGAGTCGAGGTCGCTGCCTGGGTAGACGAGGACGAGGGCGTCGCGCTCGAACGCACGCCGCGCGTTCTCGTGCCCCGCGCGCAGCGCCCCGAAGCGCCCGGCGTACTTGCGGAAGGTCGGGTCGTCGAAGAGGAGGTTGTGCGCGAGCCCGTGCAGCGCGCGGTGCTTGCCGTGCCGCCGCATCACCTCGCGGAAGAGGACGAGGGACTCCATGGTCTGCAGCCCGCCGCTGTGGTTGGCCACCAGCAGCGCCGGCCCCTCGGCCGGGATGTGCTCGCCGCCCTGTACCTCGGCACGGAAGTACCAGCGCAGCATCGGCTCGACCGACTCGAGCACCTGCTCCACGAACTCGGGGTCGCGTTCGCCCGGATCGCCACCCGCGTCGCTGCGTCGACCCATCGCCAGGCGCGCCGCCTTGTAGGTGAGCACCGGCAACGAGGTGAGCAGCAGGAGGTCGCGAGGATCGATGGGCCCGAAGCCGCGTCGTCGCTCTTGGGTCACGGGGTGAGTATAGGCGGAAACTGCCGCTCACAGCTTGCCGCGAACCATCCTCACCGGGCGCTCGATCTCTCCCGCGAGATCGTCGACGAACGATCGCTTCAACGGCGGCCAGTTCCAGAAGGTGATTCCCAGCGCGCCGAGTGCCATCGGCCAGTCGAACTCCCAGTCCGTCGACAGCGCCGCGGCGCCACACGCCTCGCAGCCGACGACGAGGATCTCACCCCGCTCGACGTAGGCCAGTTCGGCGTCTCGCCATCGCGGTTCCATCGGCTGCGCAGCTCGGCACGTCGAGCAGACGAGGCTTGTCGCGCCGAACCCGTGCAACGCCCGTCCTACCTCGATGACGACGCCATTGGTCGCGTAACCGTCGGGAAACTCGCCATCGGACGAGCGAGCAGCGCGCGTCCAGCGTGCGCCTGGCGCGTGTCCCTCGCTGCCGAGTGCACACTCGGTCGAGCGTTCGGGCCGGACGATCTCTTGCTCGATCAGGATCGCGCGAATCCGTTCACCGAAGGCGGCCGCCTCGTCGAGATCGACATCCTGCACGACGAGGGTCTGGAAGTGGTCACCCATGGTACGCGCGGGTCACGGGTCGACCAACCTGAACGACCGGGTGATTCTCTCACACACCGTCTTTGCGACGTCGCTGGTAGCGTCGTGCGAGCAGGTCAGCTCGTGCGCGGTGCCCTCCGCCACCACCGCGATGCCTTGCGTGCGCACGCCCTTCACCTTGAAGGCGAATCGAACGAACGTGACCTCGTCGCGGTCCTCTTTGATGAGGCTCAACCCAGGCCGCCGCGATTCTACCCAGGCCACGGCACCCGCCGTGGATGGCTCGGTGAAGTACTCGACCGCGCGCACGAGACGCGTGGGATCGAGGTAGGTGTTCTTCTCGCCGTTGGCGCGTTTGAACGCTCCCGGGAGATCGAACGCGGCCCCCTCCCGCAGGATCTTCTGGGTGGCAGGTACCTCGACCGGCTCGGACTCCTTCGGGGTCGACTGCGCCTCGCTGTTGCGCACACACGTACCGTGTGTGCAGACGTAGATCGCGTGAACCCCACAGCCGTTCACCTTGAAGGTGCCTTCGTATTGGCCGGTGTCACCAATGGGCTCCACGACCACGGCGTCTTCGGTGCAGCTGAACTCCGCCGCGTGGCGCGCCTTGAGCCGAGGAACGACCACCGATCCGCAGGAGGCAAGCAGGCAGGCGAGCGGAACGGCGAACAAGGTGGAGGCAGCCCTCGCCATGGGGCACGGACGCTACCACGATCGTCGCGCGATCTGACCTCGAAGGTAGCTCGACACAAGCGGGAGCGGGTTCATGCCATCACGCCGTCACCAGCCGATCGCCGAGGGCGCGGACCAGGCTGCGAACCGGAGGCAGTTCCAGCTCGGAGGCGGTGGGGTTCGCGTGCAGGCGGATGTCGGGCCAAGGCGCGTCGCCGTCGTGCTGATGGCCGAACGCGAAGTGAGGCAGGCTCCCTTCGAGGAAGACGTCCCAGCCATCGGCGGCCCGCTCGAGGCGCAGGGTGGTGACGGGCTCCGTCCCGCCATACGGCAAGAGGCCCAGCGTGAACCGGCGCACGGCCGCGATCGGCGTGAGGATCGCGAGGGCCGCGCCAAGGCGCGCGCGATGTGGATCGCTGACGACGGTCAGCGCCTTCGAGGTGAGCAGGCCACCGGCTTCCGACAGGAGCCACGCCCAGGCCTGGCCGTCGACGGGCCCGGACGGCACCACGATCTCGACCGCCTCGAGCGCGGGCAGGCCTTCGAGGTGATCGAGGTGGAGTGCGCTCGCTGCGCCGTCGACGACGACCGACACCCGCCGGAGTCGCGCGAGCGGCGCGCCGTGGGCGAGCTCGACGAAGACCTTCCACGGTACGCCCTGCGCCGAGACGACGTGAGCGAGGTTCGGGTGGCGGAGCACCGCCACGTCGCGCGTCTCCACCGAGGCGAGCGTGCCGAGCAGCGGGTGGCCGAGGAACTCGCGGCGCTGCGCGGTCGTCTTCAGCTTGAGCGCCGCGTGGTGCAGGAACCCGCGCTCGAAGCGGCATGTCTTGCGGTCGACGATCGGCTCGATCGGCCCGAGCAGCTCGACGAGGTGTTGCCTCAGGATCTGGCGCTCGCGGGTCTGATCCTTCACGCGCGGCTTGTCGCTGCGGGCGTTCTTGATCTGCAGCTGGATCAGCTCGCCGCGGACGTCGCCGCGCTCGATGTACAGGTCGGCGAGGACGAGCCGCACGGCGTCGTCGTCGGGCTTCTCGACCATTTCGGCGATGAGGGCCGCCTCGTCGCGCCCCACCGGCGTCACCGGCACGACGGCTGCGACCGGGACGTCGAGCGCGACGTCGAGCACGGCCTCGCGCAAGCGGGCGAGGCGCTCGCCCTGCGCGGGGGTGACCGGGAGCGAGGCAGGCAGACGCTCGAGCGCGTGGCGGATGCGCGCGCGGAGGATCTCGGCGCCGCCGAGCTCGTCCCCGGGCATCGGCTGCGCGGCCAGCGCCTCGCGGATGCGCACGTCGCCGTGCCGCCGGATCTCGCGAAAGATCGCGGTCCAGATCTTGTGGAACGGGTTCCAGCGCCGCTTCGCGACGTGATCGAGCAGCGCCCGCGCGATGCGCGGATCGGGGTCCATGACGGAGATTCGGTCCAGGTGGTGCCTCGCGCGCTGCAGCGACGCGTGCGGGAGCTCCGCCAGGATGACCGGCACGTCGATCGCCCGCCGCCGGGCCACCAGATCGAGGAGACGCTCGTAGCGTGCGCGCTCGGTGCGGGCGTCGATGAAGGGGACCACGCCCTCGTAGCGCCGGGAGAGCTGCTCGATGGCGTCGGTGAGGGCGGGTGCGCGGCGCGCGCGCCAGGCCGCGAGCAGGGCGTCGAGCGTCGCCGCGCCGAGCCGTGCGGCGCAGGCGTCTTCCGCCGCCGTCAGCGCGGATTCGAAGGCCGCCTCGTCGTCTGCCTCGGTCACGGCGGCAGTCTCGACGAAGGCGGCGCGTGCTGCAAACGCCTCGCGGCCTTGAACCGCGGGCCACTTGGGTCATGCTCTCGACCGTGCGCCCCTGGCTCCTCCTCGCGCTCCTTCCCGCTTGCTCCCGGCCCACGCCGGTGGTCGGGGTGCCTGCGGAGGTCGTCGAGCCGGCGCCGTCCGTCGCGGGCTCGTACCGGTTCGTCGTCTCGACGAGCCACGAGATCTCCTGCTCCCAGAGCTTCGAGACCCACGGGGTCTCCGTGACCTACGATCTGATCATCGACCCGTCTGCGAAGGTCACGCTGAAGGTCGAGGGTAACAAGAGCAGCACGTTCGGACCGAACTTCGGCACGTACGAGAGCAGCGTCGCGGCCCAGTTCGACCACCGCTCGACCCCGTTCGTCGAGCAGTGGTCCGGCGTCGCGAAGACCGTCGGGGACACCGTGTCGCTCGACCTCGTGAGCGGCGCGCTCCACTGGAAGCTCGCCTGCACGCAGAAGCAGGTCGACGCGAAGGCGCCTCTGGTCGGCGGCGTGGACTCCAAGGCCACGACCTCCGTCGCCACGCTCTCTTGCACACCACCACGTCGACTCGAAGACGACGACACGAAGCACGTCCCGGCGCTCCTCTTCGCGGCGCTGCCGGGGCTGCGTCTGAGCGCCGACGACTACGGTGGGAGCGGGGAGTTCGTCGAGCTGCGTCGGCTCGCGCCGTAGGGCGGTTGGCCCCATGGGAAGTCGCGGGCAGCATGAAGACGTGGTCGGACGAGGTCGGACGGCGCTCTCGCTCGTGGGGCTCATCGGCGTCACCTTGTCGTCGAGTTGCGTGAATCCCCCGTCGACGACGATGTGCGAAGACAACCTCCTGACGCAGGGGGAGGATCCCGTTCCAGAGCCGCTCTTCTGGACGCGTGACAACCCGCCCCCAGAGCCCCCGGAGCCGCCGCCGCCGTACCTGGAGCCCCATCGCCCAGCGCCGCTCAGCGAATTCGACATCCCGAGTCCTCCCCCCGTGCCCGCTCCACGGGACGAGAGCTGGCCCGTCGAGAAGGCGCCGCGCATCGATCTCTGATCGGCTGCCTGCGCTACCACTTGCTCGACGCGAGCGGAGCCCGTCGTGTCGGCATGCCCGAGTGACGCTCGCATCCGTCGCTCGGGGGGTGCGTTTCGGGCCGCCGCTTTGATGGATCAGTGCGAGGACCTGCGATGGCGGCCAGCGCGCTGCGGCATCGGCAGCATCGTTCGGAGGTCCTCCGCCAGCACGAGCAGCAGCGACTCCTCGACCGCCGCCCCTCCGACCGATTGTGCCAGGGCTCGCGCGTCGACGAAGAGATCCGTGACGTTGCACGCCCCGTCGATGCCGACGCAAGCCTCGAAGTCCGCGAACCACACCGCGCTCCGCACGAGGCCGACCAAACTGGGCATCGACGCGCCACAGGCCTCGTCGAGCGCTTGCATCGTGTCCTCGTACCCCTCGTCGCGAGACCGCGTCACCGCCCACCGTTCCGCCAGCTCGAGCGCACGCGTCGCGAGCGGCTGCGGGGCAGGAAGGCTCGCGACCAGCGCGCGCGCGACGCGGAGCGCGGCCTGTGCGCAGCAGCGATGCTCCTCGTCCGTGGTCGCGAGGTACGTCGCCAGCCAGAGGCGCCACTCGGCGTGCGGGCAGGCCGCAAACGCCAGGGCGAGCGTGTCGAACCCACGGCTCCACTCGAGCAGTCCTTCGGGGAGGTCGCCGTCGATCTCATCGAGCCACTCTTCCACTCGCCCTCGATGGTACGGCGAGTCTCGGCACGCAACCGCCTGCGTCGTATACCTGGCTCGTGACCCCCTACGTGAAGTGCACCCACAACCGGGGCAATCGCGTCCAGCAGTGCGTCCTCGTGCGCGCCGGGGATCGCCTGGCTTGCCTCCCGATCGCGCCTTCCGAAAACGCGATCGGCAAGCTCGCAGTTGGTCTCGCGATGACCGCGGTGGGCATCGTCACCGTGCGCCTGGGCACCCAGACGATCGATGCGAGCGGGCTCCGGACGGCCGAGGATCTCGACGCGGCGGTCGCCGGATCGGGGGGCTTCCACGTCGGAGCGGACTGGACGGTTCGCACGCGCGTGCCCGTCATCGGTACGATGCTGTTGCACGGCGACGAGACGATCACGACGCGTGAGCCCGTGCCGGCGCAGATGCTCGCCCTGCTCACCCCCCATCGAGCGCCGCCTTCGTCGAGGGTCGTGAAGATCGCCTGCGGGATAGGCGCGGCCATCCTCGCGGTGGCCTGCGTCGTGTATCTGGCGACGGGGAGCCTCGAGGCCCTCTTCGGCATCGGCTTCTGGGGAGTCGTGCCGATCGCGACGAGTCTCTTCGCCTGGAGCAGGCTGCGGGGCACCTGAGCCTGTCTCAGGGCATGCGCATCACGAAGACGTCGAACGAGCCCGAGCTGGTCTGCCCTGGCAGCGCGCCCATCGTGGAGCCGACCACGAGGACCTTGCCAGAGCCGTCCACGGCGATGCCGTCCACCGAGTCGTAGACGTCGGTGCCGAACTGCTTGGTCCACCGGTGCTTGCCGGACCCTTGGTAGGACTGCACGAAGGCGTCCTCCTTCCCGACGCTCGTCTTCCCTGGCAGTGAAGCCACCGTGAACCCGCCGACCAGGAGGTTGCCGGAAAGATCCACGGCGATGCCACGGACCTGATCGAACTGGCCGCTGCCGAACTGCCGTGTCCACCGTTCGTTGCCCGACGGGTCGTAGCTGCGCACGAAGCCGTCGCGGCCTCCGGCGCTCGACTGCCCTGGCAACGTGCCCTCCGTGTGCCCCGCCACGACCACGTTGCCCGCCCCGTCGACGACGACGCCGTAGGCTTCGTCGAGCTGACTCGTGCCGAACTGCTTGGTCCACCGCTCCTTCCCGGAACGGTCGTAACTTCGTACGAACGCGTCGTCGGCTCCAGAGCTCGTCTGGCCCGGCAGCGTGCCCCTCGTGGAGCCGGCCACGAAGACGTTGCCCGAGGCATCCGCGGCAACGCTCTGCGCGACGTCGATCTGGCTGCCACCGAACTGCACGGTCCACAGCTCCTTGCCCGAAGGATCGTACGCGCGCACGAAGGCGTCGTCGCCCTCGCTCGTGTGTCCTGGCAACGCGCCCCTCGTGAGCCCGACCACCACCGCGTTGCCCGATGCATCCACCGCGATGGCGGTGGCGAACTCGGTCTTGGTACTACCGAACTGCCTCGTCCAGAGTTGCTTGCCGGATGCGTCGTACTTCCTGACGAACACATCCTCTTCGCCCGCGTTCGTCTGCCCGGGCAGCGCGCCCATGGTGGTTCCCGTCACGAGGACGTTGCCCGACGCATCCACGGCGATGCCATTGGCGGAATCGAGGGCGCTGGTTCCGAACTGGTGGGTCCACAGCTCCCTGCCTGATGCGTCGTACGCGCGGACGAAGGCGTCCGTCTTGCCTGCGCTCGCCTGTCCTGGCAGCACTCCATCGGTCGACCCGGCCACGAAGACGTTGCCCCTGGCGTCGACCGCGAGGGCGTGGGCAAGGTCGACGTGGGCGGTGCCGAACTGCCTCGTCCACGGCTCGCTCGCGTCCGGTCGCTTCGCCGTGTGCAGCCCGTCGTTCTTGGCGGGCGCCGCCTCGGGGCTGTGCCGGCACGCCTCGAGGACGGCGATCGCGAGGAAGGCGACGGGAACACGTTCGAGCACGAAGCACGAACTACCACACCCAGGTCGCTCGTGTGACGTCGGCTGCTTCTCGTCAGCTTCAGAGCGCCTCGAACACCATCAGGCCGAGCTGGGGGCCGCGTCCACGGCCACCTCGTCGCTCGCGTCCGTCGAGGCGTCCTCGGGCTCGGCGGCCGGTACGAAGGGATCGTCGAGCGGTGAGCCCTCGCTCCGGATCGTTCCTGCACAAAGGTCCGAGCGCCCACGGAGTCTGCTGTGAGGATCCGGCACGCTCGGATCGACATCACTGGTTCAGCGATTGCGACCGAGGTGGAGCATGCATTGCTGGGATTTCTGTGGCCCAGCGCGACGGAGCCGCATGGCGTGGCTGCTGTCGGTACTGGCCACGACAAGCTGTGCCACCACCAAGCTCGCCGGCAGTGGCACGCCGCCGAAGACGACCGTGTCGCTCGCGACGCCCGCACACGACCGTTGGTACTCCGTGCAGCAAGACGACCTTGCCTCGACGCCGACCGCCGTGACGGCCCGCTGGGAGCTGGCACGGTCGGGGTACAGCTTCGGCCTGAGCCTCGTGCTGCGATCAGAAACGCCCCTCGCACTCGAGGTTCGTGCCGCGGAGTTCGCCTACCCGTTCATGCCCACGGACTCGGACGAGGTGTGGGCCAGCTGGGCCTCGGAGCTCGAGCGGGAGCCCATCAGAAGTCACCTTTCGGTCTTCGTCTTTCGCGACGACGAGACCGTTCCGCTCCGCCCGGCGTGCTTGCCGAAGTCGAAGGCTGCGCAGAGGACGCTGCCGCTGGGCCCTTCGGAGGCGCGTGTGTTCTCAGAGCGACTCGAGTGCCTCGGCTCACTCACCAATCTTGCGGAGACGCACGAGACCGTGGTGCTGCGCATCCATGCCAGCTACCGGGCGTCGACGGCGCGAGCAGGAGTCCTCGAGAGTCTGACCGCGCGCCATCGCATCACCGTGTATGCCTGGTGAGCAGGGCCGCTCCGGTCACGGGCCCCCGCGGATGCGACGCCACTGCCAGAGCCCAGACTTGCAGTCGACCACGAAGCCGACCGGCCCCACGTCGGCCCAGCCGGGCGGATAGATCGTGTAGTCGCAACTGACGCCCTCGACCGCGCACTTGGCCCCCGAGTTGGGCGACAGCGTCGGGCAGCGAGGGTCGCCCGGCGGGCCCTTGCAGCGGAACTCGGTGCCACCACAGACGCAACGAGTCCCGGACGCCGAACCGCACTGCTGGAAGGCCTCCTCGCGCGTGCACGGAGCTCCGTCGACGAGCACTGTCGGACAGGTGGGGACCGAGCAGGGGCGTCCCTTCTCGAAGATGTGGTCCACCGTGCAGACGTACACTTCGCGACAGCCCTGCACCGGATCGTCGCCGTACGAGCAGAACGACTCGGGGCCGCTCAGCGGCGTGCAGGCCGACAGCACCGTGGGCGGGGTCGCCGGGCAGACGGGGGGAGGCGGCGTGTCGGCGGCTGCCTCGACCGCGCTGGCGTCGATGCCGGTCTCGGCGGACGCGGGCTCGGTGGTTCGACCTCCACAGGAAGCGGCACCGACGGCGAGGAAGAGGAGCGCGCGCATCACGCGCGACGGTGCATCGGTGACGAGCGCCGAGCGCGAATGGAGGCGTCTCGAGCACGCACCGCATCGACTCGATCTCCCACACCTGCACGACCCCGCCGGCCAACTCCTCCCAATCTCTCTCCTGGAACCCGAAGGCCACGTATCGACCCTTGGGATCCAGCGCTGCGACTTCGAGCTTCGAGCCGGGTGCCCCTCTGCGCTGGGTCATCTGCGATCGGAGCAGCTCGCTTGCCAGCCAGTGGAGCTCGCCGATGCCGGCGGTGCCCTCGATGGCTGCGAGCTTGCGGCGCAGCATTCGGAGGTCGCGCTGCAGGTCGAATCTGCCGGCTCGCAACAGCAGCCCGATCTCCGCAGCGTTCGCACCGACGTAGGGACTGCCGTGCTCTTCAGTCGTCATCTTCCACCTTCCGCCTCCACAGGCGTCTTCCCGAAGCACCATGCCTCGCGGGATGTTGACAAGGCCGCCAGCTGAATGTCGCACGCTCATTCTTCGGAGACCTGGCCGCTGCGTCCCAGCGCCTCTCCGCCGGGACCCTAGGTTGCGCTGACGCAAGCCCCGCGGGCGCGCGGCTCCACGTACGAGCCAACCACCGTGCTCGACGACGCGGCCGCGGCGCTCGGCACAGCGAGCCTCGATCCGTGGTTCGCGAAGGCGCGCGCCCAGGTCGGACCGCCGTGGCAGAAGGACCACCGGTTGGCCATGGCGGCCGCGATCGTCGCGGCGAGGGCGCGGCCGACGCGTCGAGCCTCGCTGAGGTGAGCGTTCACCCCGTCGGGTCGAAGTAGATCACGTCGACCACAGCGCCGCCGCGGACCGCCTCACTGCTTCGACTGCGGTCGGTTGCACGGAGTGCCGACGGGATCGCAGAAGCCTTCGTTCGCCGTCGGCGAGCCCCCGCGACAGCAGTGGGTGCCCGCGGGACAGCACTGGCCCCCGCACGGACGTTGGCAGACGGGCGGCGACGGCGCCGTCGAGGCGACGACGGACGCCGACACCGAAGGAGCGGCGGACGCGGACGCAGACGCGGACACAGACGTGGACGAAGAGGGCGTGGACGGCGGAGGGGACGCGGGCGGGCTCGCGTTGGCCGACGCGGGCGAGGGCGCCCCCGCATCGTCTGACGAGACTTTGCTGCAGCCCGCGAGGCTCATGACGACGGCGAGGAACACGACGGTCCGGTGCACTGGGTTGAGACGAGAACGGCGCAGAGGGATTCACCGTCGCTGGCCATCACGGTGAGCCCGACCTCGAGATTCGTCAGCTCGGGCGCGCCATCATGATGGTGACGGTCTTTCCCAAGCAGCTCGAGTGTCCCTACCGACCTCGGGCTCTGGTAGGGCTACGCTTCCGGCATGGCCCAGCGCAGTCTGCCCGTGTGTGTTCCGGCGTCGATGCTTGCGGTCGCGCTCGGTTGCTCGGGAAGCGGGGCTACGGAGCCCGGCGACACTGGGGGCTGGACCGACATGGGCGTGGATGGCGTGTCCGATGCGCCGACCTGTCCGACGGAAGAGCCCATCGCCGGCGCGCCATGCTCCCCCCGAGGTTGGGTGTGCAGCAAGACGTGCACGCCGTCCGACCGTCGGGCCTGGACGGCCGAATGCCGCCTCTCACTCGGCAGGCTGTATTGGTCGACGTGGGGAAACCCGTGTTCGGACTCCGAGTACTAGCCACCGGTACGTCCCACCCGAGCGAACTGTCGTTGCGAACTCACGACGCATCGGCGGCCAACACGGCAGCGGTGGGCGAGCCACGCGCACATGGCAGGTGGAGGATGGACCCGGTAGCTTCGAGCGGCGTCGCGCTCGCGACTGGGTCACGGCCCAGCGTTCCGCCAGCTCGAGCGCATGGGTCGCGAGTGGCTGCGGGGAGGAAGCCGCGCGACCATGGGTGCGCGACGTGGAGGGTGGGCCGTGCGCAGCAGAGATGCTCTTGGTCCGTGGTCGCGAGGTACGTCGCCAGCCAGAGGCGCCACTCGGCATGCGGGCAATCCACGAACGCCTGGCGTAGCGTGGGGCGATGCGCCTCTCGACCCGTCGCCTCGAACTCGTCGCGGCGACGCCGGCCCTCATCGCCGCCGACCTCGCGGATGCGCGGTCGCTCACCACAGCGCTCTCGGCGACCGTGCCGGCAGACTGGCCGCCCGGGGAGATCGACCGCGCAGCGCTGGAGTTCTTCGCGGCGCGATACGCCGAAGGGGGCGAGGCCGCGATCGGCTGGTATCACTGGTACGCCATCGTCCGCGCCGCGCCGGCCACTCTCGTCGCGGGCGCCGGCTACTACGGGCCCCCCAAGGAGGGGCGCGTCGAGATCGGGTACTCGGTCGTGGCGAGCGCGCAGCGACGCGGATACGCGACCGAGATCGTCGAGGCGCTGGTCGTCCACGCGTTCGCGTGCGGAGCGCACGAGGTCGTCGCGCACACGATGGAGACGAACCTGGCCTCGACGCGCGTACTGGCGCGATGCGGCTTCGTCCGCGAGGGCCCGTCGCCCACCGACCCCACCATCGTGCGCCACATCCGCCGCGGACGAGATGGCGCGTGACGATCGACGAATCCATCCGCTTCCTCGAGGCCATCTTCGGGCCGTTCGACGCCGATGGAGGCGTACCCGCGGACGAGCTCGAGGCAGCGGAGAGCCGGCTCGGGTTCGCGTTGCCACACGCGCTCCGCGCCCTCTATGGCCGCACGGGCCGGGTGAAGTCCCTGCACGCCACGCACAACAGGCTGGTGGCGATCGACGAGGTCGACTTCGCCGATGACCATCTGGTCTTCTACGAGGAAAACCAGGCCGTGGTGGTGTGGGCTATCGTGCGCTCGAGGCTGTCCGAGGAGGATCCACCCGTCGACCAGGGGCAGCTCGCCGACGACGAGTGGACCTTCTACTCCGAGTTCAGATCCGTCTCGGAGTTCGCGTCTGCCCAGGGAGCCTGGCAGGCCGTGCAGGGCGGTCTGCCCTTCGTCGGCGTGGTCCAGCAGCCGGCGGACGCGCGACGCGTCGATGCGGCGGCGATGACCAAGGCATTCGGCGCGCCGTCCCTCGTGGCGGAGGGAATGAGCGCGTGGCTCGTCGACGGTGGCGTGGCGATCGACGCCGGTGACGGCTACGTCGGCCTCGCGACGCGGGATGCGGCCGACTTCGAATCGGCCAGCGCGCGTCTCGGCCTCGAGCTCGGCGCGTGGGACTACGCGACGTTGCGCGATGAATCCGCGGTCGAACGATGACCGGCGACTTGACGTATCAGTCAAGCATGACATGCTGGTCTAGCGCCGCAGTTACGCGGCTCACGTCCGGAGAAAGGCCATTCTGCTGCCGCCATTCGATGCCGATGGCCTGCTTCCGCCGGGCGACTACGAGCTGACGCTCGCAGAACTCGAAGCGTCGCCGCTCGTCGTCGGGCCTGGCCCGTCGCGGCCCACATGGGACTCAGCCTGGCGTGCCGAGCTCGTCGACAACCTCGGGATCCTGGCGAGTCAGCTCACCGCCGTCGGCATCACCGAGATCTTCATCGATGGTTCGTTCGTGGAGGACAAGGATCACCCGAACGACATCGACGGCTACTTCGTCTGCGAGCTGGGCCGGCTGGCCTCGGGCGAGCTCCAGCGTGAGCTCAACCTGCTCGACCCCCACAAGGTCTGGACGTGGTCACCGACCTCACGACGTTCGGAGCGTGGGTATCCGAAGAGCCAGCTGCCCATGTGGCATGTGTACCGCGTCGAGCTGTATCCGCACGTCGGTCAGCTCTCGGGCATTCATGACCAGTTCGGCAACGAGCTGGAGTTCCCCTCCGCGTTCCGACTCTCCCGACGCGACGGCAGAGCGCGCGGCATCATCAAGATCAAGAACGGAGCCGAACGATGATTCGCAACGAGGCCGAGTACCAGGAAGCCGTTCGTCGCCAGAAGGACGAACGCGAGCGCCTTGCGCAACACCGCTTGCGACTCGCGTCTTCGGGGCTGTCGAACGAGGAGGTCCAGCGCGTGCTCGACCCGATCCGTTCCTTCCACCTGCAGCTCGACGAGGAGATCACGAGTTACGAGCGACTCAAACGTGGCGAGCTCGACGAACTCGAGAACCTGCGTGGCATCGGACGCAGCCTCATCGCGCTTCGCATCGCATTGGGCCTGACTCAGCGAGACCTCGCTGCGCGGCTCGGCGTGCACGAGTCGCAGGTTTCGCGCGACGAACGCAACGAGTACCACGGCATCGCGGTCGAGCGCCTGACCCGAATCCTGGACGCGTTGGGCGTGAACCTGCGCAGCCGGTTCGATGAACCCCTGCTGCCGCGGGTCGATCGACACGAGCGCGCCGACGGTTGGGCCAAGGGATGAGCGACCATCGAACGCGCATGAGGCCAGAGCAGGCGACGCTGCTCGACATCCTCATCGACGGCTTCGAGAAGAACGAGAGCATGTACGGTCACAACTGGCGGCAGCTACCGCTCGGCGACGAGGCCGCGGCCATCCAGAAGTTCACCGAGTTCGTCGCCGAGGCGCGCGCCTGGAAGGGCCCTCCGCTCGACGAGCGCAACGAGGGGCCTCGTCGACTCGCCCGGTGGCCCGACCTCCAGATCCGTCAGCTCGGGCGGGCCATCATGGTCCTGGTGCGTACCCCGCGGCTCTCCGACTGGTGGCACGCGGCCGAGACGTGGCGCGACGACCCGTTCGGACCGATCTACGAGTGGCTCGACGAGGAGCGACCGGGCTGAACGAGAGTCGTCCCCCCTCGCGCAGCGCGAGGTGGTGGCGACCGTCTTTCCCGAGCTGCCAGGTCAGCTCGGGGGTGGGGTGGCGTCCCCAACGGGATTCGAACCCGTACGGGTGAGACCATCCTGCGTGGCATCCGGTCGTGCGCCCACTCCTCGCCAGTCGGCGTCGGAGCACGCGTTAGAGCCAGACGTCAAAGGTTCCTGCGAGCTCGGCCGCGACACCTCCGCCCTCGCTCGACCACGCTCCGGAGAACGATCCCACCGCGTGAGAGGCACAAAGGTCGAACGTCGTCAGCGCCAGAGAGAATGCTGTGGTCCCACTGCGCGCTTTGGACAGCCTCTGTTCGGAACCGAAGTCTACACCGGCCCCAACGCCGATGTCGGTGAGTCCGAACGTGCCGACATGGGCGGGGCTCACAACCACATAAGCAGAAACAGGCACTGGGGGTGAGGCGGAGCCTCCCTTCGGATTGTAGCATCCGATTGCCAGCATCTCCGTCGTAGGCGTATAGGCAACGTTGTCGAGTTCAGGGCCGGACGGGAACGAGCAGTTCCAGTCGAACGGCTTGCCACCGAAGGTGCCATGCACCTGCAAAGTGGAAGGCCTCGACGGGCTGTGGGAGAAAGTGCCGGCGAATCTGTCGGCGCATGCCGGAAGTCCGCTGTCCGGTGCCCGGCCATCCGTGTCGGTACCCGCGTTGGTCGCACATCCTCCCAGCGTGGTGAGACAGAGAAGCCATACAACGCGACGCATTGGGCGAACTTACAGGACCTCATGTATGAGGTCGAGGCCGTCATCTCAAAGCATTGCGCCAGCTTCGCTTCCGCTCGTGCTGAGTTCGTGATGCGCACCTTGGAGCGCCGAGCATCCGAGACTGACCTCGATCGCCCAACAGCTCGGTCAGCGCGCGAACTCGGGTTCGATGTCCAGGCGGGAAGCTTGTGACCAAGAGGGTCGCACCGGCGATGAGAACGAAGCGGCGACCGAGACTGACAGTGCGACCGAGCCCGACGCATCGCTGGGGTGAGCGTTCACGCGGTCGAATCGAAGTAGATCTCATCGACCACCAGCGCCGCCCCCGACCGACCCGAGCTCGATCGTGTCGCCAGCCGCCGCCTCGTAGAGGGACCAGTGGTCCCCCTCGCGCCGGAACACCTCGATCCGACACTCGCGCCTGGAATCTACCACGCACCGCCAGGCCACCTCGCGCAGCGCGAGGTGGTGGCGACCGTCTTCCCGAGCTGCCAGGTCAGCTCGGGGGTGGGGTGGCGTCCCCAACGGGATTCGAACCCGTGTTAGCGGCGTGAAAAGCCGCGGTCCTGGGCCTCTAGACGATGGGGACAGCGGGGCCAGCCATGTAGCCAAAGCCAGGTAGGCACGCAACCCCGTACAGCTCTGGCCACCTCATGCGGCCGGCTTCGTCCACCGGAACGGCACGAACGGCGCATCCAGCTCCGCCTCCGTCATCACGTTGCCGAGCGTGCTCAGCACGTAGACCCCGACGCCGAGGAGCGCGTCCAGCGCCGCCTCCTCCCCGTAGCCGGCGCCCTCGAACGCCGCCCACACCTCCGTGCTCACCCGCCCGCGGCCGACGAGCAGTGCGCGCACGAACTGGCGGAGCGCCTCGAGCTTCGCGTCCGGGAGCGGCGTGCCGGCCCGCAGCGCCGCGCGCAGCCCCTCGTCCGCGACGCGGGCCGAGTGGAGCGCCATGCAGTAGTGGCACTCGTTCTCGAACGCGACCGTCATCGCGAGCACCTCCTGCTCGAGCGGCCCGAGCGAGGAGTGCTCGAACGCGGCGAACCCGGCGAACAGGTACTTCAAGGCCTGTGGCGAGCGCGCGAGCTTCGCGACCGGCGAGGGCACGAAGCCGAACTGTTTCTGCGAGCCAGCGACCAGGGGCTTGGCGGCGACGGGGGCGGTCTCGGGATCGAGGGGTGCGAATCGCATGGGCGGCATCCTTTTGTTTGGTGTCAATACAACTATCGTGGAAGGGCCGGGTTCAGCGGTCCAGGTTCTCGAACATGTGGCGCAGCGTGCTCCGCGTGGTCTCGAGCGCGTGCTCGTCGATGCCGGCCACCATCCGCTCGACGATGCGCTTCACGATCGGCACGAGCTTCTTCTCGAGATCGCGCCCCTTGCGGGTGAGGTGGATGGTGCGGACGCGGGCGTCTTCGGGGCTCTTGCGGCGCACGAGGAGGCCGCGGGCCTCCATGCCGTCGACGATGCGGCTCATCGTGGGGCGGTCGCGGAACGTGGCTTCGGAGAGCTCACTCTGGCCTCGACCGTCTTGCTCCCAGAGGCGGATCAACACCGCCCACTGCTCCGGGGTGACGTCCTCTCCCACGTCGTGGAACTCGCGGAACATCTCGTTCCGCGAGGCCTGGTAGACGCGGTGCACCCAGAACCCGAGCGCGTTGTCGACGACGATGGCCTGGCCGGCGAACTGGTCCTTCACCCCTCGATCGATAGGGCTCCCCGATATGGTTGTCAATGCATCGATATGGCCCACACTCCGCCCGCGGGCGGCGAACATCGGGACACGTCGAAGGTTTCCACCCTGTCGACGCACCGAGACGAAGCCGGCGATCCTGCTCTGCAGTCGAGCTGGACCAGTCGCCGGTTCAGACCCGGAGGATCGTCGGCGGCGGGCAGACCTGGCACGAAAAGCCGCAGATCCGTCCGGTCCTGGCCGGAAGCTCTCACCGCGAGACCCACGGGACGGGGCTCCGGGCTCCGCTGACCACTTCATCCCGAAATGGGCCTTTGACCGAGATGCATCTGTTGCATTACTGTCTGCGCCAATGGCCATCACCCGCAAGAAGACTGCCCGTAAGCCCCGCGCCAAGAAGGCTGCTGCCGAGAACCGTCGTGGCTCTCCCGAGGCGATCGAGAAGCGCCGCGTCGCGCGCGCCTTCAACGATCTCCTCGGTGGGAACGTGTCCGCGAAGAAGATCGACGGTCGCACGGAGAAGCGCCGCGCCCGTCTGCTCAAAGATCTGAGCAGCGAGAGCAAGAAGGAGCTCAAGCCGATCGACGTGCTCTCCCACGTCAAGGAGCTGCTCGAACTCGGAGAGACCTTGAGCAGCATCCGCAAGGTGCGCACGGTCCCCCGTCCCCGCCCGGCCGACGACGACGCGGTCGCGCTCGTGAAGCGCCTGCACGCGGCCTACGCGTTCCCGCTCGTGGCCTACCGCTTCGTCGGCATCGGCGAGGATTCGCTGACCAAGGCGGGCGTCAAGGAAGGCGCAGCCGCGCCGCCGGCCAAGCGCCGCGGTCGCAAGAAGAAGGCGGCCTAGTCCTTCGCCGCGTGACGCCTGGAGAGGCGTCGCAGTTCGAGGCCCTCCATTCGCGTCCGCGGGTGGGGGGCTTTGCGCATTCGTGCCCTGGATCAGCCTCGGGACCAGCTCAGCGCGAGCGGAGCGCGATCATCAGGGAAACGTGCACGAGCACCACCGGGAGAGCAGTCCCGATCATGCGCGCACGCATGTTCGGGGCGGGAGGCTTGGTCTCGGCGAGGACCTCCCTCTACACTGCTCTCACCATGCGTCTCCTCTCTTGTTGCCTCTTGGTCCTCGTGGGGTGCAGCGGCGCGAGCTTCGAGACCGTCGCGCCGCTGGATACAGATCCCGGGGATGACGGGGTGGATTCGTCCACCGAGGGAGGGAGCGACACGGGCGACAGTGGCGCGAGTGACACCGCCGGCGACACGGACGCCGGCGACGGCGCGCCTGCCTGCGACGTGACCAAGACCCCCGCCGAGGCGTCGTGCGTGCTCCGGGACGATCTCGGCATCTTCGTCTCCACCGATCTGGGCAACGACGGCAACCCGGGGACGCGCGCCGCGCCGGTCAAGACGCTGGCCAAGGCGCTCACCCTGGCGAAGGAGGCGAAGAAGCGGGTCTATGCGTGCGCGGAGCAGTTCAACGAGGCCATCACCGCGCTCGACGGCGTCGCCGCGTACGGCGGGCTCGACTGCAAGACCGGATGGACCAAGGTGATCGGGCAGAGCAAGGTCGTCTCCACGACCTCGCCCACCTTGCGGGTGCGCGACGCCTCGGTCGGGGTCACCTTCGTGAGCTTCGACTTCCACGCGCCCAAGGGCACGGGCGTCTCGGGCTCCTCGGTCGCCGCGGTCGTCGCCGGCTCCAAGGCCACCTTCGAGCTCTGCGGGTTCACCGCCGCCAGCGCGACCGCGGGGGCCGACGGCGATCCCGGGGCGTTCGGCAACCTCGGCGACGCGGGCAAGCTCGGCCAGGACGCGCGCACGATCGCGGCGTGTCCCGACCAGCCGCTCGGCGGCAAGGGCGGCGTCGACTTCAGCAACGGCGGCTCGGGCGCGAACGCCTGCGACCTCACCACCACGGGGTTCGGGCCCAAGGGCTACAACGCCTCGCTGGCGAAAGACGCCACCTGCGGGCTCGGCACCCAGTTCGACGGAGGCAGCGGCGTGTGCGGGTTGCTCGTCCCTGGCAAGGGATTCCTCACCGGCCTCGACAAGGGGTGTCCGGCCACGGACGGCGCCAACGGTGGCGCGGGCAAGAGCCTCGGCGCGATCAGCGCCGACGGCCTCGCGGCGGCGCTCCCCGGCGGCGATGGGATCATCGGTGGCGCAGGCGGTGGTGGAGGCGGCGGTGGCGCAGGTCTGCTGAGCACCAGCACGGCCGCGGGCGGCGGCGGTGGTGGCGCCGGCGGGCAGGGGGGCGGCGGCGGCAAGGGTGGCAAGCCCGGCGGATCGAGCGTCGCGTTCCTCTCGTTCAACGCCGAGGTCACGCTGACGAACTGCGATCTCCGTGCTGGCGACGCGGGCAGCGGGGGCAATGGCGGCACCGGTTCGACCGGAGGCGATGGAGGCAAGGGCGCCGAGGGCGGCAAGCCCAAGACGAACCCCAACGAGCGCGGGTGCCGCGGGGGCGACGGCGCGCGCGGCGGCACCGGTGGCGGTGGCGGTGGCGGTGGCGGTGGCAGCTCGATCGGCGTCCTCGTCGTCGGCAGCAAACCGAAGCGCACGGGTGGCACCGTCACGCTCGGCACCCCGGGGTCCGGCGGCAACGGCGGCATGGGCGTGACCCGCGCCGCCAAGGGCGACGAGGGCGCGGCGGTCGAGCAGTTGAACCTGTGATCGCGGCTGACCCGTAACGGCCCTGGGAGGCGAGAGACGAATCTCTCGAGGTGCGGTGATGCGGCGCGTGTCGAGGGTGCGGGGGGTCGCGGTCGATCACGAGATCTTCACGCTGGCAGATGGAGCGAGCCCCGAGCATCGGCGCGTGCTCGGTGCGCGCGAAGCGTGTGGCTGCGTGGACGCGTGGCTGGACGACCCCCACAGCTTCCTCGTGCTCTCCCGCCTGTTCCACGCGCGAAGGGGCGCGTTCTCGCACGGGCTCGAGGCGCCGCAACGGCGGGAGGCCCTCGCCACGTTCCTCAGAGAGCAGATCGACCATGGCGCGTTGCGCGTGGCCGAGCTCCACCCTCCGCCGCCGCTCCCCCCGAACCCGGGCGCCAAGGCCGCGAAGGCGGCGGCCGAGGAGAGCGCACCGGTCGCGGAGGCACTCGGCTGGTTCGAGGTCACCGTCGTCGACGCGTGGGGCAAGCCCGTCGACGGCGTCGAGCTCGAGTTCTCCTACCAGGGCACGCGCAAGAAGCTCACGACCCCGGGCAGCGGCAAGGCGCGGCTCCCCGACGTGCCGTCGTCGTTCGGCTCGGCGCGCATCGTGAACGTGAAGGCCGTGCGCGACACGCTGCGGCCGCGGTGGAAGGACGCGCTCCAGCCCACCGATCTGCCGCCCGACCTCGAGAACCCGGAGAAGCTCGGCCTCGACGCCGCGGACCTCGTCACCTCGCTCGAGAGCCAGAGCCCGAAGACCCTGGTCCTCGTGAAGCCGCTCACGCGCATCCGCCTCGTGGGCATGCACTTCGACACCAACAAGTGCTTCTTGAAGCCTTCGGCGATGCCCGGCATCAAGCAGGTGGTCTCGGTCTACCAGCGCAATCCCACCGGCAAGCTGCTCGTGCTCGGCCACACCGACACGACCGCCGACGACGCCTACAACCTCGATCTGTCGGTCGAGCGCGCCGAGGCGGTGAAGGCCTATCTCGAGGACGACGTCGCCGCGTGGGAGGCCTGGTTCGGCGAGGGGAAGCCCTCGCAGAAGCGGTGGGGGCAGCGCGAGACGAGCCAGATGATCGCGGCCCTGCCCTGCGAGCAGTCCGTCGCGGGCTTCCAGGCTTGGAGCAACGACACCCGCGGCACGGCGCTCGAGGTGGACGGCATCGCCGGGCCGAAGACGCGCAAGGCGTTGATCGAGGCGTACATGGCGCTCGACGGCACCACGCTGCCCGCCGCGATCGAGGCCGTGGTGCACGGCTGCGGCGAGTTCTTCCCGCGCACCGACGAGGGCGACCAGTTCGGCGCCGACGGCGTGGCCGCGGCCGAGAACCGCCGCGTGGAGATGTACTGCTTCGACGAGGAGATCGCCCCGCCGGTGCCAGGGAAGAAGGCGACGAAGGGCGAGCCCGAGGTCGAGCAGTGGAAGAAGCAGGTCACGCGCACCATCGACTTCGGATCGGAAGGCGACGAGGAGGTGGGCAAGATCTGGATGGAGCTCTGGGACAAGAGCGGTCAGAAGACGCTGGCCGGCGCCAAGTACACGATCACCGGGGAACGCGACTACGAGGGCACGACCGACGGGACCGGGCGACTCCTGCACGACCTCGTCCCGCACGGCGACTACCGCATCCGCGTCGACGGGTGCGACGAGGACTCGGCGGCGCTCGTGCTGCCCAAGGCCGACGACGAACCCCAGATCCGCTTCCTCGTCTGAAGGACTGCACCATGAGCCTGCGCGTCAAACTCAATGCGGTGAAGTCGAAGTTGAACGGGGTCGACAAGGTCACGGGGCTGAAGCTCGAGCTGACCACCGGCGGCGCGGGGCCGACCAACGCCACCGCCGCGCCACAGGACGCCAAGATCGAGTTCTACGAGCGGGCCGGCTCGGGCGACGCCGCGAAGTCCGATCGCCTGTTCGCCACCCTCACGTTCCAGATCAAGGTCGACGCGGCCGGCAAGAACCCGGAGATGGACGGCAACAACGCGTCGCCGACCAACCTCGCCTACGAGGCGTTCGTGCGCGGGCCCCTGGTGAAGTTCTCGAGTGGGGGCGCGGTCAAGACGACCGCCTGGAAGGCGCCCGATCTCTCGAGCGACTTCTGGGTCGACCTCGACCTCTCCGCCCAGGGCAAGAACTTCACGCGCGCGGGGCTCCTCTACCTGCCGTGGGAGAGCGCGGTCGAGAACAACGCGCTCGAGATCGGCGCCAAGCTGCTGATCGCCGGCACGGTCGAGGCCGACGTGAAGGACAACAACCAGGTGAGCGTGCCGCTCGACCACAAGGCGGTGCCCGAGGACGGCTCGGGCACGGCCAAGTTCGACTGCATCGGCGTCGGGATGGTGTACCCGGTCGAGAACGCGCTGTGGGTGCCCAAGACGTTCAAGAGCTCCGCGAAGGCGGCAAAGATGGTCGCCTCGACGATCAACGTGTTCCTCCACGACCAGATCCTCGTCAAGCACTCGACCACCGCCGCGCCGATCACGCTCACCGACCTGCGGACACGGTTCGCGAAGATCTTCACCAACGCGGGGCTGCCCGCACCCACGCTGACCGAGAAGACGGCCGCCGAGCTGACGGCGGCGGGGTTCGAGCAGCGCAGCACGACCCGCGGCACGCGCTGGACGGCGAAGACCGCGCTCATGGCCGACACCGCGAGCCACCTGGACACCGACGGGGTCGAGCTACCGTTCTTCGACTTCTGGGTCGTGTTCGAGCCCACGCTCACGCCGGTGACGACCTCGGAGGGCGCCGAGGCCGAGGAGATCGCGGACTTCGACCCGTCCACGAGCAAGAAGCACGTCCTCTGGCCCACCGCGGTGATGAACAACAACGTGGCGCTGACCCACGGGTGCGGCGTGCACCCGACCCTCGGCGCCACCGAATACCCGGCGAACTACCTCGTCACCACGATCGCCCACGAGCTCGGTCACGCCCTCGGGTTGCGCCACGCCCTCATGGCGACCGGTTCGGGGTACGATCTCGGTCCGGCGGGTCACTTCGACAACGCCCGCGGTCTCATGAGCTACTCCGAGATCACGGACGGCATCTGCCCCCTCGGCTTCTTCGGCCCCGTGCACAAGTCCACCCTGGAGACGAGGTTCCTGTGACCCGCGCTCGCGGCGTCGCGCTGCTCGGCGTGTCGCTCGCGAGCTGTTGCGCACCCCGCGTGACGACGCCACCGCCACCCGCGGCGTGCCCGTCGGACACGACCACGCTCTCGATGGGGGATCACCGCGTGTGTGTGGAGACGCTGCCCGTCGCGCGCGGCGACTACCGCACGTGCGTGGAGGCTGGGGCCTGCGCTCCGCCTCCGTTCTCGGCCCACCTCGCGTGGGGCGCCGATCACGCAGGAGAGCCCATGCCAAGCGCCCCGGAGCAAGCGCGTGTCTATTGCGCGTGGGCGAAGCGGAGGCTGCCGACGAGCCCGGAGTCGACGGCGACGGTCGCCGCGTTCGGCCCCGCACCTTCGGGGTCGTTCCGCTGCGTGACCGAACCCGGTGCCGCGGCGCGGTCGCGGGCGGCGACCCGACCCGAGAGCGCAGAGAAGATGACCCACGTGAACACGCAAGCGGGCTTCGCGAGCCTCGCCTCGCTGAAGAGCGCGCTGTTCGCGGCGCTGGTGCTCGACGACACGGGGGAGGCGACCTGTACGAGGCTCCACCTGGAACCAACGAAGGCTCCAGGCCAGCACGAGCTGGTCCTGTTCGCGCACGCGGGCGCGGCCGAGAGTCGACACCGGTTCGAGCTCCGCGGTGGGACGCTGCGCTTCACCCAGGAGGGGAGGATCGAGGACCGACTCGCGGGCAGCGACGAACAGTCCATGATCTTCGTCGGCGGTGCTCCGTGGTTCCACGGAGAGCTCGAGTGCTCCGCGGTGCCGGTCATGCGGCCGGTCGTCCGTCCGTTCGCGACCCGCACGCCGACCGATGCGGAGCTCGCCGATCCGGCGAAGCGGCGCCAGTTCCTCGTCCACGACGACCGGGTGTTCTTCGTGAGGGAGCCGGATCGGCCGGGAAACCCGGGGCGCTGCGTGCGCGCGGGGTTCGACCACGACGCGTCACGCCCGAGGACCAGCGCGACGTTGCGCGTGGAGGCGCGCGCAAGCGAGCGGTTCTACCTGGTCAGCGAGTACACCCAGCAGGGCAAGGTGTTCGTCTCGCCGGCCGACGACCGCTCGTGGCGGTCCGGTCTGCTGCCCTCGGGGCTGTTCGCGCGCAAGGGCGACGCGGCGGGCTGGCATCTCGGGGACGCGACCCTGTTCCTCCACGAGGCGCAGTGCACGGCGAGCGCGCCGCCCGCCCCGCACGCCGAGCCCGACCGGCGGTTCCGCCACGCCATCATCGCCGACTGGACCGAGTTCGCGCGCACGCATCGAGAGATGTTCTGGGTCGACCCTTCGGGCCAGGGCTGCGAGCGCGTGGAGCTCGAGGCCGAGCCCGGCTTCCCGCTGCTCTCCACGTGGACGTGGACGCCCCTCGGCGGCACGCAGGGCGCCCGCTACGACGTGACGGTGGACGCCGACGGGGTCTGGCTGCGCACGCCGACCTGCGTGGAGCACACAGAGCTGCAGGGCATCGCCACCCACCGTGACGGCTTCCAGATCGGCGGGTCGACCGTGTTCGAGAGCCGCGCCGCGTGCGAGGCCCAGCGCAAGACCACGCACCCGTTCGTGCACCACTGCCCAACCCTCGCGGCGCTCGCGCGTCCGGGACCTCTGCCACCCGACTCGCTCGCGGCCCACGGGGGCGCGAGCGGCTTCCTGCGCGACGGCCTCGGACAGTGCGCGCCGACCACGATCGAGCTCGCCCCGAGCTGGAACGTCCTCACCAAGGCCCCGTCGCCGCCGTCGCTCGAGGGCGTCTGGCGCCGCGAAGGCAAGGCGTTCGACGTCTACGAGTGGCCCTGGACGCACACCCTGTTCGGCGGTCGCAGCGGCGCGATCGAGCGGCGCCCGAACGGGGAGCTCGCGATCCAGTTCGAGGTCGTCCACCCCACGCTGGCCGCCTGCAAGAAGGCGAAGCCCTAGCCGTCGGCGGCGTCGCGCAGGGCGTCCGCAGCGTCGACGGCGCCGTCCACGGCCGCGTCGGGGCCTGGCTCGAAGCATCCCCCCTTCGAGCACTCGGTGCCCTCGGGGCAGCTGTAGATCTCGGGCAGCACCGTGCACGAGGCGCCCGTGCACGGGCCCGGTCCGCAGCGCACGTGGCAGCTCTCGGTCTGCTGGCGGCGGTAGGTGGTGCGCGAGGCGCAGACGACGCCGCTGCTGCAGGGGAAGTCGGCGGCGCAGACCCGGCCTCGGTGTCGCGCGGCGCCGCGTACGGCTCCGAGCACGCGGCCAGCGCGAGCACGAGCGTGGTGAGTCTCAGTAGAGGAACCACACGAGCCCCCGCTCCTTCGCGCCCTCCACCCACTCGCGCAGCTCGGCGAGCGCGAAGGTGAGCGCTTCGTCCTTGTTCGGGAGCTTCTGCAGGGCGTGGATCGCGATGCGCAGGCCATCGACGCCGTCGGGCAGCAGCGAGCCACACACAGGGTAGGCGTCGACCTTGCTGGTCTTCGGGATCGGCATCGGCACCACGCCCTTGCCGAGCACCTTCATCAAGCGCGGCTGCTTCGCGGTGCGCAGCAGCGGATCGAGGCTCTGCTCCACCCGATACGAGAGATCGCCGTGGGCGACCTGGGTGCCGAGCGTCAGACACAGGAGCTCGAGGGCGTAGACGTACTGGAACCCGTGCCGCTTGG
>JAEUKC010000400.1:0-8251 GCA_016794445.1 Myxococcales bacterium
TAGCCTCCCCGCCATGCGAACCAAGCGCCTCGGTCGGACCGGCCTCTACGTCTCGGAGATCTGCCTCGGCACCATGACCTACGGGGGCAAGGGCTTCTGGGAGGTGATCGGCAAGCTGGGGCTCGACGCGGTCAAGGGACAGCTCAAGCTCGCGATCGACGCCGGCGTGAACTTCGTCGACACGGCGGACGTCTACCACGAGGGCGAGAGCGAGCGCCTCGTCGCCGAGGCCATCGCCGGTCTCGGCATCGCGCGCCACTCGCTCGTCCTCGCGACCAAGGTGCGCGGCCGGGTGGGCAAGGGCCCCAACGACGTGGGCCTCTCGCGCAAGCACATCTTCGACGCCATCGACGCGAGCCTGCGTCGGCTGCAGACCGACCACGTCGACCTCTACCAGATCCACGGCGTCGACCCGGTCACGCCGCTCGAGGAGACCGTCGAGGCGCTCGACGACGTCGTCCGCGCCGGCAAGGCCCGCTACGTGGGCTTCTGCAACCTGCCCGCGTGGAAGGCCATGAAGGCCCTCGCCATCGCCGAGCGCAGGGGGCAGGCGCGCTTCGTCTCCGCGCAGATGTTCTACGCCATCGCCGCGCGCGACATCGAGCGCGAGATCGCGCCGCTCGCGCAGGAGGAGGGGCTCGGCATCCTCCCGTGGTCGCCGCTCGCGGGCGGGCTGCTCTCCGGGAAGTTCTCGGCCGAGGGCGGCCCCGCCGAGGCGCGCCGCGCGTCGTTCGACTTCCCCATCGTCGACAAGAAGCGCGCCTTCGCGTGCGTCGACGCCATGCGGCCCATCGCGGCGGCGCACGGCGTCTCCGTTGCGCAGGTGGCCCTCGCGTACCTCCTCGCCAAGCCGTTCGTCACCTCGGTGATCGTCGGCGCCAAGAGCGACGAGCAGCTCGCCGACAACCTCGCGGCGACGAAGCTGGTGCTGACGGCCGACGAGCTCACCAAGCTGGACGAGGTGAGCGCGCTGCCGGCCGAGTACCCGGGCTGGATGGTGGACTTCCAGCAGCGCGACCGGTTCGTCGAGGGCGCCGAACGCTGAAGATCGTCCGGCCCGCTCGCCCGTAGGAAGCCTCATGTACCACCCCCTCGCCCCCTGCCCCGGCTGCCGTCGGCACGTCCGCGTCGCGGAGGCAGCCTGTCCGTTCTGTTCCAGCAGTCTCGAAGGCCTGGCCGCTCGGCCCGAACGCGACTTCGGTCGCCTCGGCCGCGCCGCGCTGTTCGCCGCGGCCGCGCTCGTCGCCGGCTGCGACAAGTCGGCGGTGCCCACCCAGGACCCGGCCAACAAGCCCAAGCCGACCGCCACCGACAGCGGCGCCGCGCCGGTGGACGACGGCGGCCCGGACGATCCCGGCGCGCCGCAGGCCGAGTACGGCGCCCCGGCGCTGAAGGACGACGCCGGACCGCACGACATGGGCACCATGCACGCGAAGTACGGCGGCGCGCCGATGCCGCCGCCCTCGGCGATGCCGGCCTACGGGCTGCCCCCCTCGAAGAGCTCGAAGATGCCATGACCGCGCGATCCGACGATTCCGACGAGGACCCGCCCGACACCATCCCGGACTTCCTCTGCTCGGACGCCGACCCGGACCCTTCGGACGCGGCGCCCGACACCGAGCGGAGGCCTCGCTGATCCACCTCGCTAGCGGCGGCGGAACAGGAACTTCGAGAAGAGAAGCGGGTGTTCGGGCTCGAGGTGCGCTGAACACGCCGGCCGTCACGCCCGCACGACCGACGCGAACGCCGACGCGACGCCTCTGTGGTCTCGCGCGCCGTCGCTCGGCGCGGGCTTCGTCGCCCCCATCGTCACGATCACGCTGCCACGCTTGTGTCGGCCCTCGACGAGCCGGTGCGCGTCCGCGATCCGCGCCATCGGCAACACCGAGTCGACGACGGGTCGCACGACGCCCGCCTCGACGAGGCGCGAGAGCTCCTCGATCCCCTCGCGCGTGTTGCTGCTGATCGCGTGCTTCACCTTCTGGCCCTTGCCGAAGGACGTGAGGACCGCCTGCGCCATCGTGCCGACGGTCCCTTCGAGCGGGAGGTAGGTGCCCTGGGCGGTGAGCGCGTGCTTGCTGCCGGCGAACGTGGTCACGCCCACCGTGTCGAAGACGAGATCGTAGGTCCCCTCACCGAACGGCGAGCCGGTCGTGTAGTCGACGACCTCGTGCGCGCCGAGCGATCGCACGAGCTCCACGTTGCGCGTGCTGCACGCGCCGGTCACCTCGGCGCCGAGGTGACGCGCGATCTGGACCGCCCAGCTACCGACGCCGCCCGACGCGCCGATGACGAGCACGCGCTGACCGGGCTGCACCGCGCCGAAGTCGCGCATGAACATGAGCGCCGAGTTCCCGCCGAACGGCATCGCGGCCGCCTCCTCGTGGGTCAGCGACGAGGGCTTCGGCGCGATCGCGCCCGACGCCTTCACCGCGACGTACTCCGCGTGCGCCCCGCGCGTCGTCGCACCGAACACGGCGTCCCCCACCCGGAAGCCGGTCACGTCGCGCCCGACCGCGGCGACGACCCCGGAGTAGTCCCTCCCCAGGATCGGGTTCCGCGGGCGGAACAGCCCGAGCAGCATACGGCCCGCGAGCCAGAAGCCACCGGGGAACGACGACGCCCGGAAGCGCCAGTCGGCGGTCGTGACCGACGCCGCGTGCACCTGCACGAGGACCTCGTCCGCCTTCGGCTGCGGCGTCGCAACCTCGCCCACCGTCACCACGTCCGCCGGCCCGTACGCTTCGTAGATGCATGCTTTCATCGTCGACCTCCTTGCTCCCCTCGATTGATACTCACGGATCGAGCCGGCGAAATTGACGAACGCCGTAGATCACCTATGCGTATACGCATGGATTGGACCCAGGTTCGCTTCGACTGGAACCGCGCCCGCGCGTTCCTGGTGACCGCCGAGGAGGGCTCGCTCTCGGCGGCGGCCCGCGCGCTCGGGATGACGCAGCCCACCCTCGGTCGGCAGGTCGACGCCCTCGAAGAGGAGCTCGGGGTCGCGCTGTTCGAGCGCGTCGGACGCGGCCTGTCGTTGACGGCGAGTGGGGTCGGGCTCCTCGACCACGTGCGCGCGATGGGCGAGGCGGCGAGCCGCGTCTCGCTCACCGCGTCGGGCCAGTCGCAGAGCGTCGAGGGGCTGGTGACGATCACCGCGAGCGAGGTGACCGCGGCGTTCTTGCTCCCACCGATCCTGGCGCGGCTGCGCCAGAGCCACCCGGGGCTCGAGATCAAGGTCGTCGCCTCGATCGCCATCCGCGATCTGCGCCGTCGCGAGGCGGACGTCGCGATCCGCAGCGGCAAACCGACCGATCCGGAGCTCGTCGCGACACGCCTCCGCGACACGCCCGCCCGCCTCTACGCGACGCCCGGCTACCTCCGCCGCCTCGGCCGACCGAAGACGCAGGCGGACCTGAGCCGCGCCGACTTCATCGGCTTCAGCGACGACGGCGATCGCTTCCTCGACGGCATGAACGCCATGGGCTTCGCGCTCACCCGCAAGAACCTCCCGATCCACACGGCGAACCACCTCGTCCTGTGGGAGCTCGTGAAGCAGGGGCTCGGGATCGGCGTGATCGTCGACGAGGTCGGCGACGCGGAGCCGCTCGTCGAGCGCGTCCTCCCCTCGCTCCCGCCGATCCCGGTGCCGATGTGGCTCGTCGCCCATCGCGAGGTGCGGACCAGTCGCCGCGTGCGGCTGGTCTTCGACCTCGTGGCGGAGATGCTGGGCCCGCCCAAGCGCTCGGGCGCCGCACCCGCGCGACGGTAGGCTCGCCCGTCAGGGCTCGAGGTCGGCGAGGGTCGCGGCCCGGCGCGCGCTCGGTCGCCGCACCACGCGCATCGGGACGCCGTGCTTCGGGCGCAGCGTGGCGCTCGGCTCGGGCACGTCGTCTCCCGCTGGCTCGAAGCGGTAGCGACGCAGCAACGTGGCGAGGGCCAGCGCGGCCTCCATCATGGCGAAGTGGTTGCCGATGCACACCCGCGGCCCGGCGCCGAACGGGAGCCACGCGTACCGGTGGCGACCGGCCTCGCGCTCGGGGAGGAAGCGGTCCGGGTCGAACCGCTCGGGGTCGGGCCACAGCTTCGGGTCGTGGTGCAGCCCGTAGGGTGAGACCATCACGTTGGTGCGCGGGCGCAGCGTGTAACCGGCGAGCGTCATCGGCTCGAGCGTGTCGCGGCCGAACATGTACACCGGCGGGTAGAGGCGCAGCGCCTCGCGGAACGCGCGCCCGATCACCTCGAGCCGCGGCAGGTCGGCGACGGTGGGCGGATCGTCGATCGAATCGGCCTCGCGCTCCATCGCCGCGTAGACCGCGGGGTCCCGGGCAGCGAGGTAGAGGGTCCACGCGAGGCCGGTCGCCGTCGTCTCGTGGCCGGCGACGAACAGGGTGAGCACCTCGTCGCGCACCTGCCGATCGTCCATCGTCCCGCCCTCGTCGTGGGCCTCGATGAGGCGCGAAAGCAGGTCGGTCCGGCCGGTACCGAGCGTACGGCGGCGGTCGTCGATCATGCGCTGCACGTGGGCGTCGAGGAACGCGATGGACCCGGCGAGGGCGCGACCGCGCGGGCCCCACAGCACGACGGGCCCCGTGAATGCCTGCTCGCCGCGCGCCGCGAGGGAAGAGAGCGCGCCACTGGTGCGGGTCCGGACCTGCTCGCACGCCCGCTTGGCGGCGACGTGGAGCAGCGCCGAGGGCCGCGCCATGACGTAGCCGGTCCAGTCGAGGGCCACGGTGAGCGCGTCGCCGATCTCGTCGGCCTCGGAGAAGGTGTCGGCCTCGAAGAGGGTCTTGGCCGCGATGCCCATGGTGAGGCGCGTGGTCTCGTGGGCGAGCGACAGCGTGCGGTCGTCGCCCCAGCCCTCGATGGTGCGCAGCGTGCAGGCCACCATGTCGCGCGCGTAGGCCTCGAGCGCCTTCGGGGTGAAGAGCGGCGCCATCAAGCGACGCTGGCGCTTCCACAGATCGCCGGTCGACGTGAAGAGGCCCTCGCCCGCCAGGTTCCAGAGGGCGAAGCGCAGCATGTCGGACTTGGTGATGCTGCCCGCCTTCTCGACGAGGAGCTCCTGCACGACGTCGGGCTCGTTGGCGACGACCGCGCGCAGCGGCGGCGGCACGCGCAGACGGAGCAGCGGCCCCTCGGCGCGGGCCAGCTTGCCGAGCACGCCGAGCCGGTCGTTGCGCATGGCCGCGTTGTGCCCGAGGAGGCCCTCGCCGCCGGGGGCCACGGGAATCGCCGCTTGGTCCATTCGCGGATCCTACCGCGAGACCTCGCGTGCGCCGAAAGGCAGCGTCGACGCGCCGTCCGTTCACTTCCCGCCGAGGCGATTTCGAGCTCGGACGCAGCAGGATTCGCGCGTCACGAAACGCGAGCTGACATCGAAGCCCCTCGTGCTATCCCAGGCACATGCGCATCTTGTTCGTGTGCGTCGCGTGTCTCGGCTGCACGTGGAGCGCGCGGCGCGGGCACGCGACACCGACGGTGACCTCCGACGGCAGCATCGGACCAGAGCCGCGCAGAATCGGGAAGGTGCGCGCGCTCGCGGCGGAGATGCTCGGGTGTCCGCGCGCGAAGGTGGACGTCGGGCAGATCGACGCCGAGACCTTCAACGTCGGCGGCTGCGGAAAGACCGCCACGCTCAAGTGCTTCAAAGCGAAGCGGTTCGCGTGTCACGCCCAAGACGAGAGCGTTCCGGCCGCGAGCGCGGGCGTCGAGGACATCGATCGCCCGTTCGACAAAGAGGCCGCGCGCCGGACCCTGAAATCGATCTCCTACGCCGACTGCGGCACCGGCGGCCCAGGCAAGATCACGGTGACCTTCGCGCCGGAAGGGACGTGCACCGCGATCAAGGTGAGCGAGGGCACCTACGAGGACGCGACGCGAGCCTGCATCGAGTCGCGCTTCGCCAAGGTCTCGGTCCCACCCTTCGACGGAACTCCGCGGACCATCCGCTACGCGATTGACCTACCCACCGCACCCTGATCCGGGATGAACTGTGCCCCCGTTCGATTCGCCTCGGAGCGCTCGATGACCACGCGCTCTTCTCGCGCTTCTGGGTCGGCCAGCTATGCGTTCCTGTTCACCTGCGCGGTGTGCGATCGGGCGCGCCGCAACGCGCGTGTCGCGACCGCCGCCTTCGTTGATCCATCTCGCGCGACGGGCCACCATGCGGCGAATGCCGTCCATGCGCCGTCCTGACTCGCGGGGTCTGCTACTGGCTGCTCTCGCCGCGCTGGCTGCGTGCGCACCCGCGGCCGCGCCGCCGCCGCCCCTCGCCAAACCCGTCGCCGTGCCGCCGAGCGCGGTCGCGTCGACGACCGCCGCCACGAGTCCCCCGCCGACCGGAACCCCTCTCCTCGCCTACGCGCCCGCTCGTCCGAAGGCCTGGCTCGGCACCTTCGGCAGCGAGGCCTTCCGCGGCGATGCCTTCGACGGCGGCCTCGCTCTCGACGCCGAAGGGACCTGGCTGGCTGTCGGCGGCCACGGGCACACCCAGGTCTTCGAGGCCGCCACGGGCACGAAAGTGGTCGACGTCGTCGATGGCGAGTGGGCCGAGAAGCTCGCTTTCGGGCGCGGGCGCAGGCTGCTCGCCACGCTGTCCGACGTGGCGAAGACCGTTCGGCTGTTCGACCTGGAAGCCAAGCGGGTGGTCTTCGAGAAGAAGATCGAGGGGCGCTACTCGAGCATCGCCGTGGCGCGCACGAGCGGCCTCTTCGCCTACGACGACGGCGCGACCCACGTGCGGGGCGTCGACCCCACTACCGGCAAGGAGGTCTTCGCGGTGCCTTCGGCGAACGGGAACTTCGGCGACCTCGCGCTCGCTCCAGCGGGAGACGTCCTCTTCGTGGCGCGCGGAGAGGCGTTGCGCGCGATCGATCTCCCGGCGCAGAAGGAGCGCTGGCGCCTCACGGTCCCGTCCGTGGTCACCCTGGCGCTGGACGCGGCGGGCAAGACGCTGGCGGTCACCGGCCCCACGGGCGTGGTGCTCGTGGCGACGGACACGGGCAAGGTCCGCGCGCTGCCCGATCCGGCGGGCCCGCTCCGTGCGGTCTCCTTCTCCCCCGATGGGTCACGCCTCGTCGTCGCGGGGGCCAAGGCCGTCGCCACGGTGCTCGAGGTGTCCACGGGCAAGGTCCTCGGGACCATCGAGACCGAGCAGCGGGTCGGCCACGTCGCGCTCGGCGCGACCGTCGCGTTCACGCGCGCGCGCACGCACCCGCGACGTTGGACGGCGGGCGAGGCCGGACTGGTCTGGAGAGAGACCGTCGTGGCCGAACACGTAGGTGAGGTGATGGGCCTCGCCGCGACGCGCGACGGCAAGATGCTGGTCTCCGGGGGCGAAGATGGGCGTTTGATCGTCTGGGATCCGTCGACCCGCGCCGGGCGCCTCGTCGCGCACCGACCGACGGCGCGCATGCGCTCGGTGGCCATCTCGCCGGACGGCACCCTCGTCGCGGCGGGTGGCGACGTGCGCAGCGGCAAGGGGTACGCGTGGTTCGTCGAGGTCCGCGAGTCGGCGACGGGCAAGCTGCGCTTCGAGCACGTCGGCCCCGAGCCCGGGTTGATCCACGCTCTCCGCTTCTCTGCGAACGGCAAACAGCTGTTCGCCGCCGAGAACTCGACGGCCTCGAAGCTCCGCACCTACGCGATCGCGACCGGCGTCACCACGGCCACCCGCACGCTCGCCAAGGTGTGGGTGACGAGGGCGGCGCCGCTCGAGGACGGTGGGCTCCTCTTCGCGGCCGACCCGCTTACCAAGGGCGACGGGTTCCTCGCGCTCGACTCGGCGACCGGCCAGCGCCTGTGGACCAGGCCAGAGGCCCCGATCGCGCTCTCGTCGTGGGGCGCGTCGATAGCGTGGGGCGACGGCGGCTGCACGGTGGCGGACCGCGCCACGGCCAAGCCGAGATTCGAGGGGCATGGCAAGGGTGGGACCATCGTCCTCGCGCTCTCGCCCGACGAGCAGCGTTGCCTCTTCGCCTACGAGCAGGCGGGCGTCGTGACCGCGAAGGGCACCACCCTGGTCGTCGATGCCCTGCCCACGTGGGCCCTGTCGGCGGCCTGGGTGGAACAGCGCTTCGCGCTCGGCAGTCGCACGGGGCTCGACCTCTACGAGTAGCGCGTCGGCGCGATGTCAAAGGCTCTATCCTCGTGCCGACACACCTAGAACACCTCAGCGAGCATGACGCGAACGACGTCCACGCTCGGAGTATGGTCCGAGGTTGACGTGCTGGCGACCCGCTAG
>JAEUKC010000088.1:0-9208 GCA_016794445.1 Myxococcales bacterium
TGGTGCCGGTGACGCTCCAGTCCGCGCTCCAGCGACCCGCGACCGCGCCGTCCATGTTGACCGCTTGCACGGTGGTCGCGTCGATCAGGATGGTCTCGTCGAGACCGGGGTACATGGGTCCCGCGGGGCTGCCCCCCGATCCCGTGTGGTAGGCCACGCGGGTCACCACGTAGGTGCCCTTCGCGATCGTCCCGCCCTCGAAGTTGGGGAATGCGGCCTCGTCTGTCTCGGCTGGGGCCGGCGTGGATCGAGCCGCGAGGGTGTTGCAGGCCTGCGTCGAGCCAGCGTCGCTGGACGCCGACGCCGATGGTGCGCCCACGCGATGGGCAGACAGGGGATCGCTCGGGGAGTCCTGGTAGGTCGGGGCACGCGAGGCTCCCCCGCAAGCGCCCAGGGGCGCCAGCGCGAGACACACCACGAACCATGTTCGCCCCCGCGACATGCGTTTTTGCATAGTCGCGCTGCGTCGAGATCGGGAGCCGCGATCTCAGGAAACCGACAAGATCGTGCGCTCGCGCAAGGTGCTGGGGGCCTAAAAATACACTCCCGAGAACGACGCAGTTCAGCGGAAACGATCGTGCAGGAGCGCCGACGCGGCGTCGCGCGCCGAGCCGCGGTCGTACCCCATGCCGATCATGCGCTCCATCGCCTCGTCGGCCGCCTTGCGCTGCTCGGGCCGGAGGCCCTTGCCCTCGTCCTCGACCAGCACGACGAGCCACTTGCACAGATCCGCGATGGCCTTGCCGCGCTCGCCGAACGCCGTCTCCTTCAGCTTGCGCAGGTGCTGGGGGAACACGACCGCGTTGTCGATCTTCTGCCCCGGGTGGTCGATCGACCAGGCCGCGATGGCGCTGATGATGCCGTTGCGGAAGCCGTCGACGTCCTCCTTCTTCTGGCCGAGCTGCTTCTCGACGTGCTGCATGACCGTCTGGTCGGGGTCCTCGTAGTCGCCGGTGAGGGTGTTCTTGACCTTCTCGCCCTTGACCCACACCGAGACGTTGCGCACGTAGCGGTCGAAGAGATCGGCCCAGCTGCGTTGCTCGACGAGCCCCGAGGCCGCGCGGAGCTCCTCCTCCCAGAGATCGAGCAGGCGACCGCGGATGAGGCCGAGGAACGCCTTGGCGTCGTGGTAGGCGCCCTGCATCGGCTCCTGCTTGAGCCACTCGTACTCGCCGCTGCGCGACACGAGCTCCTCGAGCTCGTCGAGCACCGCCAGCGGAGACAGGCACGAGAAGCGGGGGTCCTGCGAGGCGTCGAGGAGCACGCTCTTGATCTCGCGCGGCGAGGCGCCGATGAGGCCCTCGTAGATCGGGTACGCCTTGCTCTCGTCGTAGAGGTCGCGGATGTGGGCGCGCAGCACCTTCTCCTGGTCGGCGTCGAGGCGCTCGGGGATGCGGCCCGTGGCGTAGAGGTCGGCCTTCTCGAGCACGGTGAGCGAGCCCACGATCTCGGGCAGGCCCTTGACGTCGGCGAAGTGCTCGGGGCGCGGCTTGCGCATGCGGGTGAGCACCGCGAAGAGGGCGGCGGCGTAGGTGGCGTGCGGCGCCACGTGGCGGCGCACGTGCGGCGCGATCTGCGCGTCGTAGATCTGCTGCTCCTCGACGTACGACCGCAGGTAGGGGGTGCGCACGAGCTCGAGGCGCCCGCGGAAGCTCGCCCACTCGGGGTGCTCGCGGAGCGCGAGCAGGTGCACCTCGTTGGCGCTGCCCACGAGCACCACGTTGAGCTGCACGTTCTGGTGCTGGAGGGCGATCTCGCCGGTCTCGACGCTGAGCTGCAGGTACTTGTACGACTCGAGCGGGCGCTTGAGGAGATCGCTGTACTCGAGGATGCCGCCTGCGGCGTCGATGAGCTCGCCGAAGGCGTCGAACAGCGTGACCGCCTGCAGCGCGGCGGGCAGCGCGGCGAGCGAGCGGTCGGCGGTGATCTGCCGCTCGCCGGCGTCGACGCTCATCTGCGGCCCGAGGGTTACCGCGCCCGTCCGGTAGCGGCGCGAGACGAACCAGCGCTCGACCGAGACGTGGCGCAGCACCTGGCGCATGTCGCCGCGGTAGCTGTTGAGGAGCGCCTCGAAGACCTGCTGGGACTTGTGCGCGAGGCGGCCGCGCACGAGCCAGTCCGGCGGCGGCTCGGTGATGCCGGCGGCCGCGAGCGCGCGCGTGACGATAGGCTTGCGCTCGTCGATCGGGAGCAGGAACAGGGGATGGTCGCGGATCTCGTTGTTGAGCTTGGCGTCGATGAGGTCTTCGGGGAGGTGCGCGAACGAGCTCGTGCCGGCGACGCCCTCTTCGCCGCCGAAGCCGATGCGCGACTTGACCGTCTTGGCGCTCGGGAACACCCAGTGGAAGCGGTAGAGCGCTCCCTCGTCGAGGCTCGAGTAGTGCTCGAGCGCCCGCATGAGGCACATCGCCATCGTGGACTTGCTCGAGCCGTTGGGGCCGTGCAGCAGGAGCAGCTTGTTGGGCCGGCCCTCGCGCCCGAAGTTCTCGAACACGCGGAAGATCTCGGCCTGCACGTCCTCTTGACCGACCAGCCGATCGCGGCGCGACACCTCGGGCTCGAACCCGAGGTCGAACAGCTTGTACCGGGTGCGCTTGCCCCAGGGCTTGTCGACCTCCTCCTTGCCGTAGTGCTCGAACATGTCGCGCACGTAGCGGCTCGCGTCGCGCCCCTGGCGCGCCGGATCCCTCGCGTAGAGCGCGAGGTACTCGTCGAACGACATCACGCGGCGCCCCACGCGGAAGGACTCCTGCACGGTGCCGGCGATGCGCTCGAGCTCGGCGGAGAGGTCGAGCGAAGACGGGTCAGGCATCGCCGCGAGCGTACCCGAGCCCACGCCGTGCGCGAAGCGTTCGCGCGTCGTACGATGTCGCTCGTGCAGAACCCCGTCCTGATCGGCTGTCTCGCGGCTTTCCTTTCGTCGGGCTGCTATCCCGCGCGCGAGCCGCGCTGGGGCAACTGCGGCGAAGGGTTCGCTTTCGACGGCGAGCAGTGCGTCTTGCTCACCACCGCCCAGAAGCCCGAGGACCCTCTCTCCGGCGGCTATCAGCTGACGACCGTCGCGGCCGACGGCGCCGTGATCGTCGGACAGGCCGCGTTCGAGCCGCTCGGCCCCTCGATCTACCGCGTGCGTTACGACGTCGGCGGCGCGAGCGAGGAGGGCATCGCCTCGCTCCGAGACGGCGTGGTCTCGGTCGGCATCGGCGGCGCGGACACGGGCATCGTCGAGTACCAGCACCTCGGGGGCGGTCGCCTCTCGGGCACCTGGCTCTTCCACGGCAACGCCCAGCGTGGCACCGAGGTGCTCGCCGGCGGCAACGCGGACTGGAGCGGCATCTACGCGATCGAGACCGGCGTGGGGCCCGACGGCGCGACGTACGGCGGCTCATGCGACCTCGTGGTCACGGGCGATCTCCACACGCTGCTCTGGCACGTGCAGGGCCCGGGCGGCACGCCCGACACGTATCGTGGTCTCGGGCTGCGCAGCGGCAACCGGTTGTCGGTCGGCTTCGGCACTGGCGCCGGCACGCCGTTCTCGGTCGCGCAGTACCGCATGGAGGCGGGCGGTCGCAAGCTCGTAGGCCGGCGCGCCTCGTGGGTGACCACCTCGCCCAAGGCGATGCCGGAGACCCTCACGCGCTAGTGTTCGCCGGCCTTGCACGTGCAGAGCGGCACACCGCTGCAGCGCGCGCAGGAGGTGCTGCCCACCGTCACCTCGGGCCTCGGCTTGGGCTTGTCGACGTGGACGGGCGCGGGCTTGGGCTTGGCGGACGGCTGCGGCGCCGCGACGGGCTCCGCCTTGGGCGCGGGTTCTGTCGCCGCGACTGGCTCCACGGCCACCGTGACCGCGGGGGTGCTGCGCGGTACCGCGACCTCGTCAGGCTTGCGCGTGAGGCCGACGATCGCGAGCACGACCACGATCGCCGCGAGGAGCGAGCTCGCGACGAGGAGCCACGTCGTCCGCTTGCGGGTGCGGATCGAGGTGGCCTCGAGCGCGGCGAGCTCGGCGGCGTGCCGCGCGGCCATGGCCACCGCATCTCGCTCGGCCTCCACGCGCAGGCGCGCGATCGTGGTCTGGGCCTCGGCCTCGGCCTGCGCGAGGCGCTCGTCGAGCGCGGCCTTGTCGGCGGCGGCTTCGCGGAGCCGGCGCTCCTCCTCGCGCGCGGCGTGCTCGCGCAGGCGGGCGAGCGCGGCCTCCTCGACCCTCTTCTTGGCCTCTTCTCGGGTCCGCCGATCGAGCTCTCGCTGGTCGCGCTCCTGCTGCTCGTGGAGGGAGTGGAGCTCGCGGAGGGAGGTGAGGATGGAGTCCTGCTGACGGGCCATTGTCCCGAGAAACACGCGTCGACGGTGATCCTTGGGCGCCCTCAGTCGGCGTCGGTCGCGTCGGGCGCGGTGTCGGTGGCGGCGTCACCGACATCGGCGGCGGCATCGCTCCCGGCGTCGCTCACGGTGCCACATGGCGGGTCACTCTCCGGGGGCGCGGTCTCGGTCGGCACCGCGATCGGCGCGAGGTTGATCCCGATGCCGAACGACACGCCGTCGCACGCGTTCTTCTCGTCCTGCAGCGAGGCCGCGCCGAGCGACACGTCGGCGAACGGCGCGAGCGAGTCCATGAACGACCTGTACTGCGACGAGCCGGGGCAGAACGTGGTCTGCGACGCGAGGAACGGCGCGAGGAACGACTCGAGCGAGGACATCGGCATCGCGCCGGCGAACTGCCCGGTGCCGTCGACGACCGAACCATGGTCGTCCTTGAGGCGAAACGCCATCACCGCGTGCTGGGCGACCAGCGGCATCAGCACGCCCGCCTTGCCGATGGGCAGCGAGAGCGAGAGATTGGTCGCCTCGCCGCTCACCCATACGTGGCCCTTGAGGTAGCCCCTGGGGAACGTGATCACGGGGTCGTCGATCTTCCCCCCCTTCACCGAGCTCGTGAGGATCTTGCGCGCGTCGGTGCCGTCCCACGCGGGCCGCACCTTGTCGGGCGTGCGGGCGGCGAGGTAGAGGCGGCCCGGGACGTAGGGGTCGTCGGCGCCGCCGCCGAGATCGTCGAGGGCGAGGATCCAGGTGGGGGTGCCCGCGCCCAGGCCGTCGTTGGTGTCGTTCTCGAACGCGCTCGCGTAGACGGTGAGCTTGGGGACGATCTGCGAGCCGAAGTTGTTGTCGCGGCACGCCTTGCCGTCCTGGACCATGTCGGGCGTCGCGCCCGGGCGGCGGATGCAGACGCCCTTCTGATCGGCGGCGAGGCTCGACGTGCAGAGGCCGTCGAGGTCGAAGCCCCAGTCCTGCCACGCGCCGGGCACCTTGAGCGCGTCGTTGCTGTGCGCGAAGTGGAAGTGCTTCACGCCGAGGAACAGGGTGACCCCGCCGCCCTTGGTGGGGGCGCCCGCAGGGCGGCTCGGCGGGACGGCGTGCTCGGCGCCGCTCGTGGCGTCTGGCTTGTCGCTGACGCCGGAGAAGTCGGTGGTGAGCGAGCACGCAGCGACCGCGCCGAGCGAAGCGGCGACGCCGGCGACGGCGACGTGGGATCGGGCGCGCATCAGAAGCGGCCTCCGACCAGACCGACCGCGCCCCCCGCGACCGGCACGGCGTCGACGCGGAGCCCCGTGGTCGGGCCGGCGGCGGTCTTCGGTGCCGAGAGGAACAGGTAGGTCGCGACGCCGAGCGAGACGACCCCGACGCCGAGCGCGAGGTCGGCGACGAGCAGCTTGCGCTTGGGCGAATCGAGCACGGAGTCGTCGCAGGCCCCGTTGCACTGCGCGCGCAGGTCGCTCACGTCCTTGCGACCGGAGAGGCCGAAGCCCACGAACAAGCCGAGGCCGACGACGCCAACGCCGCCGAGCACCCAGGCACCGACCGGCGCCCCCGTGGCCGGCGGCGGCAACGCGGGCCTGGGCTCGGGCTTGGGCTCGGGCTTGGGCTCGGGCTTCGGGTCGGGCTTCGGCTCGGGCTTCGGCTCGTCGGGCTTCTTGCCGATCGAGACGTCGACGAGGCGATTCTTCTGGCCCTCGACGAACAGGAGCTGCTGCTCGACTGGCTCGCCCTTGCCCGGCACGACGCGCAGCTTGTGGACGCCCGGGTCGACCGCCACCGCGGTGCCGTCGAGCTTCTCGAGGAGCGGCTCTCCGTCGAGCTCCACCTTCACGTCGAAGACGTCGGCGCCGGTGGCGAGATCCTTCACGGTCACCACGATCGTCGGCAGGCTGGACTCGATCTCGGCGACGAGCGCGGCGCAGTCCTTCTTCACCACGCCGGGGCAAGCCTCGTCCGAGCACACGAGCAGCTGCTTGCGCGCGGCGCGGAGGTGCTTCTCTTTCTTCGACTTCTGCCCGGCGTCCGACGCGGCCACGCAGGCGGCCTTGTCGGGGGCCGCGCTCGCGGGTGCGGCGCAGAGGTGGGCGGTGACGAGGAGAGAGGAGACCCACGCGCGAGATTGCATCAGAGGCACTCGACCTTGAAGTGTTTCTGCCCATCCGCGTCGAGCGTGTAGGGCGGATCGCAGTTGGACTTGCCCTTGGGCGGCACGACCTTGCCTGTCCCCTTGGTCGGCGCGACCACGGAAGACGCGACCACGGGAGACGTGACCACGGGAGGCGCGACCACGGAAGGCGCGACGGGCGCCGCGGAGGTCGACGCGGAGGTCGACGCGGCCGATGGCGCCGACACGGTCGCCGTCACGGTCGCCGAGGAAGCCGCGCCGTGCGGCAGGGTCGGCGCGCCCGTCGAAGCTGGTGCCGCCACGCCCTTGGTGGCCGCCGCGGGCCCCCGCGCGAGCGTGATGCCGAGGACGGCGATCGCGCCCGCCACCGCGATTCCCGCGATCCACGGCAGCGGGCCCCTCGGTGTGCTCGACTTCGCGGACGGCGGCGGCTGGCTCGCGCTGACGCCGACGTTCGTGGTGGAGAGGCCCTTCGGCGCCTTGGCGTCGGGCGCGGCCGCGCCGGAGACGCGCGGGCCGACGGGCTCGAGCAGGGTCGCCTCCTGCTGCTCGTCGACGCTGTTCGCCTGCAGGCTCGCGACGGCGGGGTTGACGGTCTTGCGCGGTCCGCTCTGCGACGAGGAAGACGAGCCGGTGGCCCGCTCGCCGGGCAGCTCGGCCTTCACCGCGGCGATCTTCTCGGTGGTCCCGGTCTTCGAGCGACGTGGCACCGAGGCGAGCACGCGCTGGATGCGCTCGACGCTGGGCTCCATGCCCTTGGGCGCGAACGGCAGGAGCGCGCGCGCCAGCGCGCCGATGTCGGCGAAGCGGTGCTCGGCCTTCTTCTCGAGGCAGCGGTCGACGATGGCCTCGAGGTCGCGCGGCGTGCCGGGCAGGAGCTCACCGAGCGAGCGCGGGGGCTCGGTGGCGATGGCGAGCACGAGCGCCGGGAGCGACTCGGCCGAGTACGGCCGCTCGCCGGTGAGCATCTCGAACAGGATGACGCCGAGCGCCCACACGTCGGCGCGCGCGTCGACGCCCTTCGGCGAGTGCAGCTGCTCCGGCGACATGTAGAGCGGCGAGCCCATCATGCCGTTGGTGTTGGTGAGCGCGGCGCTGTCGATGCCCGAGTCGAGCAGCTTGGAGATGCCGAAGTCGAGCACCTTGATCGTCGCCGAGCCGTCGGCCCGCTGGGTGAGGAACAGGTTCGCGGGCTTGAGATCGCGGTGCACGATGCCGAGCGCGTGGGCCTCGGCGAGCGCCTCGCACGCCTGCAGCACCCACGTGACGACGTCGTCGACCGACTGCTTGCCGCGCGCCTTCACGATCTCGCCGAGGTCGTGGCCCTCGAGGAACTCCATCACCATGTACGGCACGCCGCCCTCGACGGTGCCGATGTCGCTGACCCGCGCGACGTGCTCGCTGCGGATCTTCACCGCGGCCCGGCCCTCGCGCAGGAATCGTTCGACCTGGTCGGGCTGGGTCGCGAAGGTGGGGTGGAGCACCTTGATGGCGACCAGCTCGTCGAGCTGGAGGTGGTGGGCCGCGAGCACGACGCCCATGCCGCCCTGACCGAGGACGCGCTCGATCCGGTACTTGCCGGCGAACACCTCCCCTGGAGCCAGCGCCGACGAGAACGCAGCCTTCGTGCTCATATCTTCCTCGGCTCCGAGGGTAGCGCAAAGACCGCGCGCGCGCACGCTCGGCGCAGGCGCGCAAACCCAGCGCCTGGGCGCCGAGATCGCGCTCCGGTTGACGGGCGAGGGGGGCCCGGCCAGACGAAGTCCGCCCATGCATCGCCCTGGATTCCCGAGCGCGGCCCCCCTTGCGAACGCAACCGCTGTCGAGCCCGACTTCGTCGAGATCGTGGGGGCGCGGGAGCACAACCTCGCCGTCGACCACCTCCTCGTACCCAAGCGCAAGCTCGTGGTGTTCACCGGCGTCAGCGGCTCGGGCAAGTCGAGCCTGGCCTTCGACACGCTGTATGCAGAGGGCCAGCGTCGGTACGTCGAGACGCTCTCGGCCTACGCGCGCCAGTTCCTCGGGCAGCTCGAGCGCCCCCACGTCGAGCACCTGCGCGGCCTCTCGCCCACCATCGCCATCGAGCAGAAGAGCGGCGCCTCGAGCCCCCGCTCCACCGTCGGCACCATCACCGAGATCTCGGACTATCTCCGCGTGCTCTACGCCCGCGCCGGCGTGCAGCGCTGCCCCACCTGCGGCAAGCCGGTGCAGACGCGGAGCCCCTCGGAGATCGTGCGCGATCTGGTCGCGGAGCAGGCGGGGCAGAAGCTGCTCGTACTCGCGCCGCTCGCGAAGAACCGCAAGGGCGAGTTCCGCGAGGTGTTCGACGACCTGCGCGGCCGCGGGTTCGTGCGCGTCGAGGTCGACGGGGCGATGCACAAGCTCGAGGCCACGCCGAAGCTCGACAAGAAGAAGAAGCACGACCTCTCGCTGGTCGTCGACCGCATCACCGTGCGCGAGGCCGACCGCACCCGCCTGGTCGAGGCCGTCGAGCTCGCGCTCCGCGAGGGCAAGGGCGAGATGCTGGTGCGCACGGAGGACGGCGAGGAGCTCGCGTTCTCCGCGAGCCGCGCGTGCTGCGGGCAGTCGTTCCCCGAGCTCTCGCCGGCGAGCTTCAGCTTCAACAGCCCGCTCGGCATGTGCGAGGCGTGCAACGGGCTCGGCTCGACGCTGCGGGTCGACCCCGAGCTCGTGGTGCCCGACCCGGGCCTCTCGCTCCGCGACGGCGCCATCGCCCCCTGGAAGAACTCCATGGAGCGCGGCGAGGGC
>JAEUKC010000049.1:0-14128 GCA_016794445.1 Myxococcales bacterium
GGCGTGCCGTCGCCCTCCACCACCGCCGAGAGGCGCACCGTCATCGTCGCCTCGCCGACCTTCTCGGTCGCGACCGAGAACGTGAACGTGGCCCGCGACTCGTCCATCTGCTCGGCGTCCAGCGGGCCGAGCCGCGCGCGCAGCGGGGTCACGCCCGGATCGACGCGGGTCACCCGCAGCTCCGCGAACGAGAGCTTGCGCTTGCCCACCACGTCGAGCGGCAGCTCGATCACTGCCCGACACCGCACGCGCCCCGGCTTGTTCGCGGGCGCGCAGCTCGCCGTCGCGTGCACGAGCGGCGCCGCTGCGACCGCGGGGCTGCTCGCGACGAGGACGGCAGCGATCAGACCGACGCGACGCACCCCACCATCATCGCCAAACAGAGCCCCGATGCAAAGCTCAGATCCCGAGCGCCACCCGCAGCTCCGCCGCCACCTCGGCGGACAGCCCGCGGGCGAGGCGCTCCCGACCGAGCGTCACGAGCTGGCTGTTCGGGTCCGGCCGGCGCCGCTTGAGCGCCTCGACCACCGCCAGGCGTTCCTCCGCGGCCCCGGCCTCGAGCACCGACAGCACCGCGTTCGCCGCCTCCGCGTTGTCGATCGACGAGAGCGCGCGCAGCGCCGCGGCCCGGATCTCCGCGTGCTGGGCCTCGCGCGCGAGCCGCCGCAGCGGGTCGACGAACACCGCCGACTGCTTGCGCGCCACCGCCTTGCCCACCGCGGCGATCACGTCGCGGGCGTCGTCGCGGGCGGCCCGCCGCAGCAGCTGCGCCGAGCGCTTGAACGGCATCGTGCCCGCCGCCTCGGCCACCCGCGCGCGCACGCTGGCCGACCCGTGCGAGGCCAGCGCCTCGAGCGCCGACATCACCCGGTAGTCCACCATCTCCGCGAGGCGCGCGACGAGGTTCTCGGCGAGCTTGATGCCTTCCGTGGTGTCGGGCTCGATGCCCGCGACGGCCAGGGCCGCGAGCCGCGCCGCGATCGCCCGTCGACGGGCGGGCAGCGAGGCGCCGCCGCGGTTCGGCGCGTGCACCGCGTCGAAGTAGATCTCGGCGGCGATCTCCTCGCCGCGACCGGCCTGCTCCCACTCGATGACGTCGACCGTCCACACCTCGAGGGCGGCCCCCGCGGGGCGCGCGCCGCGATCGCGGACGTCGGCCGGGCCGGTGTCGACCGCGCCACGGAGCCGCTGCGCCGCGCGCTGGTGGCGTGCCTGGCGGGTCTCGTCGAGGTCGGGGATCGTGGCCGCCTCGGTGTAGAGCTTGGCCGCGGTGCCGAGCAGATCGAGCTCCGCGGAGAGCCCGATCGCGGCGAGGTAGGCGTTCTCGGTGAGCTCAGGGGGCGCGCCGTTCTTGGCCAGCAGGCGCCCGGCCGCCGCGTGCAGCTCCATGGCGCGCCGTGCGTACCCGTAGGTCTCGGGGGCGGCGCCGAGCCCGCGGGCGTAGGCGGTGGCCTCGCGGGCCAGCTCGGCCGCGGCCGCGAGCTCGTGGTGGGCCTCGGCCACCGCGATCGCCTCGTCGTACTGCGAGAGCGCGTACTGCTGCAGGTGGTCCTCGCGCAGGATGCGGATCGAGTTCACGCGGCCCTCGACCACGTGCTCGAACGTGCGGCTGTTCTCGCCGATCGCGGCCATCGCCTGGTAGGCGTCGAACGCGCGCTCGCGGAGGCCGAGGCTCTCGAAGCGCTGGGCGGCGTCCTCGAGCGCGCCGATCGCCGCCACGATCGCCTCGCGGCTCGCCTTGTCGCGCGACTCGCGGGGCGCGTTGCGGGCCACGTCGAAGCGCACGAGGCCGAGCACGTAGGCCCGCTCCGCCGCGCGCTCCGCCCTGTCATGGGATGCAGTCCGATCCTGGTCGACGTTGCGCGAGAGCTCGTGGGCGAGGCGGGACCAGAGCGCGCGGGCGCCGCCCGGGTCGTGGGCGCGCTCGCGGCAGACCGCGGCGTGGGCGAGCATGCCCGCGTCCTCGAAGCTGCGGGCCGCGGCCGCCTCGTCGCCGAGCAGCCGGTGCGCGCGCGCCACGTCCGCCGGACCTCCTAGCTTCGGGTCCGCGGTCTCGAGCCAGCTCAACGTCGCGAGCTCGCGGGGGCGCTGCAGGGCGCGGTAGGCCTCGACCAGCACGCGCACGACGGCGTCGTAGTCGCGGGGGTCGGCGTCGACGTCAGCGGCCGCCGCCAGCAGGTGCAGGAGGGCCTCCAGCTTGTTCCCCTGGCGGGCAAGAGCGAGGCCTCGCTGGGCGGCGTCGCGGGCGTCGCTCATGAGGTGGGCTCGAGGCGGGTGCTGGCCGGCGGGCCGAGGGTGGAGGTGCGAATGGAGGACGGCGGCGGCTCCGCGGCCTGCGCGGGCATGCCGCGCACGATCTCCTTGGCGCGCGCGCTGCGGTCGGCGCGCTTGCCGAGGATCGCCTGGTCGACCACGTAGTGGCCGTCGAGCAGATCGAGCCAGTCGAGCTCGAGCGGCACCGGCTCGCCGGTCGCCGACAGCTGCGGCGTGATGAACACCCCGAACAGCGAGCCGCGCGCGCGCACCTCGGCGACCAGCGGGCGCGGCGCGTAGAACGCGGCCGACGTGATGAGGTGCACGACGGGCGAGCGCTTGTCGCGGCTCTTGAGCACCTCGAGCTCCGACACGAGCTGGCGCAGCACGCGCTCGGGGCTGCGGCCGCGCTCGCCGCGGAACGAGAGCACGTGCGGCAGGCTCGCCGCCAGGCTCTGCCGGCCGCGCCCGCGCGAGGCCGCCGCCGTCTCGTAGAGGCGGCTGTCGAAGAAGCGGATGCGCACCTCCTCGCCCTCGAGCTCGAGGCGCTTGGCGAGGGCGATCGCGACGCCGCGCGCGAACGTGGTGCGGTCGCCGCGCATCGACGCCGACGCATCGACCAGCACGAGGTGCACGCGCGGCGCCTGGTCCTCGGCGCGCTCGCGGGCGTGGAACAGCACCTCGTCGTCGAGCAGGCGGCGCGCGAGCTCCTCGTCGTCCCAGGCGAGCTCCGTCAGCACGAGCGAGTCGAGCGATCCGCGCCGCGTGAGGCCCTGGTAGCCGCCCGTGGCGTAGGTGCCGGGGGCCGATCGCCGGGTGGTCTCGAGCACCGAGGGCAGGAGCTCGAGCGAGAAGTTCACCACGTCGTTGGCCTGCAGCGAGGTGAGCGCCGAGAGCAGCTCGACCTGCGCGAGGCCCGCGATCGCGCTGGAATCGCCCCGCAGATCCGCGCTGCCCTTGCCGTAGACGGTGAGGAGCTGGAGCGTGTCGAGGTCGAGCGTGTCGAGCAGCACGAGGATCCGCGGCAGGCGCTCGACGAAGCGCGCGAGGAGGGCGAGCTCGGGCTCGAGCGGGAGGCGCTCGAACGCCGAGGTGAGGTTGCGCTCGACCTCCACGGGCTCGGGCACGTCGGTGAGGACGAGCCCGGGGCCGAGGTTCTGCGCGCCGAGGAGGCGCACGAGGAGCACCACCACGAGGTCGTCGCTGGGGCGCAGCTTGCGGATCTGCTCGACCGCCGGGTCCTCGTCGAGGGCCTGGATCGCGGCCACGTAGCGCGCATGCACAGGCCCCGAGTTCGCGCGACCGGCGAGGACGGCCTCGGCCTGGCGACGCGCGCCGACGAGGCGCTGGTCGCGCGGCGCCGCGAGGACGAGGCCGACGTCGTGCAGGATGGTCGGCGGGACCGAGACGCCGAGTCGGCCGAGGTCGCGCACGTAGCCGAGGGCGCGCCGGAGCCACGTGTCGGACGCGGACCGGACCGCCGACAGCATCAGCGCGCCGAGCCGAGGGTCCATGGTCCGCGATTAGCACGCCGTCGCGCGGAGCAGCACGTTGCCCGGGTGCAGCTTGCCCGCGACGGGGCGTTGCTCGACCTCGAGGCCGAGCGCCTCGAGGTCCCGGGCCAGCTCCTTCGCCGGGCGGAAGTGGGTCGCGTCGGCGCGGTTCCAGCCGAGCTTCACCGCGAGGCGCTCGAGCCACCGCGTCGTGCCGCTGCGGGCGTCGGCGTCGGTCTCGCGGACCAGCAGGCAGCCCCCCGGTCGCAGCGCCGCGCGCGCCCGCGCGAGCACCGCGCGCTGCTCCTCCACGGGGAAGTAGTGCAGCACGTCGACGAGGGTGATCGCGTCGCACGGAGGGATGGCGCAGTCGCGCACGTCGCCCTGCGCGACGGTGACGCGCAGGCCCGCGGCGGCGACGCGGCCGGCGTCGGCCTTCTTCGCGTCCCACTCGAACCCGAACAGCGTACGGCGCGTGCCGAGCAGCGCGAGCAGGATCGGCAGGGTCGCGAGCCCGGTGCCCAGATCGACGACGGTGATCGCGTCGGGGAGCTCGCCCGCGATCGCGCGGTAGACCGGGTCGAGGCGCGTCTTCCAGGTCACGTAGTGGCGCAGGCCCGGCCGGGCCTCGCGGTAGCGCGCGACGGTCTCTTCCAGCGCCAGCGTCGTCGCGTCGCGACCGACCGCCGCGCGCCGGCGGGCGATCGAGGCGACCGAGGCGCCGATGACCACGCCGATCGCGCCGCCGACGAACGGCGCGCCCACGAGCCACGCCACGAACAGGCGGGGGGCCACCGCGAACGGCGAGCTCGCGCGCAGCGCGGCGCGGTCGAAGGGCAGCGCGCTCCCGAACACGAGCTTGCCGCCGACCGCCACGCAGGCCGCGCCGAGGAACGGCGCGAGCGGGGGGATGGAGATGTTCGCGGCCGCGTACATGGCGACCACGTTGAGCCGGAAGGCCGTGGCGAGCCCGAGGCACACGAAGAAGTGCAGGCCGAACAGCGGCGTGCTCCCGACGATCGCGCCCACCACGCAGGCCGCGAACAGCCGGCCCGGCGAGGCGTGCAGCCGGGCGATCGAGAGAATCGCGCGATGGAGCCGCGAAAGGGACCGCAAGGGCGTTTCCTAGCGTGGGCGCTTCATGCCGGCCACGTTTCGGGCTATTCGTCAGGCCTGATGGGCGGCGCGCGCAAGAAAGAGCCGGCGACGGCGAAGGCCGCGCAGGAGGAGCGCCTCCCGTACCAGGACCACGGCGAGGCCACCTACCGTCTCGCGCTCGAGCAGGTGGCCTTCGAGGGCCCGCTCGATCTGCTGCTGCACCTCGTGCAGAAGCACGAGCTCTCGCTCGTCGATCTCCCGGTCTCCTTCGTGACGCAGAAGTACCTCGAGTACCTCGACATGATGCGGGTGCTGCAGATCGACGTCGCGAGCGAGTACCTCGTGATGGCGGCCACGCTCGCCCACCTCAAGTCCAAGACGCTGCTGCCGCCCGATCCGAAGCAGGACGCCGAGGACGCGCTCGAGGGTGAGGAGCTCGACCCGCGCGAGGAGCTCATCCGCCGCCTGCTCGAGTACCAGAAGTACAAGGACGCCGGGAAGCGCCTCAGCGAGCGCGACGTCGCCGGTCGCGACGTGTTCGGTCGTCCGCCCACGCCGCAGGGCACCTCGGCCGACGCGCCGCTGGCCGAGATCCCGCTGTTCTCGCTGCTCGAGGCGTTCCAATCGGTCCTCTCGAAGTCGAAGGTCAAGATCCAGCACGAGGTCACGGCCGACCGCATCAGCATCACCGAGCGCATCCACGAGCTGTGCGAGGCGCTCAAGAGCCGCCCCAAGATGCAGTTCGACGAGCTGTTCGACGGCGCGCAGACCCGCTTCGAGTACGTGATCACCTTCCTCGCGCTGCTCGAGATGACCCGCCTGCGCATGACGCGGGTCTACCAGTCGGAGCCCTACGCCCCGCTGCACATCGAGCTCTCGGTGACCGACGACAGCTCCATGGCCGAGGCCATGGAGCGGCTCCCGCAGCTCTGAGGCGAGTTGCCCCTCTTGCCCAGCTGGACCTGATCGCCGACGGACCGCGAAACGGCCGGCCGCGGCCGACGTTGTAGCCGTCCATGCGCTGGTCCGTCGCTACCCTGCTCGTCGTCCTGATCGCCGCCGCCCCCGACGCGGAGGCGTGCGGCCTCTCGCCGCCGATCGGCCCGAACGGCCTGCCCGGCGTTTGTCGCGGCGAGAGCTCGACCGTGCGGGTTCGCGTGGGGCTCTCGGCAGGGGGGACCGCGACCCGGATCAAGTTCGGCGACCAGCGGGCGGAGCTCCTGCAAGGGGCGACCGTCGCGACCCTCGACGTCTCCCCGCTCGACGCGCTCACCTTCAGCGGCTCGTTCGGCGCCGCGCTGGGTGGACGGGTCGACTTCCTCGACGTCCGCCACGATCTGCGGCCGGGGTGGATCGGAGGCCTCGCCGTCTCCTACCGGCTGCTCGACGGTCGGGGAGCGCTGCCGTTCGTGCAGGCGTCGTTCGGCTACTCCATCGCCCGCGCCGCGACGCGCGCCCCCGACGCGAGCGAGGCCACCTTCACCTCGAAGGACTGGCGGGTCGGGCTCTCGGTGGGCAAGGTCGTGTTCGGTCGCGTCGCGCCCTACCTCGTGGGGCGGTTCTTCGGCGCCGGCACCGACTGGAGCGTGGGTGGCGGCAAGGGTTCCGATGCGTTCCGCTACCACGTGGGCGTGGGCAGCGCGTTCGCGCTCGGCGAGCACCTCGATGCGCTGCTCGAGGCCGCGGTGCTCGGCGAGCGTCGGCTCAGCGTGACCGTCGGGTGGACGTTCTAGCCGAGCTGCTTCTTCAGGATCTCGTTGACCAGCTTGGGGTTCGCGCGACCCTGCAGGGACTTGATGACCATGCCCACGAGCGCGCCGACCACGTTGGCGTTGCCGGCCTTGTAGCGGGCGACGGTGTCGGGGTTGTCGGCGAGCACCTTCGCGACCGCGGCCTCCACGGCGCCGGCGTCGCTCACCTGCGAGAGGCCCTTCTCCTTGACGATGTCCGTCGGGCGCGCGCCGCGCACGAACATCTCGGCGAGCACCTCTTTGGCGAGCTTGGTCGAGAGCGTGCCGCTCTCGACGAGCGGCGGGAGTTCCCCGAGAGCGGCCCCGTCGAACGGCGCCTTCTCGAGACGGCGTGCGCGCAGCTCGCGCACGACGTCGTTGGCGAGGAGGCTCGCGACGGGCTTCGCCGCGGAGCCCGCCGCGAGGGCTCCCTCGAACAGCGCAGCCAGCGCGGGCTCGCTGCTGATCACGCGGGCCTCGTCGGCCGAGAGCGCGTGCTGCTCGGCGAGGGCCTTGGCGGCGGGGGTGAGCTCCTTGGCATCACCCTTCGGTGCGATGGCCTTGGCCTCCTTCGGCTTCGCGTCGGCCTTCGCGGGCTCGCTCTTGCCGACCAGCTTCGCCCAGCCGTCCTTGAGGGCGACCGTGCGGTTGAAGACCGGCGCGCCAGGACGGGTGTCCGGGTCGACGAAGAAGAAGCCGACGCGCTCGAACTGGTAGTGCTCGCCGTCCTTGGCGCTCGCGAGCGACGGCTCCACCTTGGCCTGCACCACCGAGAGCGAGTCGGGGTTCAGATCCTCGAGGAAGTCGCGGCCGCCGTCGCCGGGGCTCTCCACGCGGCACAGGCGGTCGTAGATGCGCACCTCGGCGTCGAGGGCGTGCGCCGCGCTCACCCACTGGATCGTGCCGGCGACCTTCTCGCCCGCGGGCGCGGAGCCGCCGCGCGTGGCCGGGTCGTAGGTGCACACGAGGCGCGCGAGGTCGCCGTTGGCGTCCTTGATCACCTCCTTGCAGGTGACCACGTACGCGTGGCGCAGGCGCACGCGCTTGCCGGGCGAGAGGCGATGGAAATCTTTGGGCGGGTTCTCCAGGAAGTCGTCGCGATCGACGTAGATCGTGCGGGAGAACGGCACCTTGCGGGAGCCCTCCTTCGGGACGTCGTGCGGCCAGTAGGGCGCGTCGAGCTGCTCGACCTCGCCCTCGGGGTAGTTCTCGATGAGCACCTCGATCGGTCGGAGCACCGCCATCACGCGCGGCGAGCGCTGGTTGAGATCCTCGCGGATCACGTGCTCGAGGAGCGCCATGTCGACGATGGAGAGGTTCTTGGCGACGCCGATGCGGCTGCAGAACTCGGCGATCGCCTCCCTGGTGACGCCGCGGCGGCGCAGGCCGGCGATGGTCGGCATGCGCGGGTCGTCCCAGCCGCGCACGAGCTTCTTCTCGACGAGCTCGAGCAGGCGACGCTTGCTCATCACCGTGTACGACAGGTTGAGCCGCGCGAACTCGGTCTGGCGCGGCACGTGCGGCACCTCGGTCGCGGCGACGACCCAGTCGTAGAGCTCGCGCGCGCTCTCGAACTCCATCGTGCACAGCGAGTGGGTGATCTTCTCGAACGAGTCGCTGAGGCAGTGCGCGTAGTCGTAGAGCGGGTAGATGCACCACGCGTCGCCCGTGCGGTAGTGGTGGGCGTGCTTGATGCGGTAGAGCGGCGGGTCGCGCATCTTCATGTTGGGCGACGCCATGTCGATCTTCGCGCGCAGCGTGCAGCTGCCCTCCTTGAACTCGCCCTTGCGCATGCGGCGGAAGCGGTCGAGGTTCTCCTCGACGGAGCGGTTGCGGTACGGGCTCTCCTTGCCGGGCTCGCCGACCTTGCCGCGGTACTCGCCCATGTCGGCCTCGGTGAGGTCGCACACGTAGGCGCGGCCCTTCTGGATGAGGCCCTCCGCCAGCTCGTAGAGGCGCTCGTAGTAGTCGGAGGCGTAGAACATGTTCTGCCCCCACTCGAACCCGAGCCAGCGCACGTCGCGCTGGATCGCCGCGACGTACTCCGGGTCCTCCGTGGTCGGGTTGGTGTCGTCCATGCGGAGGTGACACACGCCGCCGAACTGCTTGGCGATGCCGAAGTTGAGGTGGATCGACTTGGCGTGCCCGATGTGGAGGTAGCCGTTGGGCTCGGGCGGGAAGCGCGTGCACACGCGGCCGCCGTGGAGGCCGGCCGCCACGTCGGCGCCGATCATGTCGCGGATGAAGTCGCTCGGCTCGGTCATGGAGCCGCGACTCTAGCAGCCTAGTCCACGGTGATCGACTTGCTCACGTTCTTCGGGACGTCGGGGTGGACGCCGTGGTCCTCGACGCCGAGGCGGTCGAGGTAACGCTTCTTGAGGAGGCTCATCTCGAGCGCCAGGCGCTGCAGCACCACCGTCGCGGAGAAGGTGGTGAGGAGGGTGTCGTTGGTGCGCGGGAGCGCGACGAACACGGACTGGTACGACGGGTTGTCGACCGGCGCCTTGGTGGCCGCGCCGCGCAGGGCGGGGTGCTCCTCGGCGATCATCACCGTGCGCGAGCCGCGGATCTTGTGGGTGTTCACCTGCGAGACGGTGAGCGCGACGTCGCGCTCGTCGGGGCCCGTCACGTAGATGAGCGGATAGTCTGCGTAGAGCTCGCGGACCAGCGCCGCTCGGTCGAACGTGCGCTCGAACACCGCGCGCTCGGCCTCGGTGAGCGAGAACGGCGTCTGGGTGGACAGCACGCTCTCGGTCGCGACCTGCACCAGGCGACGCAGCGAGTCGGGCCCGAGCCCCGCGTTGTTCGCCGCGACGGCCAGCGCCTCGAGCGTGCGCCCGAGGTGCTCGAGCATGTGGGCGACCTCGGCCGGGCCGAGCACGGTGTTGAACCCGAGGATGGTGTTCGGGCCGTGCTTGAACTCGGAGGCCTCGAAGCCCTCCGTGTGGTTGAGGAGCACCTCGCGGATCTTGAGCGCGCCCTCCTTGGCGACGGCGCTCAGACGGGTCGCGAGGATGTGGATGCTCGGGCAGAGGAACAGCTGCTTGGCGGCGACGGCGACGTCGGCCTGGGTGACCTCGACGGTCTCGCGGATCAGCGCGGGCAGGGTGCGGAGGTTCTCGCGGCGCACCTCGAGGTCGCGGGCGGCGGCCTTGCGCTCGGCCTCGTCCGCGATGGTGTCGAGCCGGCGCGTCGCGAAGCGCAGCGCCAGGCAGTAGAACACCACCATCTGGTTCATGAAGCTCTTGGTCGCGGGCACCGCGATCTCGGGCCCGCAGCGGAGCGGGATCACCAGATCGCACTTCTCCTGCGCGAGCGTGGAGTTGACGTTGTTGACGAGGCCGACCCGCTTGATGTCGTGCCCGGACGCGATGACGTCGTTGAGCACGTCGATCAGGTCCTTGGTCTCGCCGCTCTGGCTGACCGCGATGACCAGATCGTGGTCGGCCAGCGAACGCGCGGACTGGCCGCGGAACTCGCCGGGGAGCACCGGCAGGAGCTCCACGTGGGCGAGCTCGTTCCAGAACAGCGCGGCGGCCTTGGCCGCGTGGTAGCTGCTGCCGCAGCAGATCACGTAGATGCGGCCGCCGTGGGCCATGGCGTCGAGGCAGACGTCGGCGAAGCGCGCGATGGTCTTCTCGTGCTCGCGCACCTCGGCGGCCTCGAGCAGCGCGTCGATCAGGCGCACCGCGAGGACGTCGTGCTCGCCGCGGGCCATCGGGAGCAGGTCCGCGAGGAAGCCGGCCTCCGAGGAGTGGAGGTGGGGGGTGCGTGTGGCGTCGCGCCGGACATGTTCCGGGGCCTCGGCGAGCAACCCGGCGAAAGCGGGCAGATCGACGAGCTCGTGGAACAGCGCGCGGATGCGCTCGTCGTCGTACTGGTCGCGCAGCACGTCGAGTCGCGCGCCGAGCTCCGGGTTCTCACGCCACTGGGAGACCGCGCGGGCCTCCTCGGAGCCGCCGAGGAACAGGGTGACCACCTCGCGGCAGGTCTGCTCCTGTGCGCTGATCTCCTGGTCCATGAAGGTCTCGAACGGCGGGACGAGGGCGGTGTCCTTGGCGCGGAGGCGACTCCGCACGGGCTCGCGCGTGACCACGTCGCCCGCCTTCATCTTCACCGGGCCGCTCGCGGTCTTGAGCGTGCGGTCCTCGATGTTGTGGATGTGGTGGTAGGTCGGGTCGTACTCGACGAACTCGCCCTCGGTGATCGGCACCACCACGCGGGTGAGCTTCAGCACGCTCGAGAGGTCGGACGAGGCGATGGCGAAGCGGCCGCCCACGCGGTCCTGACCGATGCCGAAATACAGGCTCGAGCCCTGCTTGATCGACCACATGGTGCGGGTGACCGGGTCGACGATCACGGCGGCGAACGAGCCCTCGAGCTTCTTGCGGGCCTCGAGGATGGCGCCGCGCATGCACGCGCGCCGCGCGGCGGTGTCGGCCGGCTTCTCTCGCTCGACCGCGCGGGCGAAGAAGTGCTCGATGGTGTGCACGACCATCTCGCCGTCGTTGTCGGAGAGCACCTGGTGGCCCTCGCTGGTGAGCCAGGCCTTGAGGTCGTCGCAGTTGGTGACGTTGCCGTTGTGCGCGCCGTAGAGGAAGGTCTTGCAGCGCACGACGTGGGGCTGCGAGTTGGCGTCGGTCACCGCGCCGAACGTGGCCCACCGCACCTGGCCGCAGAACGCCCGGCCGCCCGCGCCGGTGATCCCGAGCTCGTGCACCATCACCGAGGGCGCGCCCACGCCCTTCATGAGCCGGACGTCGACCTCGTCGCCCTGGATGGCGGCGCCGGTCGAGTCGTACCCGCGATATTCGAGGGTCTTGAGGAGCTCGGCGGCGACCTGCCCGAGGTCGTCGCGGTGGTTCTCGTAGATCAGCCCGATGACGCCGCACATGGCGCCGCGTCTACCACGGGTCGAGGGGGCTCACGAGTTCCGGCGCGCGGTCCCCTCGGCGGCCTCTTCGGCCTCTTCCGCGGCGGCCTCGACGATCGCGCGGTCGCTCGCGACCGCCTCGTCGTCGACCGCGATCCGCAGGCGGGTGGCCCGGGCCTTCTCGACGGCCGCCGCGACGGCGTGGGGGTCGGACGCGGAGAACTGCGCCGCGTGCGCCTCGCCGGCCTCGTCGGTCCACGTGAGCTCGACGACGTCGCTCTTGGCGTCGAGCGTGTAGGCCCAGGTGCCGTCGGCGCTCCGCTTGATGCCCCACCCCGCGAAGCGCACCCAGTCGTAGGGGACCACCCGGCACGAGGTCACGCGCTCCATGGGGACGCGGGGGCCCCACAGGCCGCACTGCACCTGCACCTCGCCCTCGCTCACCACGGTGCGGACCACGGTGAGGGTGAGCGCGAGGAACGCGAAGAACGCCGTCATGAAGGTCATGAACACGGCGGCGCCGACGCTCGACTTGGGGAGCACGTTCAGGAAGGCGCCGATGGCGCCGCCGCCGCACCAGAGCGTGACGAGGCCCAGGATGGCGAGCGAGGTGCGGCCCACCTTGGTGTCGCGCAGCAGGACGGCGCCGGCGCCCGCCATGTACTTCTTCGCGTAGGCGTCGTCGGTGGCCACGCCGAGAGGGTACGCCTGGTCCGTCGCTCGGCGAAACGGACCCGCGACGCTTCGGGCCTCAGAGCGCGCAGGCGATCTTGGTCGCGGGCGCCGCGACGGGCGTGCCGCTGGTCGTGCCGAGGCCGAAGACGGTGATCTCGACGATGGCGTCGGTGCTGCACTTCTTGCAGACCGAGTCGGCCGGGTCGGACGAGTAGGTGTCCGCGGTCTTCTGCCACTTCTGGTTCTTGGTCTCGCCCGGCGCGATGGTCCCGAGGTCGATCTTGTCGATCTTCCACGTGGCGTACGCGGTCGCTCCGGACTTGAGCACGCCGAAGGTCGCGGTCACGGGGCCGATGGCGGCGCCGGTCCCGTTCTTGACGGTGAGCGTGCCGGTGATGCTCGCCGGATCGGCGGGGATGACCGGCATGCAGTTGCCCGTCACGGTGCCGGTGGTGGTCGCCTCGATCTTGCCGGCGGCGTCGCCGTCGACGGCGACGTCGGGCTTGGTGGTGTCGGCCGGCGCGTCGGTCGCGGTGTCGGCGGCGCCGGTGTCGGTCGCGGTGTCGGCGATGGTGTCGGCGACGGCCGTGTCGGTCGCGGTGCCCGTGTCGGTCGCGGGCACGGTGGCGCCGTCCTCGCTCGAGCAGCCGGCGACGAGGAAGAGCGCGAGGGAAGCGGAAGAAAGGGTGCGGATCATGCGCGAAATATAGCGCAATCCGCGGCCAGCGCCCGTCAGACGGTTCGCCGCGTCCGGGCCGGCCTCTTCGTGGTCTTGCGCACGGGAGCCTTCTTCGGTGGAGCCTTCTTCGGTGTCGGCTTCTTCGCCGCCGCCTTCTTCGGTGCCACCTTCTTGCGGGGCTTCGGCGCGACCTGCAGCAGCGCGTGCAGCGCCTCCGCGACGTCGTCGGGGACGTTCCAGGAGAGGTTCTCCTGCGAGACGTACATCACCGAGCGCGTGGTCCCGGCCTCGCAGACGGCGCCGTCCTCGTCCATGTAGAGCAGCGCCTCGTAGGCGGGCTCGCCCTCGGCATCGACGATCTCGAACGCGCTCACGAACTCGATCGGCCCGAACACCGGCTCGGCGCCCTCTTCGGCGACGGTGACCATCGGCCCCGCGTCGGTCTCCCACCCCTGGCCGAGCACCGCGAACTGCAGGCGTTGACCCGCGGTGAGCTCGTCGACGGAGCGAACGTAGAGCGAGCGCTTGGTGCGCAGCGCAGGCAACGGCGGGAGCGCGGCGAGCCGCTGCTGCACGTGCGCCCCGAGCTCGGGACCGACCGCGGCGGCGAGGTCTGCGAGGTAGCCTCGACGCGCGGGGCACGCGAGGCTGTGCACGGCGCCGTCGGCGAGCTCCATCAGGTGGTCGGCGAGCACCTGCGACGGGAACTGCTTCGCGAGCTCGAGCCCCGAGGCGAGCGCGCGCGAGGGGACCTCCGCCTTCAACGCGTTCACGATCGCCTGTCCCTGGCGGGGCTCGGCGATGGCCGCGACGCACTCGTGGGTGAGGGGTCCGATCGGGAGCATCCAGTCCCAGCGCTCCTCGATCGGCACGCCCGCGCGGACGAGCGAGAGGAACAGGAGCCAGCCGATCGGCCAGGGCAGGGTGCTGTGCCCGTCGCGCTCGCTCGAGGGGGCCCCTTCGGCGTAGAGCCCGGTGACGCGGTCGGCGAGGGCCGACAGGCGCGCGGGCTCGTCGATCCGGACCTTCTCCCAGTCGTCCCACGACGGCGCCTCGACGCGGTAGGCCTCGAGCGCCAGATCGACGAGCGCCTCGAGACGATCCATCGCCGGGAGCGCCGCGAAGAGCTTCTCGCCCGCCTCGTCGCCGAGCTTGGCGAGCGCGCGCCACAGCGGGGCGCGCCGCACCTTGTCCTTCCTGGTGTACTCGACCTCGCGATCGAGCACGCCCGGCGGGTCGATGCCGAGCCACCTCCGCCGCGCCCACGCGGTCTGCGGGATGGCCCACTGGTGGAGGGCGATGCCCGTGCGGTGCGCGACCAGCCGCG
>JAEUKC010000054.1:0-7801 GCA_016794445.1 Myxococcales bacterium
TCGGCGACGAGTCGGGCCGCGATCCACCGCGCCACCGCGAGCCGCTGCGCGAAGTCGGCGAACGCACGCACGCGCCCTCCCCTCGCGGTCCACTCGAGATCCCACAGCGCGTCGGCGAGCCAGTCGGCGAGCATCGCGTCGGGATCGCCCACCGCGCTGCGCGCCTCGGCGCGGTCGAAGGCGAACGCCCACGGCCGGCTCCGCGAGCGCCGCGGTGCATCTCCCGACAGCGCGAGCAGCGCATCACCGAACCACGCGAGCGCTTCACCGCACGCGCTGCCATCGATGCGACCGCGGAAGTGGTGGGCCACGTCGCGCCACGTGAGCGCGTCGAGCGTCGGCGGCTCCACGCCGAGCACCACCTCGGGAGACTCCCCCGCCGCGAGCCGGGCGAGCCACGCGGCCTCCTCGCGTTCGTACCTCGAGAAGCCGATCCACCGCGCGCCCTCGAGGCGAATGCGGGCGCCGACGCGCAGATCGGGGATCAGTCGCCCGTGTTCGAGCAACGCGGCCCGGGCGATCTCCGGGTCGATCAACGGCCGCTCCCCCATCGTGCGACAAGGGCAGCGCTGCTCGGTGGCGACGCGCAGACCCGAAGGCGTCTCGACGAGGCGGAACGGGAAGCGACGACACACCGTCGGCCGATCCGCGTACCTTCGGCACCCCTCGGCGCCGAGCTCGCGGCACGCGCCCCCTTCCGCCGCCATCGCGAACGCGTCGAGCGCCTCGTTGCGGACCACCTGCGCGCCGAGGAGCCGCAGCCGCCGCACCTCGCTCCGCGCGAGCGGCGCGATGACGTGCAGGTCCGAGCAGCACGCGCCGTCGCCGGTGCAGGTGTAGCGAGCGCCGGGGCGGACGAGGAGCGGGCGCACGGGGCGCGTATACCGCGGCGCGTGGTATGAGGCAGCGCCGATGAAGACGAACGCCGCCCGCATCCTGGACGCGCTCGGGATCGCCTACGAGCTGCGCGAATACGAGGTCGATCCGGACGACCTCACCGCCGAGACGGTGGCCCGCAAGGTCGGCCTGCCCGCCGAGCAGGTGTGGAAGACCCTGCTGGCGCGCGGCGACCGCAAGGGCTGCTGCTTCGCGGTGGTGCCGGGCGACGCCGAGCTCGATCTGAAGGCGCTCGCCAGGGTCACCGGCGACGCGAAGGTGGAGACCGCCGCGCTCAAGGAGGTGCAGCCGCTCACCGGCTACATCCGCGGCGGCGTGACCGCGCTCGCCGCCAAGAAGGAGTTCCCGGTGATCTGCGACGAGACGATCGAGCTGTTCGACGTGGTCTCGATCTCGGCCGGCGTGCGCGGCACGCAGATCCTCCTCGCGCCCGCGGACTACCTGCGCGCCACCAAGGCCACGATCGGCGCGATCGCCCGCGACAAGCGTTAACCCCCCGAGAGGGTCTTCGCGACCTTCACCGCGTCGCCGAGGTCGTAGAAGTCGACCCCGAGGAAATTCGGCGGACGCCCCACCTCGGCGGCGCAGGCCTTGGCCCGCCCGAGCAGCACCGCCTCCCCGTTGACCTCCGCGGCCCGCGCGGGATTGGCGAGCGGGTCCTGCACCCAGTGGTTGATCAGGAAGAGCGGGTTGCTGCGCTTGCCCCGGTTGAGCGCGCACGTGAACTCGGACGCCTTGGCGTAGGTGTAGGGCGTGTCCTGGATGTGCTGCCACGCGGCGTGCAGGTAAGCCGGGCTGCCCCCGCCGCTCTCCACGAACAGGATCGCGCGGGTGTCGGCGGTCACCAGCGCGCCGAGCTTCGGCCACGCGCCGCCCGGGTGGGTGTACGCGTAGCCGGAGAGTCCAGCGGCCTCGAGCCCCTGCGCGAGGTCGGCGTCGCGCACGTAGGTCTCGAAGATGATCGAGACGATCTCGCCGCGGTGCGCGTCGAGGTGGGCCGTGACGTCGCAGAGGCCCTCGACCAGTGGGCGCCGCCCGAGCCGACAGTTCGCGTGGCACAGGTAGAGCTGCGAGAGCACCGGCAGGTCGTCGCGTCGGGCGTCGGTCGCGCCGGTCTCCTCGTCGTAGTAGTGCACGTCGAGCATGAGCCCCTGCACGCCGTCGGCGAGCTGCCGCGCGATGCCGTGGTGCTGGTTCGGCGCGGCGTAGCCCTCGTCCTGGTTCGACATCGCGTTGTGGGTCATCGCGAAGGTGACCGAGTCGAAGGCGCGATCGCAGGAGAGGCCCGCGCAGGTCGCGGGGATCGCCGTCTCCTTCGGGCCCCGCTTGCAGGTCGGGACGCTCACCTCGGCGGCGTCGCTGGCCGCCTCGGCTCCGGCGTCGACGGGCACGACTGGGTCGGACGAGGAGCACCCGAGGAGCAGGCCCAGCGAGAGGAGACGGCGCACGTCACCAAGATGTCACCGATCCGCCACCGTCGGCTAGAGCTCGCTGCGCAGGGCCTCGAGGTAGACGCGCAGGAAGGCCGTTCGCGGGGCCGCGAGGGCGCGCGCGGTCGCGGTGTGCATGCCCTCCTCGAGGAGCAGCAGCTTCTTGAAGAAGTGGTCGAGCCCGAACGCCTTGTCGTCCGGCGAGCGCTCGTCGCAGAACGGATCCTCCGGGGCGAACAGCGGGCGCTTCAGCTCCGTGCACGTGGCGAAGCAGCGCGCGACGCCGACGGCGCCGATCGCGTCGAGGCGGTCGGCGTCCTGCAGCACTGCGGCCTCGCGCGAGGGCGGCGCCGCGCCCTTCGAGAAGGCGTGGTCGCGGATGCACGCCACGATCGCGTTGCGCCGCACCAGCTCCACGCCCGCCTCGCGCAGCACCTCGTCGGCCGCGACCGCGCACAGGTCCCCGGAGCGCGGGCTGTCGGGGTGGCCCTTGGGCAGGTTGACGAGCTCGTGCAGGAGCGCCGCGGGCACCACCACGTCGAGCCGCGCGCCCTCGGCCTCGGCGATCGTGCGCGCGAGCGCGGTCACCCGCTCGACGTGCGAGAGGTCGTGCGCGGGCGGGCGGCCCTCGCACGCCGCGGCCGCGGAGAGGCGCAGCAGATCGATCTCGTTCACGTGAGCACCTGCAGCTCGGCCGAGAACCCGCCGAGATCGACAGGCCCACGGCGCTCTACCGAGAAGCCGAACGCGCGGGCCATCTTGGCGCCGTCGCCGAACAGCGGGCACAACCAGACCACGCGGCCGCCGGGCGCGAGGACCTCGCGGAAGTGCGCGAGCGCGTCGGAGAGCAGGCGCGTGATGCCGTCCTTCTCCTTGATGCGGCGGCCCATCGGCGGGTTGGTGACGATCAGCGTCACCGGGTGCGTGGGCCGGAAGGTGCGGGCGTCGCCGACGGAGAGGTGCACCGAGAGGTTCGCCAGGTTCTTGCGCGCGGCCTCGATCGCGCGCGGGTCGGTGTCGGTGCCGACCAGCTCGGCGTAGGGCCCGAGGCGCGCGCGCTCCACGAGCTCGGCGCCGGCGCCGACGAACGGGTCCCAGACCACGTCGTCGCCGCGCGGCCCGGCGACCCGGCACAGGGCGGCGGCGATGGTCGGGTGCGACGACGCCGGCACGTCGGCCACGCGGTAGGCGAAGCGAGGATCGACCAGGCCCCGCGGCCAGATCTCGAGCTCCTCGTTGCGCACGACCACCTCCCAGGCGGTGCTGCGCGGGTCGTTGACCAGCGCCGGCGCGCGCGCCCGCACCGCCTCGACGACGGCGCGCGTCGCGGCGCGCTGGTGACCGCCCGGCCAGTCGAGACGGTAGCGGACCGGACCGCTCGTGAGGGACGTGAGGAGCGCGGCCACGTCCGGCGCCGCGAGGGCCTCGATCACCCGCGCCTCCCGCGTGGCGCCGCGCGGCAGCGGGACCACGAAGCCGAAATGCAGGGCGATCCGCGCGCCGAACAGCTTCTCGAGCGGGCCGCTGCTGGTCGCGATCACCGCCTCCTCGGCCAGCTCGATCTTCTCGAGGCCCATCGCGTGCAGCTCCTCGGCGAGGATCCGCTCGAGCCCGCGGCGCACCGTGAAGCGCAGGCGACGCGGCGCGAACGGCAGGTCCGCGCGGATGGTGGAGAGGTCCGCGCGGACGTCCTCGCGCAAGAGCCGCGCCTCGGCGTCGGCGAGCTTGGCGGCGAGCACCTTGTCGCTCTTGCCCGCTTGCAGCGTGGCGAGGCGCGCGCGCGCCGCGGCGCCACCGACCTTGCCGAGCGCTTCGACCAGGACCTTTCGTTCGGCGTCGTCGACCGCGACGTCGAGCGCCGCGAGCAGCGCCGACTCCACGCCGGCGTCGCCGCACTTGCCGAGGCCCCGGGCGGCGGCGCGGCGCGTGCGCGCGTCCTCGTCCCGCAAGCGACCGAGCAGCGCGGCCTTCGCCGCGGGATCGGCCGGGAAACGCCCGACGAGACGGCAGAGGCCGACGCGAAGGGCCGGCGCGGCGGCCGCTAGCTCTGCGAGGGCGAGGGTGAGCACCGCGGGTCCGGCACGGAACAGCGCGCGCTCGACGGCCTCTGCCTCGGTGCCCGCGAGGCCCGGCAACAGCGTGGCGAGCTCTTTCTTGGCAGGGACCCACGAGGGGTCGCGCGACAGGGATTCGAGCTCGGAGAGGGATCGCGCAGGCACGGCGGGCGAGTATAGTCGGCGCGCACCATGTCGGGCGCCGACCTGCCGGAATCGCTCGCTTCGTCCACCTCGCGCGGACCGACCGAGCCCGATCGGCCGCCGAACCTGCTCGAGCGGGCCGCCGCGCGCTTCACCGCGTGGGCCGAGCGCTGGATCCCGGACGCGTTCGTGTTCGCGCTCGTCGCCACCTTCGTCGTGGCGGTCGCCGCGGTGCTCGTGCTGCGGCCGAAGCACGGCACGCTGGGAGCCGCAGGCCAGGTCGCGGAGATCTGGGGCTCGGGGTTCTGGGAGCTCCTGCCGTTCACGCTGCAGATGGCGCTCGTGATCATCACGGGGTACGTCGTCGCGACCGCGCGCCCGATCTACCGGCTCATCGCGCGCCTCGCCGCGGTGCCCTCGACGCCGCGCGCGGCCATCGCGTGGGTCGCGCTGTTCGCGATGCTGTCGTCGTGGCTCAACTGGGGCTTCTCGCTGATCTTCAGCGCCATGCTCGCGCGCGAGACGGCGCGGCGCATCGCGGGCGTCGACTACCGCGCCGTCGCGGCGAGCGCCTTCCTCGGGCTCGGCAGCATCTGGGCGCAGGGGCTCTCCGGTTCGGCCGCGCTGCAGATGGCCACGCCGAGCGCGATGCAGCCCGCGACCCGCGCGATCGTGGAGGCGGGCGGCAAGGTGAAGGGCGGCGTCATCCCGCTCGGCAACACGATCTTCCTCTGGCAGAGCCTGCTCTCGGTCGCCATCGAGATCGTGATCGTCACTGCCCTGGTCTACGCGTACGCGCCGTCGGGGCCGCGCGCGCGCACCGCCGAGCAGATGGGGATCTCGCTCGGGGCCTCGCCGCTCGACGCCGAGGCCCCGCCGCAGAAGGGCACGCCCGGCGAGTGGCTCGAGCACGTGCCGGTGCTCAACGTGCTGTTCGTGGTGCTCGCGGGTGGGTACCTGGTCCGCTACTTCGTCCGATCCGGCCAGGGGCTGAACGCGCTCAACCTCAACACGGTGAACCTCGTGTTCCTCACGCTCGGGGTCGCGCTGCACGGCACGCCGGCGCGGCTCATGCGCGCGGTGAAGGAGGCGACGCCCGGCATCTGGGGCGTGCTCCTGCAGTTCCCGTTCTACGCCGGCATCGCGGCGCTGATCATCAAGACCCACCTCAACGAGCACATCGCGCACTTCTTCGTCGGCATCTCGAGCAAGGCCACCTACCCGGCGGTGGTGGCGACCTACAGCGCGGTGCTCGGCGTGTTCGTGCCGAGCGGCGGCAGCAAGTGGGTGATCGAGGCGCCGTACGTGATGCAGGCCGCGCACGACCTCCACGTGCACCTCGGCTGGATGGTCGCGGTCTACGACCTCGGCGAGGCGCTCGCAAACCTCGTGCAGCCGTTCTGGATGTTGCCGATCCTCGGCCTGTTCGGGCTGCGGGCGCGCGACGTGATGGGGTACACGTTCCTCGTGTTCCTGGTGCTGGTGCCGGTGGTGCTGGTGCTGGTCACGGTGCTCGGCGCGACGCTGGCCTACCCGCTCTAGGGGGCCGGCTTCGGCTTCACCTTGCGCGTGGCCGCGAGCACGCGGGCGCGGGCGCGGGTGGTCACGTCGTCGACGAGCGGGGCGGGCAGGGTCTTGACGAGGTGCCTGCGCACTCGCTCCGCGAGTTGCTTCGCGAAGGCACGCTCGACGAGGGGCGTCGCGTCCTTCGGGACCCCGGCCGTGACCTCGAGCAGGTGCCAGGCCACGATGTGCTCGGACCAGCCAGCGAGGCGCGACTCGCCCGTCGCGAGGAGCTGATCGAGCGCTCTCGGACGCAGCTTCGGGATCTCGATCGCGCGGAGACTCTCCACGGTCGCCCAGGTCTCCACGGGACCGACGGCCGCCCCCGGGCCGAGCGACCCGAGGTAGACGCCGTAGGCGTCGGCGAGCACGTCGAGCGACGGCTTCGCCACGACCTCGGCCAGGGGTGCCGCGGAGGCCTGGCACTTGTCCCAGACCGCCGGCAGGTCCGGATCGAGATCGGACACCGACTGGATGACCCACTTCTGGATCCGAGCATCGACGACCGACTCGGCCGGCAGGGTGTAGGGGTCGATGCCCTGGAGCGGCTCGCCGAGCCACGTCGTCGTCGACAGCACCGGCCTCCACTCACCGTGCCAATACGGCTTGGGTGCTGAAGCCTCGGCCGTGGTCTCCACGCGGCGCGGCTTGCAGGTCGTACACAGGGTCGGCAACCACGGTCGCGGCGTGATCGCCTGCATCCGCGCGCCCACGCTCGGGGCGCAGCCAGAGAGCGGGACCAGCAGCACGAGCGCGAACCACCAGCGCATGCCCCATCGTACCTCTTTCCGCGCCCCCCACCCTGGTGTGGAATGCACGGCATGTACGAAGCCGTCCGCCTCACCGTCGAAGCCCACGTCGCCGACCTCGTCCTCACGGGCCCCGCCAAGGGCAACGCGATGGGACCGGCGTTCTTCCGCGATTTCCCCCTCGCGGTGAAGGCCGCGATGCGCGACCCGGCGGTGCGCGCGCTCGTGGTGCGCTCCGAGGGTGACCACTTCACCTACGGGCTCGACCTGCCCGCGATGATGACCGAGATGGGTCCGCTGATGCAGGGTGGCCTCGCGCAGTCGCGCACCGCGCTCTACGAGAAGGTCCGCGAGCTGCAGGGCACGTTCGACTGCCTCGCCGACGGCCCCAAGCCCGTGATCGCCGCGCTGCACGGGTGGTGCATCGGCGGCGGCCTCGACCTCGCCACCGCGTGCGACGTGCGCGTGTGCAGCAAGGACGCGCGCTTCTCGGTGCGCGAGGTACGTGTCGCGATGGTGGCCGACCTCGGCAGCCTGCAGCGGCTGCCGTACATCGTCGGCGAGGGCCACGCGCGCGAGCTCGCCCTCACCGGCCGCGACTTCGACGCCGCGCGCGCCCTGCGCATCGGCCTCGTCAACGACGTGCACGAGGACAAGCAGGCCACCCACGACGCCGCGCGCGCGATCGCCCGCGAGATCGCCGACAACCCGCCGCTCGTCGTGCAGGGCGTCAAGCAGGTGATGGAGCGCGCGAAGCGCCCGGTGGTGCAAGCCGGCCTCGAGCACGTGGCCGCCTGGAACGCCGCGTTCCTGCCCAGCGAGGACCTCGGCGAGGCCGTCACCGCGTTCATGACCCGCCGCAAGCCCGAGTTCCGCGGGGCCTGATGCCCGAGCTGCCCGACATCACGGTCTACGTCGAGCGCATCGCCGACAAGGTGGTGGGGACGAAGCTCGAGGCGATCCG
>JAEUKC010000103.1:0-5588 GCA_016794445.1 Myxococcales bacterium
TGCACGTGACCGAGGCCCTCGACCTTCACGGGCTCGAGCCGGTTCTTGCGCTCGCCGTCGCCGACCTGACCGTAGTCCGAGGCGCCCCAGCAGGTGACCGTGGCGTCGTGCAGGCGCGCGCAGGTGTGCGCGTCGCCCGCCACGATCTGCGCGACCTTGCCGAGGTTGTTCGGCGAGGTGGGCGTGCCGCGGTTCACCTTGGTGCCGTCGCCGAGCTCGCCGTGGCTGTTGTTGCCGAAACACTTCACCGTGTCGTCGAGCAGGCGCACGCAGGTGTGCTTGTCGCCGGCGGAGACCTCGGCCACCTCGCCGAGGTCGCGTGGCGTGGTGGGCTTGAGCTGGTCCTCGTTGTCGCCGTCGCCGACCTGGCCCTTGTCGCTCTTGCCCCAGCAGTAGAGCTTCTTGTCGACGCCGCGCGCGCAGGTGTGGGTCCCGCCGAGCGAGACGCGATCGACGTCGGGGAGATCGAGCACCGCGACGGGCTTCTGGCGGTGGGTGCGCGTGCCGTCACCGAGCTGGCCGTGGTCGTTGTAGCCCCAGCAGCGCAGACCGCTGTCGATGCGGGCGCAGCCGTGCAGATCGCCGAGCGAGATCTCGCCGACCCCGGTGAGCCCCTCGATGACCACTGGCGTGGCGCGCTTGGTCTTGGTGCCGTCGCCGAGCTGCCCCGAGGCGTTGGCGCCGAAGCACGCGACGGTGCCCTTCTTCAGACGCACGCAGGTGAAGAAGTCGCCGGCGGCCACCTGGACGACGTCCTCGAGGTTCGGCACGAGCTTGGCGACGCTGCGATCGCCGCCGGTGTCGCCGAGCTGGCCGTAGTTGTTCTCGCCGAAGGTGAGCACGCGGCCGTCGGCGCGGAGCAGCACGCTGTGGCGGCCGCCGAGGGCCATCTGCACGATGCGCGGATCCTTCTTGGCGGGTGTCGGCGCCCCGTCCGAGCCGGTGGCGCCGCCGGCGGTGTTCGCGGGGGCGCGCTGGCCACACGCGACGAGCGACACGAGCAGTGAGGTGAGGGCGCGGCGCACGGCGGCAGAATGTAGCGCGAGATCGCCGCGCGCCGACAGCCTCAGAGGCGAAGCAGCATCGCGGCCGTCACGCGGTCCTCGTCGCGCACCAGATCGGGGCTCCACCCCGGCACGACCGAGCCAGGTGCTCCCTGGTTGCCGCCCGGGGGCGTGACCCCGCCCGGGCCCGAGAAGTACGGCACGCTCGCGTGGCGGTGCGTGTACTCGAGGCGGAAGGTGAAGAACTGGCTCGGCATCCAGTCGGTGGTGACCTGGATGTCCCAGGCCTTGTACGGATCACCGGGCGCGTACGTGAAGTACGGCGTGCCGGAGTACGCGGTCGCGCCGTTGATCGGCGGCATGAGCACGAGGTAGCGACCCGGGTTGCGGATACCACCGCCGCCGAGGGTGAGGCCGAACTGATCCTGGTGGAACCAGAAGCGCGTGTAGGCCATGAACCCGAGGAAGTACTGCCCGGAGCACTCGACGCCGCCGCCGTACTCGCAGCCGGCGTCGAAGGTGAACGACGCGGCCGCCTTGCTGAGCCCGGTGCTGGTCGGGTCGTTGTGGTAGCGCACCATGATGCTGTCGTCGGTGTGCACGCGCTTGCGATCCTCGACCCCGAGCGTGTCGGCGCCGTAGTACTGGTTGCCGAGCAAGGAGAGCCATTCGGTCGGGTTCCAGCGCAGCTGCAGGCCGACGCCCGGGGCGCGGTTGAACTGGCCGTAGGCCTGCCAGCCGTTCACGAGCCAGGGCTCGATCTTGAAGCGCTCGGTGACGAAGATCTGCGCGCGCACGCCGTTGAAGAACCACGGCGTGTTCGAGGAGACGAACGACGGTTGGTACGTCCAGTTGTCGGCGTTGTAGTAGCTCCACAGGCCGACGTAGGACATGAAGATGCCCGCTTGCACGTTGATCCACGAGTGCTCGCCGACATCGAACCGGTAGCCGCCGTACGCCTCGGAGATGTAGCGGTAGGCGTCGTCGAGCCGCCACTGTCCACGGGCCGGGCTCGCGTCGTTGCGCGGCGTGGTCATCGAATACATGCCGAACTGGGTCATGAGGCGCCCCATGACCTTGCCCGCGTGGAAGTCGCCGCCGATGCCGAGCTGGGTGACCTGCACCTCGCCGTGACGGAACACCTCGCTCGAGCCGCCGATGGTGTTGTCCTGGGGCTTCTTGAAGCTGTAGTGGAACGCGGTGTCGGCGCGGAACTCGCCCGTGAAGTACTCGGTGGAGAGGGGGCTGTCCTTGGTGCGCCCGTTGCCGGGGGCCCAGGTGTAGTCGCCGGGGAAAGGAGCGGGTTGCCTGGAGTCGAGCTCCGGGTTCGAGACCGCGGCAGCGAGGGCGAAGACGAGAGCGATCATGGCGGCGCGCACGAGTGCACCGCGCGTGCCGATGAGCGAAATCTCTCGTCCCGCAGTCCCGTCGTGCCGTGCTGCACGAGGCCGCGAAGGGCCTCCGTGCGCCCCCGCACTGGGTCAGAGCGCGCGGCGGAGCTGCTCGATCACGAACGCGCCCGTGGCCGTGCACCCGAGGGTGCCGCCGACCTCGCGCGTGCAGTTCCCCGTGCGCAGGGCCTCGGCGACGACGCCCTCGATGCGCGCGAGCTCGCCCGCGTAGCCGAGGTGTTCGAGCAGGAGGCCGACGGTGAGCACGCATGCGAGCGGGTTCGCGAGGTCCTTGCCGGCGATGTCGGGGGCCGAGCCGTGCACCGGCTCGAAGAGGCCGACCTTCGGGGTCTTGCCGGCGTGGATGCTCGCGCTGCACGCGACGCCGAGGCCGCCGTGGAGCGCCGCGGCGAGGTCGGTGACGATGTCGCCGAACAGGTTGTTGGTGACGATCACCTCGAAGCGCTTCGGGTCCTGCACGAGGTAGAGGCACAGCGCGTCGACGTAGGCGTGCTTCCCCGCGATCTCGGGGTACTCCTTGCCGACCTCGGCGAACGCGCGCTGCCAGAGATCGCCGCTCTGGCGCATGGCGTTCGACTTGTCGGCCATGTGCACGGTCTTCTTGCCGTGCAGCTTGGCGTGCTCGAACGCCGCGCGGAGGATGCGCTCGACGCCCTTGCGGGTGTTGATGTCCTCGTTGATCGCGATCTCGTCGGGGGTGCCCTTCTTGAAGTTGCCGCCGACGTTGACGTAGATGCCCTCGGTGTTCTCGCGGAACACGACGAAGTCCACGTCGCTCGCGCTCTTGTTCTTCAGGGGTACGAGCCGGTCGTCGAGCGCCTTGCAGGGGCGGATGTTGGCGAACAGATCGAGGCGGAAACGGAGGCCGAGCAGGATGTCGCGCGCGTGCTCGAGGTTCGGCACGCGGGGGTCGCCGAGGGCGCCGAGGAGCACGGCGCCGCAGCGGTCGCGGATCTCCTCGAAGATCTCCTGGGGCAGGGTGGTGCCGTCGCGCAGGTAGCGCTCGGCCCCGAGATCGAGGTCCCAGAGCTCGAGCGGCAAGGAGCGCCGCTCCTGGTAGAGCTCGAGGACCTTGCGACCGACGGCCACGACCTCGTTGCCGATGCCGTCACCCGGGAGGAGCGCGATCTTGCGGGGGAGCCCGTTCATGGCGGGACCGTACCGCCGCCGCCCGGGTTCGGGGAGCCTGGATCAGCCTCCTTCGGGTTCGCGCGGGTCCCCCCGGGGAACCGTGCTACAACGGTCCCGTCGCGGGCCCTCGGGCCACGACCCCATCAGCTCCCCGCGTCTTGCGGCGGGCCATGCGGTCGGAAGTGACACCGCTTTCTCTGTTTTCTGGCGCGCGCGCCTCTGTGTTTCCTGGGTTTTCCTGGCTGCGCCGTCTCCCCCGCCCCCCTTGCCGATTGGCCCGGACCGGGCGGCCCTGACCCGAAGGACTTCGATGGATGAGCAACGACACCTTCCCCGACGCGTGCCCTGAGCGCGCGCCGGTGACGTTCGCCCGGCAGGCGCAGCCCCTCTCTCCAGGGGTTCCCTCACCGAAGGCGGGCGTCACCGATGGATGAGCGCGAGTTCGAGCAGCGGCTCACCGCGCTCACCCGGCAGTACTCCTCGCAGCGCGACAACGTCCGCTGTGTCCAGTGCACGCGGTGCGAGCGCTGCAGCGACTGCACGTTCTGTACGGGCTGCGTGGGCACGCGTCGGTCGTCGCACTGCACCGACTGTGTGGACTGCACGGGCTCGACCCAGTGCACCCGCTGCAACGACTGCAGCGACTGTCAGCACTGCAGCGACTGCCAGGGCTGCATCCGCGGCGCCTACCTCGAGCGCTCCACCGACTGCGTCGACTGCACCTACTGCTTCGGGTGCGTCGGCCTGGTCGGCAAGGACTTCCACGTCCTCAACGAGAAGTACGACCGCAAGGCGTACTTCGAGCTCGTCTCTCGCCTGAGCCGTGCCCCACAGAAGAGGGCCCGGTGAAGGCGGTCGTGCAGCGGGTCGCGCACGCGCGCGTCGAGGTCTCCGGTGAGACCATCGGCGCGATCGAGCGCGGCCTCCTCGTCTACCTCGGCGTCGCCGAGGGAGACACGCTGCGCGACCTCGACTTCGTCTCCGACAAGGTGTCGGGCCTCCGCATCTTCGAGGACGACGCCGGCAAGATGAACCTCTCCGTCGACCAGATCGGCGGAGGCATCCTCGTGGTCAGTCAATTCACGCTGCTCGGCGACACCAAGAAGGGTCGTCGCCCGAGCTTCGGAGCCGCCATGGCGCCGGGGCCCGCCGAGCAGATGTACGAAGCGTTCAACGATTCCCTCCGCAAGCGGGGTCTGCCGGTCGCGACCGGCCGGTTCCGCGCGGACATGAAGGTTTCGAGTCTCAACGACGGGCCGGTCACTCTGCTGATCGACTCCCGGGAGTCCGAGTCGCCGCGCAGTCCGGGCGCGACGCCGAGCTCCGACCGAGGCTCCTGATTCATTCGCGCCGGACGAACCGAGGACAACCAACCGTGGGCAAGAACACACTGGTCATCAACTGCGACGTGGGCGAGGTCCGCGTCGCGCTCATCGAGAACGGCATCCTGTCGGAGCTGCACGTCGAGCGAAAGGCGCAGCGAGGGATCGCCGGCAACGTCTACCTGGGCCGCGTCTCGCGTGTGCTCCCGGGCATGTCGGCCGCGTTCATCGACATCGGCGAGGAGCGCGCCGCGTTCCTCCACGTCGAAGACCTGATCCGGCCCGCCGATTTCGAGGCCTACCTCGCGGGCAAGGGCGGTCACGATCGCGAGAACCTGCGCAACGCACGGCGCTCGATCCAGGCCGACGAGACCGCCGAGGCCGTCGTCGACGAGGACATGGGAGACGAGGACGAAGAGGAGGACGAGGCGAGCGCCGCACCCGAGGGTCCCGAGGGCGAGGGCGGCGAGGGCACCGTCGTCGAGCCCCCCGACGCGCCCGTGCTCCGCGAGCCGCGCGAAGAGGGCGAGGTCGTCGAGCTCCGCACCGACAAGGACCCGGAGATGGCCGCCACGCGTCGCCGTCGTCGCGGCGGTCGTGGGGGCTCGAAGCGCAAGGAGATCATCACCGACGTCAACGCCGAGGGCGGCGCGGTCGCCGAGCTGGTCGAGGGCGCCGAGGTGGACGGCGAGGAAGGTCCGGAGGGCGGCGCGGAGGCC
>JAEUKC010000115.1:0-9499 GCA_016794445.1 Myxococcales bacterium
GGGCCCCATGGGCGCGAGCTCGGCGAGGACGCTCTCGACCCGCTCGGGCGACTCGAGGGTCTGCCGGGCGAGCGCGCCGAGCTGCTCGATCCACGCGGCCCACGTGGCGAGATCGGGCAGGGCCGCGAGGCGCTCGATGCAGGGAAGGGCGAACGCCGTGAGCGCGGCCAGGTGGGCACGCTCGTTCTCGAGGGCTTGTCCGCGCGGGCCCTTCTGATCGTCGTCCTCGAGTGCGGCGAGCCTGGCGACGAGGCCCTGGTCGAGGCCGGCGAGCCGACGGCGCCAGCGCTCGTGACCCCCGAGCACCGCTGCCTCGACGAGCAAGGCCTCCCACTTGCGGGGCGCGGGGAGGTGGCCGTCTTCGACCTCGGGCGCCTCGAACTGCCGTCGCGCGACGACCGCGGGGAGGAGCTCGTCGTCCCCCGGGACCCAGCGGCTGGTGGCGGCCTCGTCTCGCGGGGAGACTCGCCGAGGGACCTGACCGAGCGAGAGATACTCGGCGAACCGGCGCGCCGAGAGGTTCTCGTCGGCGCACGCGAGGAGGGCGAGGAACGCTCGACCAGCCGGGTCGGGGCGCACCGCGCCGCGCGCGAACGACGCAGGGATCCCCGCGCGCCGCAGCGCCTCCTCGAGGTGTGGACGGTACGTGGCGGGCGCGCGCAGCAGCACCGCCATGCGCTCGAAGGGAATGCCCTGTTCGGCGGCGCGCAGCAGCGTGCGCGCGACCTCGGTGCACTCGCGGGCCTCGCCGGGGGCGCTCCGGATCTCGACCGTGCCGTCGCTCGGGCGCGCTCCACGATCGCGGGTGGCCTCGTCCGCCGCGAAGAGGTTGGCCTGCAGCGCCGCGAGGCACGAGCCCTTCACCTCGCTCGATTCGGTCGGCGTGACGCCGAGCAATTGGGACAGCGCGCCGAGCTCGGGTGCGCCGGCGCAGGCGGTGGCGAAGACGGCGGTGCTCCTGTCGACGAGGGCGCCAACGAGCAGGCGCTCGGCCTCGTGGACGAGCGGAAGATCGAGGAGGACCAGCGCTCCGCCGCCCGCGGCTCGAACCGTGAGCCCGGCCGAAGCCGCGGCGAGCAGATCGGCGCGATCGGCGAGCCCGGCCTCGACACGCGCCGCATCGAGCGCGCGCAGCAGCTCTCCCAGCACGGGATCGTGCGCGTCGACCTGCGCAGGCGTGAACCCGGCGAGGCGCAGCTCGAGCCCGGTGCGGGCCAGGGCGCGAACGAGGCCCGGTCGATCGTGGACGCGCTCGAAGCGACCGAGACGCCCCCGCGCGAAGGCGTCGGCGACGACGCGCGCCGCGAGCGCCTCGAGCACCAGCGGCCCCGCCACCGTGCGCCCTTGGCTGGCGAGGCGTGGACCGCCGATCTCGGTGGCGAGCTGCCCCACCGTGCGGCGCTCCCACCCGAAGGTGGCGCCGTGCTGTCCGGACAGCGCAGACCCGGCCATCGACCGGAGCAGGCCGACGCCCGCGTCGGGGTGGGCCGACAGGACGAGCACCGGTGCGCCGCGGGGCTGCCGCGCGAGGAACGCGCGGGCCGCCGAGAGCCGGGCGCTCGAGCGAGGCGAGGCGAAGAGCGCGCGGTCCATGCCTCGCAACCTAGCGTGCGGCGTGCCACCCCCGCACCCCCCGAAAAGCCCGGGCCGGACGTTGTCCGTCCGTCCGACCGCCGCCGTTTCCGCCGGCGGCCGCCGGCGGACCGCCGCGCTCGACGGAGCACGCGCCATCTCCTATGGTCGAGCCCGTGCGTCGTTCCCCCTTCCTTGGCGTCTGTGTCATGGCCGGCTCGCTCTCGGTCGCCCTCCTGTCGAGCGGCGCCACCGAGCGCGCCGCAGAGGCCGCGGTCGTCGAGCGCATCGTCGCCATCGTGGGCGAGCAGCCGATCCTCCTCTCCGAGCTCACCCAGCGCGCGCGCCCGTTCCTGCTGAAGATCCAGACCAACGTCCCCGTGCCGCAGCAGCAGCTCGCCAAGGCGGAGATGTTCAAGGAGCTCCTGCAGAAGCTGATCGACGAGCGCGTGGTCGCCCTCGCGGCCGACAAGCTCAACGTCACGGTCACCACCAAGGAGGTCGACGACTCGATCAAGGTCAAGGCGGCCGACCTCAAGGTCAGCGTGAGCGACCTGCTCGGCGAGGCCACCAAGCAGGGTCTCAGCGAGGCCGACTACCGCGAGGAGGTCCGCCGCGAGATCCTGTTCGGCAAGATGCTCGAGACCCGCGTGCGCGCCCGCGTCCGCGTGACCGACGACGACGCGCGCGAGTACTTCAAGAAGCTCGAGGTGCAGGAGCGCCGCAACCAGCCGTTCCGCTGCTCGATCATCACGCTCGACCTCGGCCCGGGCGCCAACAAGGAGCTGCGCGTGAAGGCCGACGGCATCGTCAAGGCCGCGCGCGGCGGCGCCGATTTCGCCAAGCTCGCGAAGCTGCACAGCACCGACGTCTCCAGGGACAAGGGCGGCGATCTCGGCACCCGTCCGGTCGGCGCGAGCATGGGCAAGGCCATCGACGAGCCGGTGCTGCGCCTCGACGCGGGCGAGGTCTCCGAGCCGCTCGTGAACGCCGGCAAGCTGTACATCGTCAAGGTCACCGAGCGCCCGGCGTCGCAGCTGCCGCCCTACGCCGACGTCAAGGACATCGTCCTCATGCGCGTCCGCGACGAGATGCTGCAGAAGCAGATCAAGGTGTGGCTCGACGAGCTCAAGTCGGGTGTCTACATCGAGGTCCGTCTGTAGCCGTGCACTCTGTCGACGGGCACGAGGAGGTCGCCGAGCACGAGGAGCTCGCGGAGCTGGTCGCCGCCACGCGCGCCTACCTGGAGTGGCACGAGGACGCGGGCACGACCGGGCTGCCGGCCGCGCCACCGCGCGCGCGCACGCTCGAGGCCCGTCACGAGGCGCCCCGTCACGAGGTCGTCTCCCGGCAGGAGTCGCCGCGTCCGGAGCCACCGCGCGAGCGTCCGGCGGAGCCACGACCCGAAGCACCTCGACCGGAGCGCGCAGAGCCGCGAGCCCACGTCACCCTGGAGCGGCCGGGCGCGCAGGCGCCGCGGCCCGAGGCGCGCAGGCTGGCGGTGGTCGAGGTCACGAGCCCAGAGGCGCGCGTCGCCCGGCTCGCAGAGATGGCCGTCGAGGTCGCCGGCTGCACCAAGTGCCCGCTGCACAGCCAGCGCATCCAGACCGTGTTCGCGCGGGGCAACCCGAGCGCCGAGCTGATGTTCGTGGGCGAGGGGCCGGGGGCCGAGGAGGACGAGCAGGGCCTGCCGTTCGTCGGCAAGGCCGGCCAGCTCCTCGACAAGATGATCCAGGCGATGGGCTACGCGCCGAGCGAGGTCTACGTCGCCAACGTCGTCAAGTGCCGCCCGCCCATGAACCGCAAGCCCGAGCCCACCGAGCTCGGCGCGTGTGTCGGCTATGTGCACGAGCAGATCGCGCTCGTGCGTCCGAAGATGCTCGTCGCGCTCGGGGCGACCGCGGTCGAAGGCCTGCTCGAGCAGACGGGCATCATGCGGCTGCGCGGCACCTTCCGGCTCTACCGGGGACAGATCCCGGTCATGCCCACCTTCCATCCGGCCTATCTGCTCCGCACCCCGGAGGCGAAGCGAGAGGTGTGGAGCGATCTGCAGCAGGTGATGGCCAAGCTCGGCAAGACGCGCACGCGCTGACCTCGACGCACGCGCTCGGCCGTTGGATTCGTCGGGCGCATTACGTCCGCGGTGCGCGTCGGCCCTGGACAGACTCTGTAGGGGCCGCACACTACCAGCATGGTCCGCGCTCCTGGCACCCGCGATTCGCTGTACGGCGAGCCGGTCGCCCGTGTGTTCCGGCCCGTCCCCGCACCCCCGACGCACAACGTGCGGGTCGGAGCGTGGATGCTGGGTGCGCTCGCGCTGGTCACGACCTGCTTCGCCGTCACCGTCGTGCGCATCCTCCACGTGCCCATCGGCAGCATGTTGCTCATCGCCGGGTGGCTCGCGATCGTCGCCGTCGGCGTGTACCTCGGGCCCGGCTGGTGGCGTCGCGAGGTCGAGGTCGTCCTCACGTCCAAGCACGTGATCTGGCGGCGCGGCCGCCTGCGCCGCTCGATCGATCGGCGGGCCATCACCTACGCCCGCATCCTCTGGCACCCCACGCTCCGCGGCGTCGGCGATCTCGAGCTCGTGCGCGCCGTGGCCATGGGGCCGCTGCGGCGCACGCTCTCCATCACGCTGCCCGACCTCGAGGCCCCCGACGCGGTGTGGGCCGAGATCCGCGGCGTCGATCCCACCCGCGCCCTGGGCGACGGCGGGCGCCCGGTCGGCCAGCGACTCGACCGCGGAGAGCGTCTCCTCTGGACGGCGCGGCCCGACGGTCCGGGCTGGGACCTGCGTCGCGTGATGACGCTCGGCATCGCGCTCGTGGCCTTCGTCGTCAGCGCGCGGGCGCTGCTCGGGGGCATCCACGCGCTCCACGCCGTCTACCAGGCGGGGGTGAGGCCGGCTTCGCTGTCGGGCGGTGCGCTCGTCCTCGCGCTCGCCGTCTCGATCGGCGCGGTGATGTTCACCGGCGTGCTCGCCGCGTGGCACGCGCTCGTGCGTCCGCAGCAGCTGGTGCTCAACACGCGGTACGTGGTCACCGATCGTCGGGTCTTGATCCAGCGCGGCAAGGAGGAGTTGCTCCTCGATCGCGACCGGATCGTCGACGTCATCGACGCCCCGAGCGACCACGGCCGGCGCGATCTCTTCCTGGTGGTCGGGGGTGGGAAGAACGCCCACGCCCACGCCCTCGCGGGTGCCTTCGGGGAGAAGGTGCAGGCCGGTGCGCTGCTGCCGGTGCTCCGCGCCGTCGTCGACAGCGACACCGTCCGCGACATCCTCGTCACCCCGCGCGCCGCCTGATCGGTATCCTCTCGGCGAGGGGAGGTGGCGATGTTCGGTGCGGGAGCGATGGAGCGCTACACGGCGGCGGTCCAGCAGAAGACGGGCCTCCACGCGCAACAGGACCGCTTCGTCGGTCAGTTCCAGGGCTTGCCGGGCTGGGCGCGCGTCCAGATGGTCGGCAACCACGCCGGCGCGTTCCAGGGGGACGGCGGCCTGTTCGGGGGGCTCGCGGGCCTGCTCGGCGGTGGCGCGGGTGGGATGGCCCAGGCGATGACGGGCGGCGCGTTCTTCATGCAGCAGGACTACGTGATCGAGCTCCCGGGCAACCGGCTCCCGGGTGGTTCGCTCCGCGAGCAGACCTCACTGTTCCGGGATCACACCTGGCAGCAGCGCCCGGCCATCGGTCCGCGGGCCTCGTCGGGGGTGCCCTGGATCGATCAGCGCTACGAGGTGTCGAGCCCCGACCCTCGCTTCATGACGTACGTGTGCGCGTCCCCGGAGCTCGGCCCGCTGCTCGGGCGATGGCCGCAGGTGAACCTGAGCTGGGAGCAAGAGCGGGTCTGGCTGCAGCTGATCGACTCCCCGGCGCGCATCACCAGTCATTTCGGCGTCGATGCGCAGCAGAACGGCGATCTGGTGCTGCAGGGGATGTGGCTCGTGGCCGCAGCGGCCCGCGCGACCTTCGCGCGCTGAGCTATGCTGCGCGCCGATGAAACCTCTCGTGCTCGCCTCCTTCGTCAGCGTCGTCGGTCTCGCTCTCTCCGCCGTTCCTGCCTGCAGTGGTAGCTCGGCCACCACCGATGGGCCGGTGGACACGGGCACGCTCGACACGGGCGCGCCGGACACGACGCCCGCGGACACCGGAGACAAGGACACCGGCCTCGCCGACACGGGGACCGTGGACACCGGCACGGCCGACGCCGACGCGCCGATCCCGTGGCCGACCTGCGACGCCAAGCCGGCCACCGCCACGACGAGCACGCTGCCGGAGATCTGGAAGGCGAACCCCACCACGCCGGTCTTCACCTGGGTGTCCGGCGCGATCGTCACGGGCGTCTCGCAGGGGGGCTGCAGCGCGGGCAAGGCCTGCCAGATCTTCTTGCAGGACGGCAGCTTCGCGAGCCTCGCGGCCTCGAGCGGCCACGCGATCCGGTTCTTCGCGTCGATCGTCACGGGCGAGCGGTTCGCGGGCATCGCGGTGGGCGACAAGGTCGACGTGGCGGCCTACGCGGTCCGCTACACGCTCGGCGGGCAGAACGAGCTGTTGCTCGAGGTGAACGACCTGCTCCGCGGGTGCATGAAGAAGACGGGCACCGGGACGATCGATCCCGTCGCTGCCACGCTCGCCGAGCTCGGCACCGTCGACGCGTACGAGAACAAGTACGGGCCGGTGCTGGTGAAGGCCGTCGAGCTCTCGGGCAAGCCGGACGTCTCGCTCGGGATGACCTTCGGCCTCTTCACGATCGGCGTCGACGCCGGGGGCGCGCCGAACGTCAGCCTGAGCCCCTACTTCTTGCCGGGCGCCGCGTTCACGGCGCCGCTCGTCCCCTCGACCAAGATCGACTTCACGAGCGTCACCGGCGTCTTCGGCATGTTCGTGGTCAGCGCGACCGGCGACGCGGGCACGGCCACCAAGTACCTGCAGATCTACCCGCGCACGATGGCGGATCTGGTGAAGAAGTGAGCGTCCGCATCGAGCGCGACGGCCCCGTCGCCACCATCGTCCTCGCGCGCCCGTCGGTGAAGAATGCGGTCGACCGGCCGACGGCCGACGCGCTCGCCGACGCGTTCCGGATCTTCGAGGGCGACCACGACGCGCTCGTCGCCGTGCTGTGGGGCGAGGGCGGCACGTTCTGCGCGGGCGCCGATCTCAAGGCGATCGGCAGCGAGCGCATGAACCGCGTGGCCAAGGATGGCGACGGCCCGATGGGGCCGACGCGGATGCTGCTCGGCAAGCCGGTCATCGCGGCCATCGAGGGGCACGCGGTGGCGGGGGGGCTCGAGCTCGCCTGCTGGTGCGACTTGCGGGTCGCCGCCCGGGACGCGGAGCTCGGCGTCGCGTGCCGACGGTGGGGCGTGCCGCTCATCGACGGCGGCACCATCCGCCTCCCGCGCCTCATCGGCCTCTCGCACGCGCTCGATCTCATCCTCACCGGGCGGTCGATCGACGCGACGGAGGCCCACCGCATCGGCCTCGTGAACCGCGTCGTCGAGCCGGGGCGCGCGCGGGTGGAGGCCGAGGCGCTGGCGCGCCAGATCGCCAAGCACCCCCAGATCTGCCTGCGCGAGGACCGCGCGAGCGCGTACGAGCAGGCGGGGCTCTCGATCGAGGACGCCCTCGAGAAGGAGCTCGAGCACGGCCTGCGCTCGCTCTCCTCTCCGGAGCTCGAGCGCGGCGTGCGACGGTTCGTGGCGGGCGAGCGCTAGAACGCGACGTGGAAGGTGAGGGCGGAGGAGGCGGCCATGTGCGCCCCCACGTCCTTGTTGCCGACGAGCGCGAGCGCGCGGCCGGTGAGGTCGAGCATCACCATCTTGCTCTTGTAGATCTCGAGCCCGAGCGTGACGCCGGCCGCGAAGTCGTTGAGCCCGAGGGTGCGCGCGTACCCCATGCGGAACCCGAAGTAGGGGTTGAGGAAGCGACGCTTGCCGCCGCCGAGGAAGTCCGAGTAGAGGTCGCCACCGGCCGTGAGCAGGAAGGCGTCGAGCCCGGAGCCAGGGGTCGTGATGCGGCGGTAGCCCTCGACGTCGATCGTCCAGTTGCGGTCGAAGTGGAGCGAGAGGCCGAACCCGTAGAAGCCCGTATCGCCGCCCTCGCCGCGGAAGAAGTCACCGAGCCAGCCGACGCGGATGCCGGGGTGCAGCTTGGCCTTCGGGTTGTACGTGGGGTTGAGCTCGTCGGGCGCGGTCGTGAACAGCGACACGTGGATGGTCGCGCGGGCCGCGCGGTCCTTCATGAACGCCATGTCGCCCTTGACCCGATCGATCTCCGAGCGGATGCGGCGCATCTCGTTCTCGATCTGGAGGATCTCGGTGACGCTGTTGGCCTTGGCGAGGATCTCCTCGTAGCGCTTGAGCGAGACGTGCAGGTTGCGCAGATAGATCTTGGCGTCGTGGAACTGCTTGGTGATGTCGCGCGCGACGATGTTGCGCGCGCGCACCGTGCCGAGGCCGCCGATCTCGTCGAGGAACGTGCCCGCGTCGCCCGAGGGCACGCGGATGGTGAAGTTGGCGCTCACGCGGCCGCGGTCGTCGGTGACCACGTCGTTGATGGTCTGCCCCGCGTGCTTCTTGACGAACTCTCGCAGCTTGGCGGCGGCGTCGTGGACCTTCTCCACCTCGACGGACATGTTGGCCTCGATGTCGAGCATGTCCTTCTGCTGCCCGGCGTCGGCCGGCTTGGGCGAGGGCGGGGGCTGTTGCCCGCCACCGCCGCCGCTGTCGGCGACGCCATCCTCGTCCACGTCGCTCGACGTGGTCTTCTTGGTGACGCTGGCGACCTCGACGCTCTCGGCGTGGTAGGTCACGCCGCCGGTCGACCCGGCGGCGACGCCCGGCGCGCTCTGCACGACGGGAGGAGGCGCCATCGGGCCACTCGGGACGCTGTCCCCGTAGCCGTAGTTGCCGCTGACGTAGGCCGGGGCGGGCTGGGCCCCTCCGCTGGCGGGCGCGGTGCGGTAGGCGCTCTTGCTGGCGCCGCAGCCGGCGAGGACGACGGAAAACAGGGCGAGGAGGAGATCGTTTCGCATGGTCGTCCGTGGGAACGGGGTTCGACCGCGAACCTTACACCCGTTGTGACTTCGCCACGTCCACGAGCTCACCCTGGCGGAGCGGGGCGATGACCGAGGCGTCGACGTCGAACTCGTCGGGGTAGTGCACGAGGCGCATCTTCTGCCGGAGCGGCGCGGGCAGTGCGGCGAGCGCAGAATACGGCGTGTGCGTGCCGTGGTTGGTCTCGTGGACCACGAGATCCGCCGTCGAGAGCCACTCGATCAGGGTGGGATCGAACGAGGTGTCGGCGCTGTGCCCGAGGGTCTGGCCGGCCGCCGTGATGCGCAGCGCCGTGGTCGGGATGTGATGCAGGGTGTGGCGACATTCTAGGGAAAAGGGCCCACAACGGACGGCGCGGCCTTCCTCGAGCAAGTGCACGTCGAAGTAGTCGTCGAGGTGCATCTGGATGGGCGGCGCGCCGGCGGCGGGCTGCAGGTGCCGCATGCCGGCGGCGAGGTGTCCCTGCCAGAGCTCCTCGAGCACGTCGCGGTGCAGGTAGAGCGGGAGCTTGCGCTGCTGCACGAAGCGGAGGAAGAAGGCGAACGACTCGAGGCCCGAGCAGTGGTCGGCGTGCAGGTGGGTGAGCACCACGGCCTCGATGCGGTCGGGGCCGACGGCGAGGCCCGCGTGCTCGGTCGCCTCGCGAAGCATCTTCTGGATGGGGTGCGGGCAGTCGACGAGGATCCAGTGGTCGTCGTGCTCGACCGCGAGGCAGGTCGAGTAGTAGCGCGCGGTGAAGGCGTCGCCGACGCCGAGGGGCAGGAGCCGCATGACCGCGAGCGTAGGGTCGCCCCCCCGCGAGGGTCTAGCGGGCGCGGCAGGTGTAGACGAGCGAGTCCGCGTGCCGGTCGGCCGGCGCGCCGCCGAAGTCAC
>JAEUKC010000186.1:0-13829 GCA_016794445.1 Myxococcales bacterium
AGGCCTGCGGATCGCCGAACACCTTGGCGGAGATCGACTCGCAGTTCTCGCCCGGGCCGACGACGTAGTCGAGGAGGTCTTCACCCGCCGCCGACGGCGCGACGAGCACGGCGAGCGGCGCCAGGAACACGATCGATCGGCTACTACTTCATCGACACCAAGCCGATCGTGTTCTGGGCCGAGCTCGGGTACGACTTCATGCACGACGTCCGGCGCGACGACGCGCTCGTACCCGGCAAGGACGGCAAGATCCCCACCAAGACGGAGAGCGTGCACAGCGCGCGCGCGTTCGTCGGCTACAAGAACAAGATCAACGCCGGCACCGCGATCTCGCTCGCGCTCGAGTACCTGCAGGGGCTCTCCAACACGGACGCGTATCGCTTCAACGGCGAGATGATCGTCTCGGCGAAGCTGACCAAGACGTTCAGCCTCGCGACGAGCTTCGCGTTCCGGTACGACCACGCCGCGCTGCCGGGCAAGGAGAAGCTCGACACGGTGACGGCGGCGAGCCTGGTCTACAGCATCTTCTGAGCGTCACCGTCTAGCCGAGCGGCAGGTCGAACCAGAAGGTCGACCCGCTCGCGAGCTCGCTGTCGAAGCCGACCGCGCCGCCGTGCAGCTCGACGATCGTCTTGACTATGGAGAGCCCGAGGCCGGTGCCCGACACGCGCCGGTCGGAGCGGTCGGCCTGCACGAACTTCTGGAACAGTCGCGGGCGCACCGACTCGGCGATCCCGGGGCCGCGGTCGTGCACCGACACGCGCGCGCGCCCGTTCGTCACGCCGAGCTCGACCACCACCTCGCTCCCCGACGACGAGAACTTGGTCGCGTTGGTGAGCAGGTTGGTGACCACCTGCGCGATGCGGTCCGGGTCGACGTGGACCAAGAGCGGCGCGCCGAGCGACCCCCGGAGCACGATCTGCACGCCGGTGCGCGCGGCGAACGGGCGATCGCTCTCGACGACGCGACCGAGGAGCTCGCGCAGGTCGACGGTCTCCTTCTCGAGGCGCGCGTGTCGCGACTCCATCTTCGACAGGTCGAGGATGTCGTTCACCAGCCGCAGCAGGCGCTCCCCGTTGCGCTGCGAGATGTCGAGCAGCTCGGTGGCCTTCTCGGGCAGGGCGTCCCCCGCCTGCACGCGCAGCAGCGCGAGCGCCCCGAGGATCGAGGTCAGCGGCGTGCGCAGCTCGTGGCTCACCGTGTTCACGAACTCGCTCTTGAGCTCGTCCGCGATGCGACGCTCGGTGACGTCCTGCAGCAGGGCGACCCAGCCCGTGCGCACGCGCTCCTCGTCGAGCACCGGCTCGATGGCCATCGACACCGGCACCGCGCGCCCGGCGCTGGTCTCGGCGGTCCACTCCTCGCGGACACCCTCCTTGCGCTCGAACGAGGACAGGAAGGCGACGACGTCGGCGTGCCCGCGCACCTCGTCGGGGGCGAGCAGCGTGGTGAACGGTCGGAGCCCGACGACGTCGGCGGCGCGCAGGCCGAACAGCCGCTCGGCCCCCACGCTGAACGAGCGGATCACCCCTTCGCGGTCGGTCGCCACGATGGCCAGGCGGTCGGCGGCGCGGAGCACCCCTTGCAGGTTGTCGAGCAGGGCGAGCTGCTCCCGGTGCTTGTCGCGGAGCGAGTCCATGGTCTGTCCCATGCCGACGAGCGACATGGTGTGCAGCGAGAGGACCGCCAGGCTCTTGCGTTCACGGTCGTCGAGCACCGGCTCCCGGCGGCGTCGCGAGAACGTGCAGAGGGCGCCGCGCGCCAGGCCGCGCTCGTCCTGCAGCCGGACGCCGACCACGGTGGTGAGGTCGGTGCCCGCCACCGCCTCGGCGAACCGCGGATCGGTGCCGAGATCGGTGACCACGAACGGCCCGCTCTGCAGGAGGGCGAAGCTGCACAGCGGCAAGAGGCGCTGCACGCGCTCGCCGCCCACCGCCGCCGACCACTGCGTGCCCGACTCGTCGAGCAGCGCGAGCACCCCGAAGCTGGCGTCGGCGAGCGCCACGGCGACGTCGACGAGGCGCTCGAGGGAGGCGTCGGCGAGGTCCTTGAGCTTGCCGTGCACCGTCATGGTGGAGGCGTGCACGGCGCGGCTCATTCGCTCCCCTCGCCCTTCTTGTCCTCGAGCGCGCGCTCGAGCTTGCGGTAGAGGGTCTTGCGGCCGATGCCGAGCACGCGCGCGGCGACGGCCTTGTTGCCACCGTAGGTGGCGAGCACGTGGTCGACGTAGCGGCGCTCGACCTCCTCCAGGGTGGGGAGCGCCTCGGAGACGGTGGGCACGAAGGACTCCGTGGTGCCGATGGTGGGCGCGGCGCGCAGCCGCTCCGGGAGATCGTCGGGGCCGATCTCCGCGCCGCGGCAGAGGGCGACGGCGCGCTCGATCACGTTCTGCAGCTCGCGGACGTTGCCGGGCCAGGGGTGGGCGAGGAGGCGCGCGGCGGCCTCCGCCGAGAGGGTGGGCACGCCCTTGTCGGCGCGCGTGGCGTGCGCGCGCAGGAAGTGGGTCGCCAGGGCGAGCACGTCGTTGCCGCGCATGCGCAGGGGCGGGAGCGGCAGCTCCACGACCTGGATGCGGAAGTAGAGGTCCGAGCGGAACCGCTTGGCCTCGATCTCGTCCTCGAGATCGCGGTTGGTGGCGGCGACGATGCGCACGTCGACCGGCACCTCGCCCGAGCCGCCGACGGGCCGCACGGTGCGCTCCTGCAGCACGCGCAGCAGCTTGGGCTGGATCGCGAGGGGCAGCTCGCCGATCTCGTCGAGGAACAGCGTGCCGCGCTGGGCCTCGACGAACAGGCCCTCGCGCGCGCTGCGAGCGTCGGTGAACGCGCCGCGCACGTGGCCGAAGAGCTCGCTCTCGAGGAGGTGCTCGGGCATCGCGGCGCAGTTGACGGCGACGAACCGACCGGGGCGACCGCTCGTCTCGTGGAGGGCCCGCGCGACCAGCTCCTTGCCGGTGCCGCTCTCGCCGGTGACGAGGACGGTGCTGTCGGTCCTGGCGACCCGCCGCACCAGATCGGCGACCTCGCGCATCGCGCGGCTGTCCCCGACCATCCGCGGGAGGCGCGCCACGCCCTCCTCGCGGAGCCGGACCAGCTCGGCCTGCAGGCGTCGTCGCTCGACGGCCCGCTGCAGGACGACCGACAGGACGTCGAGGCTCGGCGGCTTGGTGACGAAGTCGTAAGCGCCCGCCCGGACGGCGGCGATGGCCACGTCGACCCGACCGTGCGCGGTGAGCACGATCACGGGGAGATCGGGGCGCAACGCGAGGGCGCGCCGACAGAGCTCGAGGCCGTCCATGCCGGGCATGGAGAGGTCGGTGACGACGGCGTCGAAGTCCTCGCTCGCGAGCGCGTCGAGCGCGGCGTTCGGGTCGGCGTGGGTGACCGCGTCGAACTCGTCGGCGACCGCCGCCGCGAGGTACGCGAGCAGCTCGGGGTCGTCGTCGACGAACAGGATGCGGGGACGCTCGGCCACGGGTCGTGGCATGATTGCTCAAAGCCGCCCCAGCGACCAGACAACCAGAGTGAGCCGTGGAGATTCACAAGATCCTGTTGGTCGACGACGAGGCGGACATCCGCACCATCGCCGATCTGTGTCTGCGAGAGCTCGGGGGCTTCGCCGTCGTGCTCGCGGCCTCGGGCCCCGAGGCGCTCGTGCTCGCTGCGCGCGAGGCGTTCGACCTCGTGCTCCTCGACGTCATGATGCCCGGCACGGACGGCCCGACCACCCTCGCGAGCCTGCGGGCGGCCGGCGTGCAGACCCCGGTCGTGTTCATGACGGCCAAGGCGGGGGCGGACGAGGTGGCTCGCTACCACGCGCTCGGGGTGGCGTCGGTGATCGCCAAGCCGTTCGACGTGCTGACGCTGCCCGCGCAGATCCGCGAGATCGGCGCGGCGCTGTGAGCGTCGAGGCGCGGCTCGCGAAGCTGCGCGAGGCCTACGGGGTCGCGCTCCCCGCGAAGCTCGCCGAGCTCCGGGCGGCCCTGGCAGCGGCCGATTCGGGCGAGGGGATCGCGGCCGCGCGGGCGCTGGCGCACCGCCTGCGGGGCACGGCGGCGACCTACGGATTCGCCGCCGTGAGCGAGGCCGCCGGGCGCATCGAGGACGCGCTCGACGCCGACCCGCCCCCTTCACGCGAGGCGCGCACCACGCTCGCCGCCACGCTGCCGGCGCCTTAGCCGTCCGCCAGTCGCTCCGTTCACTTGTTGCACTTGCGGGGCGGCGGCTGGGCCATGTCGGTGCAGCCGCCTTCGAGCTCCACGGCCACGCCGTTGCCGACCGGGAGGAACGTGGGGAAACCAGGGGTGCACTCGCTGAACGTGAGGCGCCCCGAGAGGCCCGCGCTGGCGAAGTGGCCCATGATCGCCTGCAGGTGCAGGTTCGACGACATCGGACCGAGCGGGATGAGCGGCGTGCAGTTCACGCTCACGTGCGCGCGCACGCCCTTGTGCTTGTCGAGGAAGCGTACGACGCCCCCGAACGCCTTGAGCTCGGCCGGCGTGATCTGCCCGGTGCAGGCGAAGTCGCCGGGGATCTTCTCGTCGAGCAGGCGCAGCTGGTCGGCTTCGATGGTGAACACCTTGCCGTCGAAGTGGAACCCTTCGTTCTGGTTGGCGACGAACGCCGAGTCGTTGCAGGTCTCGCCCGCCGCCGCCGCGACGGCGTCGATCTTGCGCAGCGTGATCTTGAGCGGCGTCGAGCAGTCGACCGAGAGGCCACCGCCGAAGAGGCCGCTGCCGCCGTTGCAGGCCTCCATGTTGCCGCCCGAGGTCGCCTTCTGGGCCTCGCTGCCGCTGCCGCCGCTCACCCCGGGACCTCCGCCGGGCAGCGCGGCGCTGCCGCCGACGTTCGCCTTGGCGCCGCTCTGCGTGTAGAAAGCGCCGACCGTGACGTAGCTCACCACGTGGGTCGCGCCGGCACAGCTGCCCGCGAGCTGCACGTTGGGCGGCACGTCGGCCGTGTAGTCGCCGGGCGACTTGTAGCGGATCTCGAGCGAGCTCGACTGCGAGAACTCGCCCGAGAACGTGCCCCACGTGAGCGGCAGCGTGGCCTTGGCCTCGTCGTGGCTCTTGAGCACGAGGCTCTGCTCGGTCATCGAGAGCGCGCGGTAGGTGTACGTGCCCGGCACGAAGCAGTCCTGCAGCACGTCGAGCTTGCCCTGATCGAGCCGCACCGCGATGAGCCCCTTGCCGCTGCGCGCCTTGTCGCTCAGCTGACGGGCCTCGATCGGGTCGTAGCCGAACAGCCAGACCGAGACGGTCATCTGCTGTCCGAGATCCCCTGGCCCGAGCTCCGGCGGCTTGGTCCGACAGCCGAGCCCGAGCAGCAGCCCCGCCCCGATGACGTGCATCTTCCCCATGCAGGGAGATTATCCGAGCTGGGGACCGCCTGGACCCCCCATGATCGAGGCTCCCGTCGACCCGAAGTCAACTCCCGAGCTGCGAGAGCGCGTGGGTGACGTAGTGGTCGAGCGCCTTGCGCCGTTGCTCGGGGTCGAGGATGTGGGTGGTCTCGGGGAGGTAGCGCGCGCGCACCGCCTGCTCGAACGCCGCGCGATCGGCCGGATCGCGGCTCGTCCAGGCCCGCTCGAAGGCCGCGCGCATCGAGGCGTCGAGCTGCTCGACCGAGGCCGGCGCGGCCGAAGGTGGCGCAGCGACGGCGAGCTGACCGCTCTGCGTCGCGAAGGTGGGCGGGGCTGCGCCGACGAAGGACGTGCGCTCCACGGTGGGCAGGGCCGGGGCCGGCGCCGCGAGCGCGGTGCGCGCCTCTTCGACCCGCGCGAGCAGGCTCGGGAGGGTCGCGTCGTCGAGCTCGGCGAGAGCGCGCGCGGCGACCTCGGCCAGCGACGGGTCGAACGCCACGCACCGGTCGCCGAGGCGTGCCATCGACGCGCGCACCAGGGTCGCGGCCGCGGCGTAGGTCGTGACGACCTCGATGGCGATGGGCGCCACGGTCGGCGCGGATCCGGTGCGCGCGAGCAGCGTGGGCACGCGGCCTTGCAGCTCGGCGTCCAGGCGCTCGACGTAGGTCGTGGCGTTCTTGCGCGCGAGCTCGAGGGCGTGGGCGGTCGCCGGAGGCTCGGCGTGGCCCGCGACGAGCCAGCGGGCGCCCTCGGGCAGGGGGCTGCGCGCGGCCGCCGATTGCGGCAGCTCACCGAACGCGCGCCCGACGAGGAGTTCGGCGTCTTCTTGCGGTGGCGAGAGCGGCGACGCGCGCACGACCGCGGCCGCGCACGCGAGCCACCACGCCGCGTGGCGATCGGCGGCCGCCGCGCGGCGCAGCAGCGCGAGCTCGAGCGCGCGGGCGTGGGCGTTCGGGTCGACGAAGCCGGGGTGCGCACCCTTGCTCGTGGCGACGAGCGCCGGCACGTCGCCGGTGCACGCCGCGCCCTGACGCTCGAGCTCGCCGAGCACGTCTTCGCCGATCGAAGGAGGGCCCGCGCTCATCGTGGACGCGAACCTACCACGCCCGCGACGGCGAGCGCGCCCCAGCCGATCATGAACGCGATCCCGCCGATGGGCGCCACCGCGCCGAACGCCCGCGGGCTGCCGAAGGCGAGCGCGTAGAGGCTGCCACAGAACGCCACGAGGCCGACGGAGAAGGCGATCCCCGCGGCGCGGGTCGCGCGCTGGTGCGGCCACTGCGCGGCGGCGAGCCCGGTGAGCAGGAGCGCGACCGCGTGGTACATCTGGTAGCGCGTCGCGGTCTCGAACGAGCGCAGCGCGCGGGCGTCGAGCTTGCCCTCGAGCGCGTGCGCGCCGAACGCGCCGAACGCGACCGCGAGCAGCGCGACGATGGCGCCGACGGGGAACAGCCACGTGTCCCGAGCGCGCTCTCTCTCCACATCCATGACGGGTCGCTAGCACGGCGGGCCGCGTTGTATGATCCGCGCGATGCGTGAAGCCGCCCTCGTGCTCGGCCTGTGCACCCTCGTCGCCTGTGGTTCGCCGCCCGCGGCCAAGACCGGCGAGGGCGGCGCGACCTCGGCGAAGACGAAGACGACGACGACCGGCGAGGTCGCCGACAAGGGGCCGGAGGCGAAGGCCCAGCCCACCTACAAGTACCCGGCGCCGTTCATGGAGCCCGACTGCGCCGTCCCGCAGGCCGAGGGGTACCTGCCCAACGCCAAGCAGGTGGTGGCGGAGGTGCGCAAGGCGCACTGGAAGCAGCTCGAGGCCTGCGCCGAGGCCGCGCCCCCCGGGGAGAACGTGCACGGCGAGGTGCGCACGCAGTTCCGCCTCGACCCTGACGGCGTCCCCCGGTGCGTCGAGGCGCCGGGGGCCTCGATCAGCCAGGTCGACGTCGTCCGCTGCGTGATCTCGGTCTACCGCACGTTCCGCTTCCCACCGCCCAAGAACGGCAGCGTGCGGGTCACCGACGGCATCCAGCTCGACGTCTCCCACGAGGACGAGTGAACGCGTACCGCGAGGGCCTCTCGGGGGCGTGCCCGCGGTGCAACGGGGCGCTGACCGCGACCGACCGCGGTGGCGTCGGTCTCGACGAGTGTGGAGGCTGCGGCGGCGTGTTCCTCGCCGAGAAGGCGGTGGAGCGCGTGCTCTCCGACGACGCCGTGCGCGCGAACCTCGCCGCGGAGCTGGCCCCCCGTCCGCGGTACGTGGAGCAAGGGGTGCGCTACCTCAAGTGCCCGCGGTGCGCCCGCGCGATGAACCGCAAGGTGTTCGCGCGCGTGAGCGGCGTGATCGTCGACGTGTGCAAGGACGACGGCGTGTTCTTCGACGGTGGCGAGCTCGGCGCGGTGCTCGCGTTCGTCGACCGCGGGGGGCTCGCGAAGCAGGCCGCGCTCGAGGCTCGCGAGCGACAGGAGCGCGCGAAGGAGGCGCGGCGGCCCAGCGGCCCGCCGGCGATCTCCAATCCCTACGTCGGCGCCGACTCCGGGCTCGAGGCGAGCTCCGACCTCATCGGACTCCTCGCCGAGTTGTTCCGCTAACATGCGCCGGATGAAGGCCCTGGCCCTCCTGCCGTTCGCGCTCGTCGCCGCGTGCGACAAGCCCACGCCCCCCGCGCCGAGCCCCGCGCCCACGACCGCCGTGGCGTCGGCCGCCTCGTCGAGCGCCGCCCCTGCACCGAGCGCCGGCGCGTCGACCAGCGCGTCGGCGAGCACCTCGGCGAGCACCCCCTCGTCGGCGATCGGTCCGGTCCCCGTGCTCGTCGACGCGGCCGGCAAGCCGCTGCCGCAGACCGAAGAGAAGCCCTCGCTCCGCTCGCTCTCGTGGGAGCAGCGCGTGAAGCTCCTGTTCCGGGCGATCCAGGTCGACGACCCGAAGATCGCGGCGCCGGCGTTCTTCCCCCTGATCGCCTATCGCGAGGTGAAGAACGTCGCCAACGCGGAGGCCGACTGGAACAACCGCCTGATGAAGGCCTACGCGCGCGACATCCACAAGGCGCACGAGCAGCTCGGCAAGGGCGCCATGGACGCGCAGCTGGTCGGCCTCGAGGTGCCCGAGGACAAGGCGCAGTGGATGAAGCCGGGCAGCGAGGGCAACAAGCTCGGCTACTTCCGCGTGCTCAAGAACAAGCTCCGCTACCTCGACGCCGCGGGCAACCCGCACGCCATCGACATCACCTCGCTCATCTCGTGGCGCGGCGAGTGGTACGTGGTGCACGTGACCGGGTTCAAGTGAAGGTCGCGCTCACCGGTGCCACGGGCTTCCTCGGGCGCTACCTGGTCGATGCGCTGCTCGCGCGGGGCTGGTCGGTGGTCGGCGTCGCGCGCGACCCGGACCGCGTACCGGGGCTCCGTGACCGGATTGGGCTGCGCCGGGCCGATCTCCTCGAGCCCGACACCCTCGTCGCTGCGCTCGAAGGCGTCGACGCGCTGGTCTCCAACGCGGCGCTGTTCTCGCTCTCGGAGGGCAGTCCCGCCGCCTATGCCCGGGTCAACGTCGAGGGCACGAAGAACCTGCTCGCGGCCGCGCGAGAGGTCGGCCTGCGGCGCCTCGTGCACGTGTCCTCGGTCGCCGTGTACAAGGGCCTGCCGTTCTTCCCGGCCGACGAGCGGCACGCCCAGTGGAGCGAGCGCGACCGGCCGTCGCGGTTCACCGCCTACGCGATCTCGAAGGCGCTCTCCGAGCAGGAGTGCTGGCGGTCGTGCGCGCGCGACGGGATCGCGCTGACGACGGTACGACCCTCGGCGATCTACGGCGCGTTCGACCCCAACTTCACGCGCGTGCTGCGTCGCTGGCTCGCGTGGCCGATCGTGCCCGCGCCGGTGCTCGCGCGGCTGCCGTTCGTCTACGCGGGCGACGTGGCCGAGGCGGTGGCCGAGTGCCTCGCGCGGCCCTCGAGCGTCGGCCGGGCCTACAACGTGGCGGGCGAGCCGTGCTCTCCGCGCGCGCTCGCGCAGGCCTTCTACGCCGCTGGCGGCGGTCCAGAGCGGCCGCTCGTGCCGGTGCCGCTCCCCTTGTTCCGGAGGTTCGACAGCGCCGCGGCGGCCCGCGAGCTCGGCTTCCACAACCGGCCGCTCGTCGAGGGATTTCGCGACTTGCTGGCGCGCGAGCGCGCGGCGGGCCCATCGCGTATGCTCTGACCCGCATGCGCAAGCTCTTCGCGCTCTCCTTCCTTCTCGGCTCGTTCGCGGCGCTCGGCGTGGCCTGCTCGGCGCAGCGCTCCGACGAGACCCTCGACGGCTCCGTCGACTCCGGGTCCATCAACCTCGACGCGGTCGGCATCGACGCCGTGGGCGACACCAAGCTCGACCCCGACGCCGCGTGCGGCGCGGTGCGTGAGCAGGCCACGAGCAAGCCGCTCAACCTGTACGTGGTGTTCGACAAGTCCTCGTCGATGGGGCCCGAGGTCACGTCGACCAAGTGGGCCGGCGCCCGCAAGGGCCTCGGCGCGTTCGTCGCCGACCCTGGCTCGACGGGGCTCCGCATCGCGCTCAATTTCTTCCCGCGCAAGGCCGACGGCACGCCGGTCTGCGACTCGGCTGCGTACATGACCCCGCGCGTGCCCTTCGACGTGCTGCCCAAGAACGGCAAGGCGCTCACCGACGCCATCGACGCCGAGCTCCCCGACGGCTTCGACACGCCGATCTACCCGGCGCTCGGCGGCGCGATCCGGCAGCTGATCAAGGAGCTCGAGACCCGCCCGGGCGAGGCCGCCGCCGTCCTGCTCGTGACCGACGGCGCGCCTGCGGGGCCCGCCGCGACGTGCGGTACGGTCAACCCCGAAGACGCGAAGGTGATCGCCGACCTCGCGGCGACCGGCGTGACCAAGGGCGTCTACACCTACGTCGTCGGGCTCCCCGGCGTGAACGTCGCCGTCGCCAACCAGATCGCGGTGGGCGGTGGCACCACGTCGGCCGTGCTCGCGACCGACCCCACCGCCGTCGAGAAGCAGTTCCAGGACGCGCTCTCCACGGTGCGCGGCAAGGCGCTGCCGTGCGAGTTCGAGCTCCCGACCAAGGTGGCCAAGGGCGAGATCTCGTACGGGCTCGTCAATGTCGAGTACAGCAAGGGGGGCGTGCCGCCCTCGACCACGATCTTCCAGACCGTCGACTGCAGCAAGGGCGGCTGGCGCTACGACGACGCGGCCAAGCCCACCAAGATCATCCTCTGCCCGTCCACGTGCGCCGAGATCAAGGCCGACCTCAAGGCCAAGATCGACATCCTCCTCGGCTGCAAGACGCAGATCAAGTGAACGGCGGCCGCTCGAAGGAGACTGGCCCTCCATCCAGGAACTGGGTGACGGCGCGGCAGAGCTGCTCGGGCTGCTCCCACATCGGCAGGTGACCGCAACCGTGCAGCACCGCGAGGTGCGCGTGCGGGATCTTGCGCGCGAGGAGCTTGCCGTTCTCGAACGGCACGAGCGGGTCCGCGTCGCCGTGCACGACGAGCGTCTCGGCCTGGATGTGGCGCAGCACCGGGTAGCGGTCGTCGCGGAGCACCGCCTGCAGCTGGTAGCGATAGGTGCGGAGCGGCGTGGGCGCGCCGAGCGCGCTCGCGACGATCGCGTCGACCGTGTGCGGGTTCTTGTCCGCGAACCCCGGTGCCGCGATCCCCGCCATGCGCGCGCGGACGATCTGCGCGGCGGGTGTGCCCGGTTCGGGGAACAGCACCTGCACCGCGCGTGGGTGCGGCCAGAAGACGCGGAGACCCCCCACGTGGGTGGACATCAGCACGAGCTTGTCGACCCGCCGCGGCGCCTGCGCGGCCACGCGCTGCGCGATCATGCCGCCCATCGAGATGCCGATGACGTGTGCGCGCGCCACGCCGAGCGCGTCGAGCACGCCGACCGCGTCGTCGGCGAGGTCTTGCAGGGAGAACGCGCGGTCCACGCGGGCCGAGCGCCCGGTGCCGCGGTTGTCGAACGCGATCACGCGGTGGCGCCGGGCGAGCGCCGCCGGGAACGCCTCGCCCCAGTCGCTCGTGCGGCCGCCGAGCCCCATGAGGAGCAACACCGTCGACGAACCGTCACCCCGGGAAATCCAGGCGAGATCGTGATCGCCCACCCGGACCTTGCCCTCGCGCTCCCACCCCGCGTTCGACGGTGTAGATTCGTGCACCATGTCTCGCCTTGCCCTCGCCTTCGCGTCCATCGTCGTCATCACCGGCTGCGGCCGCAAGCCTGCCAAGGGCCCGCAGAACCAGATGGGCATGCTGGAGGGCGGTGCGTGGACCCAGCCCGAGAAGAAGGCCCCGAAGACCGCGACCATCGTCGACGCGGGCGAGCTCTATTCGAGCATCAACCAGGGCGACTGCATCCCCTGGCCGAGCGCGCACGTGAAGCAGGCCGGCGGCACGAGCGGCTGGGGCGGCTGGTATCCGAAGAACGGCATGAGCGGCACCGTCGTCTCGAGCTCGCCCCACTGCTCTAACCCCGGTCTCACCGTCTACATCATCGACTTCGGCGACAATCACTACGCCGCCCTCAACCAGAACGGCGTCACGATCTCCGAGGGAGGGAGCGCGCCGCCCGTCGCCGCGGCCGCGCCGACCGTTCGCATCGTCTCCGCTGGCAAGGTCTACCCGATGATCAACACGGGGGACTGCCTCACGTGGCCCGACGCCTCCTCCAAGGCGCTCGGCGGGACCAACGGCTGGGGTGGGTGGTCCCCGCAGAACGGCGACACCGGCGTCGCGATCGGCAAGAGCAAGCACTGCAGCCAGTCGGTCACCGTGGTGTTCGTGAAGATCGGCGCCAAGGTGGTGCCGATCGACGAGAAGGGCATCGCCTACGTCACCGGCTCCACCGCGGCGGTCCCGTGGGCCGGTACGCCGGGCGTCGCCGTCACCACGCCCACGCCGGGGCCCGTCTCCAAGGTCGGCGCGGGCACCGTCGACTCGGGCCGCGTGCGCCTCGTCGACGTCGGTGAGGTCTACACCAGCATCAACACCACCGACTGCCTGCAATGGCCCGACGACGAGACCAAGAAGCTCTCGGGCTCGAGCGCGTGGGCCGGCTGGTCGCCGAAGGACGGCGACGTCGGCGTCGTCGTGTGGAAGTCCGCGCACTGCAACGGCACGACCACGGTCCTCGTCGTGCGCGTCGCCGACAAGTACTTCGTCCCGATCGGCAAGAAGGGCGTCGCCCCGGAGTGAGCCCGCGGCTCAGGGCAGCACGACGACGGGTGCGCCCTTGTTCGCTCCGCCGCCATCGCCGAGCTGCCCGAAGTCGTCCTTGCCCCAGCAGCGCACGCCGCCCTTGGCGAGGCGCGCGCACGTGTGGTGGTCGCCGGCCTGGATCTCGACGACGTCGGCGAGCCCGCTCACCGTGACGGGGCTCGCGCTGTCGGCGTGGCCGCCGTCTCCGAGCTGGCCGTAGTTCCCCTGACCGAAGCAACGCACCGTGTGGTCGGCGAGCAGGGCGCAGGTGTGTGCGCCGCCGAGCGCGAGCTGCACGACGCCGGCGAGCCCCGTCACCTTCGCGGGGGTGGGGCGGTCCTTCTTCGCGCCGTCGCCGAGCTGTCCGTGGTCGTTGCCGCCCCAGCAGCTCACAGCACCGTCGGTCGTGCGCGCGCAGACGTGTTGCTCGCCGACGCGCACCTCGGCCGCGAGGAGTCCGGGGACGGGGGTGGGGACGCGGCGATCGGCGGTCGTGCCGTCGCCGACCTTGCCGCGCGCGTTGTCTCCCCAGCACAGCACGGCGCCGTCGTCCTTCACGACGCACGAGCTCCACCCGCCGAGCGCGAGCTGTCGCACCCCACCGAGCACCTTGCCCGGCGCGAAGCGGTCCTTGTCGGCGCCGTCGCCGAGCTGGCCCTGGAGGTTGCCGCCCCAGCACCAGACGTCGCTGGCGAGCCGCGCGCACGAGTGCGAGGCGCCGACCGCGATCCCGTCGACGTGCGTCAGGCCGACCACGGGCGCCGCCGCCGTGCGGTCCTCGTTGGTGCCGTTGCCGAGCTGGCCGAAGGCGTTGTAGCCCCAGCACACGGCGCCGCCCGACGCGGTGATGGCGCAGGCGTGGTAGTCGCCGATCTCGATCTGCCGCGCGCCCTGGGCGAAGTCGAGCACGAACTTCCGTGCTCCGGCCTCCTCCGCCTGCTCGAGCGCGAGCGCGCGCCCGTGGCACTCGATCGTCGTGCCCTTGCGCACGCACGTCTCGTCGCCGCCCACCGCGAGGGGATCGGGCTCGCTCGTCGCGGTCGGGCTCGCGACCTTCGGCGCGCTCGAGCCACAGCCAGCGAGGCACAAGACGAACAGGAATCCGAGGCGCATTGCCACCATGGACACCTCGCCCGTCGAGGGCTGCAAGAGCGTCCGGCGCAGAGACGGCGTCTGGATTCGTGACAGGTGGGGCGTCTCGCAAGTGTCTGGAATCACACGATTAAGGGCGCCGGAACGGCTGGCATGTCGCCTGCTGTAGTGGGGG
>JAEUKC010000238.1:0-39978 GCA_016794445.1 Myxococcales bacterium
CCAGGATCTCGCCCTCGACGGCGGCTCCGGGCGCGCCACCGTCGATCTGTTCGGGTTCGACGACGGTCGCTTCGGCGTGATGGTCTGGCAGGGCGCGGGCGGCCCGTCGATGCGGCTCCGTTCGCTGTCGGGCGCGTGGACCGCGGCCGGCGCGAAGGCGGAGCTCGGCGCGCTCGGCAGCTCCCCGCAGTACCGCATGCTCGCCGACGGCAGCATCGTGCTCGTGGCCCTCGAGGGCTCGGGCGAGCTGCGCAAGGTCGTCACGAGCACCTGGACCGCGACCGATGGCTGGCTCTCGGCGCGCCTCCTGTCCAAGGTGACGGTCGACGGCAACGGCGTCGTCCCCGCGAGCCCGGGCCTCGTGCTGTATCCGGTCTCGGCGACCGAGGTCGAATACGCGGCGTGGACGGGCGCCTGCGCGGCGGGCACGCTGGCCAAGGACTGTCAGTTCAAGGCCATCACGCGCAGCTACACCGGCGGCGCCTGGAAGGACCCGGTCGACCAGAAGCTCGGCGCCGACCGCAACGACGCGATTGGCCTCGGCGCTGTGATGCTCGGCGATGGCTCGCCGCTGTTCTTCAAGGTCGCCGAAGACAAGTTCTCGGCGGTGCTCAAGGCGCGCATCGGCAAGGTGTGGTCGGACTCGGTCGATCTCACGGGTGGCTCGCCTTTGTTCGGCGACCCGGTCACGCTCTCGCCGGCGTTCTACGGCGGCGCCGCGGGCCTCTACTCGCTGACCGCGCGCCAGTCCAAGTCGGGCCCCACGACCACCACCGTCACGACCGCGCTCGGGCGGATCGATCTGACCAAGAAGACCGTCACCTGGGACCCGGTCCTCGCAGGCACGTACGAGCTGCGCAACCTCCCGGGCGACATGTACCCGTACGTCGACGGCGCGGGCGGCTTCACGGTCGGCGCGAACAGCGCGGTCGACGGGGCCAAGACCGCGCCGATCCTCGCGCACAACAACGCGGGCTCGCTCGAGGCGTTCGTCGTGGTGGCGTCGGACGAGTCCGGTGGCTTCTTCACGCACGTGCCCTCGGGCGTCGGCGACGGCACCCGCCGCTCGTCGATCTACGTCGCGTCGGTGGCCCCGACCGACACGAGCGGCGGCCCAGGGCGGCGCCTCCGCGCCTACGCCTGGAACGGCATCGGCAGCGGAGTGCCCAAGCTGCTCGCCAACGAGTCGCGGAGCCCACGCGCGTTCGGCGGCCTCTCGTTCGGCTGCGGCGGCGCGGTGCTCTACGCGGTCGACCCGGTCGACGGCTCCCACGCCCTCGAGCTCGTGTTCGTCCGCGAAGGCACCTGAGGCTGAGGGCCCCGCGGACCCACGCGCGGGGCCGCGCGACGCTACTTCGCGGCCTTCTTGGCCTTCTTCTTCCCACCCGCGCGCAGCTTCTTGTCGCGCGAAGGGAGCGGGTACTCGATCGTCGCCTGCAGCTTGCGGCGGTTCTTGTCGACCTTGACCTGCAGCGCCGCGATCGCCGACTTGCGGTGGTCGTAGAGCCGACCCGGCTTGCGGCGCAGCGCCGGGTCCGAGAGCAGCGCGTAGGTGATCCACGGGAACACCGCCGTCACGTCGGCGTGCACGTACATGGAGCCGTACGCCACGCTCTCGGCGCTGACCTTGCCCCAGGTGTGGCCCTCGCCCGCCGGACACGAGGAGAGCGCGCCGTTGTCGACCGGATCGACGCAGAACTGCACGTCGTAGTCGAACCCGTGCGTGGGCACGCCGAGGATCTGATCGAGGAGCGGCTCGCCCTGGAGCGTGTAGTTCTTGGGCACGCCGCCGCCGAGGATCCACACCGCCATCTTGCGCTTCTCGACGGCGAAGCAGTGGTGCTGGATGGCGCCCATCTCGAACACGTCGGCGCACACGTCGATCTCGAGCTTGAACGCCTCGCCGAGCATGGCGCGCAGCTTGACGACGTTGAGGAAGATGGAGCCGTCCTGCACGGCGCCCACGAAGATCGGCACGCCGTAGCGGTAGGCGGTCGCGAGCAGCGAGGGCTCGGCCACCCCGAGCGCGTCCTCGATCTTGGCGATGTGGCGCCCGAGCTCGTAGTGCAGCTCGGTCGTGGTCATGCGGCGCTGCAGCTCGGGCCGGCGCAGGATCGCCGAGAACAGGCGGTCGGTGTCGAGCAGCACCTCCTCGTGGAAGCCGAGGTCGTAGATGCGGATGATCCGCGCCAGGCGGTACTGGAGGTCGCCCGCGTTGGGGTCGATCTCGCGGATGCGGTGGCCGATGACCCGGTGGGCGTCATGGTAGAGGTTGGCGCCGGTCGTCGTGATGGCGTCGATCAGGCCGCGCTCGATCAGCGGGATGATGCAGCTCGCGTGCAGGCCGGCCGGGGTCATGGCGCCGGACAGGGTCAGGAAGATGCGGGCGTCTTCCTCCACACAGCGCCGCATGATTTCGTAGGCGATCCGCTCCTGGCGCCCCACGTAGGCCGGAAAACGGCCCTCGATGATGTCCCGGGGGCGCTCGCGACCGGTGATTGCCTGGGGCCGGACGTCCCGGGCGTGCTCGAACGCGGCTCGGTGACCTCGACCGGAAACTTTCGTCGCGGGCTTACGTTCTTCCTTGGCCATGGCCGTCCGTTCGGCGAACCCCCATCCGGTGTCAAGCGAAGTTTTGTCGCACGGCCCCTCCGCGTCGTCGAAACGAATCCCCCTTTCGTCCGACGAGACCAGCGTTAGGTTGGGCGCTTCCATGGCACAGGTGGTTGCACTCGAGGAACAGACCGACCTGGCCCTGGTCGGGCGCCTCCAGGCCGGGGACAAGAGCGTCTTCCGCGAGCTCGTGCGCCGCCACCAGGAGAAGGTCTATCGCCTCTCGCTCCGCCTCACCCGCGACGAGTCCAAGGCCCAGGACGCCATGCAGGACGCCTTCCTCCAGGTGTTCCGCAAGATCGAGCAGTTCCAGGAGCAGAGCGCCTTCACCACCTGGCTCTACCGGATCACGGTCAACGCGGCGCTGATGCGCATGCGGACCGAGCGTCGTCACCGCGAGACCAGCCTGGAGGATGCGTCGCCGCGTTACACCGAGCAGGGCGAGATGGCCGAACCGGTCGACGACTGGGCGCCCCCGGTCGACGACGACGTCGCCAACCGCGAGCTCGCCGTGCACGCCCGCGAGGCGGTCGACGCCCTGCCCGAGGCCTACCGCTCGGTCTTCATGCTGCGCGAGATCGAGGAGCTCTCCACCGAAGACGTGGCGCAGATCCTCGACCTCACCATCCCCACCGTGAAGACGCGCCTGCACCGCGCGCGCCTGGCGCTGCGCAAGGCCATCGCCGACCGCGTGAACGGACACGAGCTCGAAGACGCCGGGCTCGTCCAGACGGCGCCGACCCACGGCACGGGCGCGGGCAACGGTGCAGGCAACACCCCATGACCTCCGACGCGTTCCGCCGTGGTCGCTGCGGCTGATCGCGGGCTTCTTCGGGCTGTTTCCGTTTCGGTTCCTCTCGACGCTCGGCGCGGCGATCGGCTTCCTCGCGGGGTCGGTGCTGCGGATCCGGCGCGCGCACGTCGTCGCCGCCATGCAGCGGGCCGGCGTCGCGGCCCCCGAACGGAGCGCGTCGCAGATGTACCGTGGGCTCGGGGCGTCCCTGCTCGAGCTCGTGTGGCTGTCGGCGCGCCGGCGCAGAGGGGCGTTGCCGTTCGTGCGGATCGACCACCGAGAGCGCTTCGACGAGGCGAGGCGGCTCGGTCGCGGCGTCATCGTGGCGACCGCGCACACCGGGAACTGGGACCTCGTGGCCTGCGCGTGCGCGAACGAGACGAAGCTCGCCGTCATCACCCGGCGGCTCTCGGCGCGAGGTCTCGACGCGCTCTGGCAGGACACCCGCGCCCGGCGCGGCGTCGATCTGCTGCCGGCGCCGGACGGCGGCGTGCTCGCGGCGGCCCGCGCGCGGCTCGCGGGCGGCGCAGCGGTGGCCGTGCTCGTGGATCAGGACCCGGAGCGCACGCACGGCGTGGTGTTCGCGCCGTTCCTCGGAGAAGAGGCCGCGCACGACACGCTGCCGGCCACGCTGGCTGCCCGCAGCGGTGCGCCGCTCGTGCTGGCCCTCGGCGGGCGGCGCGGTGGACACCACGTGACGATCGAGGAGGTCTTCGTGCCCCCTCCGCGCGCCGGACGGGCGTGGATCGACGAGACGACGCGCGCCATGGCGGCCCGCCTCGAGGCCTACGTGCGCGCGGCCCCGGAGGAGTGGCTCTGGATGCACCGGCGATGGAAGACCCAGCGCGCGACGACGACCGCTGGCTCGGTCACTTCGCCGGCTGGATGACGACGACCTCGGCCTCGACGGGCGCCTCGCCCGGCGGCGTCTGGTCCTTGCGCTGCAGGTCGAGCGCGAACGGGCTCGCGCCCTCTTGCACGGTGATCTCGGCGTCGACCGTGGTGAGGCCGTCCCCCGTCAACCGGAGCGCGTGGCCGCCCGCGGCCAGCCCACCGAAGTGGAAGCGGCCCTGTGCGTCGGTCTTGGCGGTGGTGGCGCCGTCGAGCACCACGGTGACCCCCGCGAGCGGCTTGGCCGAGCCACGCTGCGTGACCACGCCGTCCGCGACGAGCGACCCCACCGCGGCCCCGGCTGCGGGTGCCCGATACGCATAGAGCGTGGCGATCCCCGCGCTCAGCGCGAACACCGCCGCCTGCGTGAACCGCCACCGCCGGGGACTGGAGGTGAAGGGCGCGTCGAGGGTGCGGGCGTTGGCGAGCTGGGAGATCGCGCGGACGTGGTGGGGGGTGTCCAAAAGAGAACCTCCGTGGGGGGTGACACGAGCAGTCTACCAGGAGTTCACAGAATTGCCACGCTCGTCACGCATTTGTTCCTTTTCTGGAGACACTTCTTGGACTAGGCGCGCGAAACGCTCTCTTCCCCCTGAACGGTCCATCGACGTCCGTCGTCCAGGGGTGTGGCATCCTGCCGGCGATGGGGCGGGCGCTCGCACTCCTCCTGGCCTTCGGTGCCACGGTCGGCACCTTGCTCGACGCCTTCCACACCTTCAGCGGAACCACCGCGTACACCCACCCCGTCGTGCTCTCGACCGCCTGGTGGGCGCCGCTCCTCTTCGCGAGCGCGTACGGGTTCGGCGGCCTGCTCTACGCACGAGGCTTCGCGCGCCTCGGCGGTCGAAGGCCCGCCGCGGGACCCGTCACGCTCGGGGCCGGGCTCGGGGTCTTCGCGGCGATCTACGCGCTGAGCGCCTGGCTCCCCCCGCACGCCAAGCTCGTCGTGGTCTCGGCCTGCGCCCTCGGCGCGTTCCTGGCGTTCGATCGCACACGCGCGGGGCTCCTCCTGGGGCTCGTCTCGGCCTTCCTCGGGCCGCTGGCCGAGGTGCTGCTGATCCGCGCGGGCATGTTCCGACACCTCGCGCCCGACGTGCTCGGCGTCCCGTTCTGGCTCCCGGCGCTGTATTTCTCGGCCGGTCCGACGTTCGGGGCCTTCGCGCGGTCGGTCGTCGCCCACCCCGTGGCGAACGAGTCAGGCGGGCCCGCGCGGGCTCAGGGGCTGCCGGGCGCCACGCACTGACCGCGATTGCAGGCCGTGCCGGCGGGGCAGTCCGAGGCCTGTTGACACGCCGTCACGTTGACCGTGCCGGTCACCGAGATGCCCGGGCCCGGGTTCGGCCCACCGGCGCTGGCCGGTCCGCCCGGCGTGGCTGCAGGATCGATGCAGAAGCCACCGGTCGTCTGCGCGTCGACCATGGCGGGGCCCATGCGACGGAGCGCGACCGCCGGGCAGCCGTAGCGAGCGGCCTGCTCCTGCACCTTCTTGCGATACGAGGCCCAGTCCTTGAGCGCCTTCGGCGGCACCCGGAACACGCCGAGCGCCTTGAAGCCCATCGGACCGCCGTTGTACGTGCAGTCGGCCGGCCCCATCGCCGGGTCCTTGCACTCGATGTCGTAGACGGCGACCTCGCCCGCCTTCCGCGCGGCACCCTGCGCGCCCTCGTAGGGCACGGAATAGCCACCACACCCGACGAAACCCAACACGAGGACGGTCACGGACAAGCGCGCTCGGTGCATGGCCGAAGGTGTGCCACGAAGCAGCCCGAATGGAAAGTTCGGCGACAGCAGCATGGGACCAGGACCGCCCACGGAGACGGGCAAAGACTGTTGCGGGCGGCGGCCGGTTGGCCCATGAATCTGGGCATGGCTCTCCCCCCGGTCTACGTGGTCTCTGCTCGTCGCACCCCCATCGGCGCCTTCCAGGGCGCGTTCTCCGAGCTCGCGGCGCCGAAGCTCGGGAGCGTGGCCATCGCGGCCGCCCTCGAGAGCGCGAAGGTCTCCGCCGACGCGATCCAGCAGGTGTTCATGGGCAACGTGCTCAGCGCCGGCATCGGCCAGGCCCCAGCGCGTCAGGCCTCGCTCGGCGCGGGCATCCCGAACAAGGTCCCCTGCGTCACCGTCAGCAAGGTGTGTGGCTCGGGTCTCGAGTCGATCGTGCTCGCCACCAAGGCCATCGCGCTCGGCGACGCCGACCTCGTGGTCGCCGGCGGCATGGAGTCGATGACCAACGTCCCCTACTACCTGACCAAGGCACGCGGCGGCTACCGCATGGGCCACGGCCAGATGCTCGACGGGATGATCCACGACGGCCTCTGGGATCCCTACAAGAACTTCCACATGGGCGTCGCGGGCGAGCTCTGCGCGCGCGAGTACAAGTTCACGCGCGAGGCCCAGGACGAGTACGCGAAGGAGTCGTTCCGCCGCGCGCTCGCCGCGCAGAAGGAGTCGCGGTTCGACGCCGAGATCGCGCCGGTTTCGGTCGCCCAGAAGAAGGGCGACGCGCTGGTGATCAAGGAGGACGAGGGCCCGAAGAAGGGCGACCCGGCCAAGATGTCGGCCCTCAAGCCGGCGTTCGACAAGGAGGGCACGATCACGGCGGCCAACGCCTCGTCGATCAACGACGGCGCGGCGGCGGTGGTGCTCGCCAGCGAGGCCGCGGTCAAGGCGCACGGTCTGACCCCGATCGCCAGGATCCTCGGCTACGGCGCGGCCGCGCAGGCCCCCGAGTGGTTCACCACGGCGCCCGTCGCGGCCATCAAGGACGTCTCGGCGCGCACGGGCGTCGCCGTCGCCGACGTCGGCCTCTTCGAGATCAACGAGGCCTTCGCGGTGGTGGCCATGGCGGCCATGCGCGACTGCGAGCTGGACCATGGTAAGGTGAACGTCCACGGCGGCGCGATCGCCCTCGGCCACCCCATCGGGGCGTCCGGGGCCCGCATCTTCGCCACCATGGTGCACGCCATGAAGTCTCGCGGAGTCGCCCGCGGGCTCTCGACGTTGTGCATCGGCGGAGGCGAGGCCGTCGCGGTCATCGCCGAGCTGGTCTGAAACCAAGCGCTGCGGGAGACGTCTTAGGGAGAGAGCCATGCTGGGTGTACTGGGTGCTGCGCTGCTCGGAGGTCTGGTCCTCAACGTGATGCCGTGCGTCTTGCCGGTGCTCACGCTGAAGGCGTTCCACGTCGTCGAGCACGCCAAGCACTCCCCCGCCCAGCGTCGCAAGCACGGGCTCGCCTACACCGCGGGCACCGTCAGCCTCTTCCTGGCCATCGCCGCCATCGTCGTGGCGCTCAAGGCGTCGGGCCGGCGGCTCGGCTGGGGCATGCAGTTCCAGCACCCGCCGTTCGTCGCCGCGCTCACCACCATCGTCTTCGTCTTCGCCCTCAACGCGCTCGGGGTGTTCGAGATCCTCATCTCGACCGAGGGCAAGGACGAGGACGAGGGCAGCGCCTGGGGGTCCCTGGTCAACGGCTGGTTCGCGGCCATCATGTCCACGCCCTGCTCGGCGCCGTTCGTCGGCAGCGCCGTCGCGTTCGCGCTCCTGCAGACCACCACGCCCGTCCAGGTGTTCCTCGTGTTCGGCATGATGGGCTTCGGGCTCGCAGTGCCCTACCTGCTGCTCACGCTCGTCCCCGCCATCGGCAACCGCCTCCCGCGCCCGGGCGCCTGGATGGAGCAGGTCAAGCAGCTGATGGGCTTCGCGCTCATCGCCACCACCATCTGGCTGTTCCGCACGTTCCAGAAGCAGGTCACCCCCGAGGCGGCCAACTGGTTCCTGTTCTTCCTGCTCTCGGTCGCGGTCGCGTTCTGGGGCAACCACTCGTTCGGCGGCCTGCGCCACACCCACCGCCGCCGCTGGATCGTCCGCATCATCGCCGTCGCCGGCGTGGTGCTCGCCTACCGCTCGATGGTCACCTTCGAGCGCCCCGCGATGGCCGTGGCCCTCGCCGCGAACGACGGCAGCGCCGCCAAGAAGGGCGGTCCGATGGAGCCCGTCATCAAGGACGGCCACATCGTCTGGACGATGTACGACGCCAACCGCGTCAAGTCCGAGCACGCGCGCAACCGCCCCGTGTTCCTCGACTTCACGGCCGAGTGGTGCGCGAGCTGCAAGGCCAACGAGAAGGCCTTCATCGAGAGCGACACCGTGCGCAACGCGTTCGACCGCACCAAGGTGCTGCCGGTCAAGGTCGACATGACCAACGAGAGCGACGAGCTCAACGCGCTGCTCGACAAGTTCTACAAGGGCCTCGATCGCAACGGCATCCCGGCCTACGTGGTCTATTACCCCGACGGCACGTTCGAGCTGCTCCCCAACGTCATCACCGCCGAGATGGTGCAGACGAGCCTCGACAAGGCCGCGCAGAAGTACCCCGTCGACAAGTACGCCTCTCTCTGAGAGGGGGCTCTGATCATGACCGGCCTCGACGTGGTGCGCCTCACGCAGCTCGCCCACGGCGCGGGGTGAGCCTGCAAGATCCGCCCGGCGGATTGGGCGCAGGTGCTGCGCTCGAGCAACCATCTCTTCGCCGCGCTCCCCGAGGGCGCGGTCGGGCTCACGGTCCCGGACGACGCCGCCGTGATGCCGCTGCCCGGCGCGCCACCCGGGACGCCCTCGCTCGTCCTCACGACGGACTTCTTCACGCCCATCGTCGACGACCCGGAGACGTTCGGGCGCATCGCGGCGACCAACGCGATCAGCGACGTCTACGCGATGGGCGGCACGCCGTGCTTCGCGCTCAACCTCGCGGCCTTCCCCACCAAGACGCTGCCGCTCGAGATCCTCGCGGCCATCCTCGCGGGGGGTGCGAAGGCCTGCGCGGCGGAGGGTGTGCTCGTGGTCGGTGGGCACACCATCGACGATCCCGAGCCCAAGTTCGGGTGCGCGGTGATCGGCACGGTGGATCCGGCGCGCGTGTGGACCAAGCGCGGAGGGCGCGCGGGCGACGCGCTCGTGCTGACCAAGGCGCTCGGCACCGGGATCCTCGCCACCGCGTTCAAGCGGGATGCGTTCGGCGAGGGAGACGAGCGCTACCAGGCGATGGTCGCTTCGATGACCACGTCGAACAAGCGCGCGGCCGTGCTGGCGCGCCCGCTCGCGGTGCACGGGGCGACAGACGTCACCGGGTACGGTCTGCTCGGGCACCTGCTCGAGACGCTGGCCGACGGCGCGCTCGACGCGGAGCTCGACGCCGACGCGGTGCGGGTGCTGCCGGGGGTGCGCGCGTTGATCGAGGGAGGGTTCGTGCCGGGCGGCACGGTCGCGAACCTGGCCTTCGTGGCGCCGAAGGTGCGGTTCGACGAGAGCGTCGACGCGGCCACGCAGAAGATCCTCGCCGACGCGCAGACGAGCGGTGGGCTCCTGCTCGCGCTGCCGTTGGCCGACGCGGAGCGCTTCGTCGCCGAGTTCGGCGAGCCGGCGGCGGTCGTGGGGCGGCTCGTGGCGGGGAGCGGTGTCGTGGCGGTGCGTCGGCGGACGGTCTGAGTCAGTCGGCGAGGAGGGTCGTCCGAGTCGAGTATCCAGTGAGGGTGACAGCGGCATCGCCGCGGCCCCCTCCTCCGCCACATCGCGGTGCGTCGTCGGACACGTCGAGCGGCGTGGCACAGTCTGCGCTCGGATCGATGCGATCCGAGGTGTGCGATCGGATCGATCACCCCTCGCGGACCACAGCTTGCGATGGATCACGGAGGCTCCCGTTTCTTCGGAGTGCGCGCGCGTCTCGAGGGTCGCGAGCAAGGCGCGTCACCGGCGCGAGACACGATCGATCCGCGCATACGATCGTCGCTGCATCCAGGAACGGGCGTTGCTCCAGAGGTGAGCTCCTTCGCCGTGGACCTCGCAACGGAGACGCGAATGACTTGGTTCTCCTGCTCGGGCATCCAGCCCGGCGACATGCTTGGGCGATACGAGGTGCTGGCGCCGCTCGCGGAAGGCGGGATGGCCATCGTGTGGCTCGGACGCGCCGCCGACGGGCGCCTGGTGGCGCTCAAGCAGGTGAAGGCGCACCTCGCCGAGGACGACCACTTCCAGCGCATGTTCGCGGACGAGGCCCGCATCGCCTCGCGCGTCGCGCACCCGAACGTCGCCGAGACGCTCGCGGTCGGCGCGCGCGACGACCAGCTCTTCCTCGCGCTCGAATACGTCGACGGCGAGTCGCTCTCGCGGCTGCGGCGGGCCGCGGCCAGGGCGGGCGAGCGCGTGCCGGTGGGGATCGCGCTCCGCATCGCGGCCGATCTCTGCGCCGGTCTCCACGCCGCCCACGAGGCCCGCGACGCCGAGAACCGCCGACTCGACATCGTCCACCGCGACGTGTCGCCGCAGAACGTCCTCCTGACCGCGGGCGGCGCCGTGAAGCTGATCGACTTCGGCATCGCGCGGGCCGAGGCGCGCAGCGCCGCGGCGACGGCAGACGGCCACTTCAAGGGGAAGGCTCCGTACATGGCGCCCGAGCAGCTCGCGGGCGCCACGATCGACCGGAGGGTCGACGTGTGGGCGGTCGGTGTCGTGCTCTACGAGCTGATCGCGGGGAGGCTGCCCTTCGAGGGCGACTCGCAGGAAGAGACCATGGCGATCCTCGCCTCGGGCCGCCCGGCCGCGCCGCTGCGCGGGGTGCCCGAAGGGGTGCGCCGGACCGTGCGGCGCGCGCTCGCCCACGAGGCCACCGAGCGGTTCGCGACGGCCGCGGAGCTCGGGCAGGCCCTCGAGGAGGCGCTGGCCGACGTCGGAGGGAGTACGGCGCGCGACGTCGCCGCGTTCGTGGAGCGACACCTGGGCGACCGCCTCGCGCAGCGTCGGCACACGGTGGAGGTGGCGATCGAGCGCGCCGCGATGCGGGCGCGACGGGCGCACGTCGCGCTGCGCACGCCGGTCCCGGGCGAGCACCACACGCTCTCGCCGGTGGAGGCGAAGACCCCGCCGCCCCCGCGATCGCGGCGGCGCGATCTCTGGCGCGTGGGCCTCGTGCTCGGGCTCGGGCTCTCCGCGCTCGTGTTCGGCCGGAGCGCCCTCTCGCAGGGAGACCGGGGCGCGTCGGTGCTCGCAGGGGGAGCGTTCTCCTCGCGCGCCGCGCCTCTCGCGCCGCCGCCCCCGGCGACCGCGTCGACTGTGCCCGAGGTGCTCGCATCGCCGTCAGCGCCCCCGCCCGTCGCGCCGGCGCCCGTCCTCGTCAGGACTCCACCGGTGCTCGCGCCGCCGCTTCGCCCATGGGGCGACGACCCGGTGAACGCTCCCCAGTGATCCTCCCAGGGCGCCGCGTGCTGGCGGGCCGCCGCCCACCCCACCTCGGGCAACTCGTCGATGGCGATCGCGCACCCTACCGCTCGGACATGGCCCAGGCTCAGTGTGTGCGCATCCCCCTCCTCCCGGAACACGGCGAAGCCTTCGTGGCGTGGCTAGGCTCTCTCTCCAGTCGACGCGCCGAGCTGTCCGCACTGCTCGCCGAAGAGGGGATGCTGGCCGAGCTGGTCTTCGTCGAGCGGAGCGCCGACGGGCTGGCGCTCGTCCTGTACACCCGCGCCGCCGACCTGCAGGCGGCCCACGCGCGCTACCTCGCGTCGAGCCACCCGATCGACGTGGAGATGCGGGCGTGGCAGGCGCGAGCGCTCGATCTCTCGCGCGCGTCGCTGCTCACCGTGGCCCTCGAACACGGCGTGCCGGACGCCTGACGCGACCCGGACGCCGTCAGTAGCGCGCGCCGACGGTCTCCCGCGGCACGCGGCTCCGGATCTCGAGGAGCACCTCGTCGGTGAGGCGGACGTTCCACGCGCCGAGGTTCTCTTTCAGGCGTTCGATGCGACGGGTCCCGGGGATCACGAAGACGTCTTCGCCCTGCGCCAGCACCCAGGCGAGCGCCACCTGCGCCGCCGTCGCGCCCTTCCTCGCGACGGGCGGCGGAGAACCCAATGGGAGACGTCCCTGCGACGGAGTCACCTCGCGCCCCCTGCGCGCGCACGGAGGCCATGGCGTGCCCCCCGGTCGATCGGTCCGCCGCACGTCGCGCTCGCGCCGAGGTCGGCGGATCCATTCGCTTCGCACCCCCCGAACGTCGACGTAGTCTCGGTGCGGTTCGCTCAGCGCGTTTCCTCGAGTCATCCCATGTCCAAGCTCCGCCCCCTGACGCCCATCATCATCACAGTCGGCTTCCTCTCGGCGTGCGAGAAGGGCACGCCCAAGGCCGAACCCACCGCCGCAACCGCGCCGTCCACCCCTCCGCCGGCGCCAGCGCCGAAGCCCGAGCCGGCGCCCGTGAAGGCTGCGCCCAAAGCCGAGCCGTCCCCGTCCTCGAACACGCCGCGGTGCGACGACGTGGACGACGACTGCGGCGCGATCGCGGCCATCGTCGCGTCGGCCTCCGATCACTTCGCCTCGCTCCAGTGCACGCGCCCCTCCGGCACGACGGTGACACGCGTGAGCGTGCCGACGGTCGGCAGCTGCCGAGATGCATCGACGTCGGAGGAGTGGGTCTTCACGTGCACCAGGGATCTGAAGAAGGAGCTGCCGTTCGGCGACATCATCGATCTCCGCGAGAAGCTGACCCCGTGCTTCACCAAGGCGGGTTGGAAGGACTGGCGCGACAAGACCGGCAAGACCACGTGCACCCTGGACAACGCCTGGGTCGTGCGGGTGGACAAGGAGCCCATCCTCGAGCTCCGCTGCTTCCAGGCCAAGGAGAAGGACGCCGGCGTCGCGGCGGCAGCGTCCGCGAGCGCCGCGCCCTCCGGCTCCGCGAGCGCCTCCGCGCCGCCCGCGGCACCGTCGACCTCGGCCCCGCCGCACCCGGCGACCAGCGGCAGCTGAAGGTCAGACGTTCGAACCAAGTCGCCTACCAGGTCTTCCGGTAGTTCTGGCCGGAGCCACGAAGGCCGAGGGCATGGGACGCCGCGATCCTCTTCGACGATCCTGGCCAGCGTGCGCTCGCGCCGAGCTCCCTGGACGGCGATCGGTCGAGCCGGACGAAGCCAGCTGCGGGAACGACGCGCCGCCCCGACGCTCTTCACGACGAGGTGCGTGGGCAGCTGCGGCGCCGCCTTCCGGAGGGCGCGCACGGCGGCTGGATCGATCGCGAGCTCGGCGAAGAAGTCGTCGGGTGCGTCGGAGAGCGCGCGCACCGTGCCGGCCCGCTGCAGGAGCGTGTCGCGCTGCGGGTCCGAGAGGGCGGCGCGCGTGGGCGGCGCGAGCAGGCGGGCGAGCGGGGCGAGATCGATGCGCTGCGCGACGCGCGGGGAGCCGATCTGGATCACGAGCGCCGCCTCGCCCGAGACCACGAGCAGCCGGTCGCCATCTGTAACCTCGTGTCTGGTCGGCGCCACCCGCTGGCGTCCGCCGAGCGCTCGCCGTCAGGGCGGCCGCTGTGTGCTCGCGTGCAGCGCGGCCGCGACGGCCCCGGGGTGCACGCCGACGACGTAGACGTAGTGGTCGTCGACCTTGTCGGCGCGGAGGAACTGCTTGCTCGCCAGCACCGCCAGCAGGATCCCCACGAAGAGGCCGGCGCCGATCAGCGTGAGCCCCACCTCCTCGGGGGCCTCGACCACCAGCGACACGATGCCCAGCGCGACGCCGAGCACGAGCACGCCGAGCCCGATCCAGCGCTGGGTCCGGCCCCGCTTCCAGGCGACCGCGTGTGGGCTGCACAGCGGCATGTCGAGCGAGGCGCGCTTGGTGACGGCGAACATCACAGGGAGGGCGAAGCACCAGCTGAGGAGGAAGAGCCAACCGACCCAGCGCGGCGTGAACGAGAACCGGTGGGACACCCGCGTGTCGGCGGGCTCGCCGCACCGCACGCAGCAGGCCGGCAGCGTGCTGCCCTTCTTGATGGCCAGCTTGTAGTCCTCGACGAAGACCGTGAGCCGCAGATCGACATCGGTCGCGACCGGGGCGGCCGGCGGCGCGTAGGGGTCGAAGGACACGCGCCGGAGCGTAGGAGATCAGCCGCCGCGCACCCAGTCGATCGCCTCGGTCATGCGCGCCTCCATGTCGACCGCGAAGTGGTGGCCCACCTTGCCGAGCGTGACGAAGCGGGTGGAGACGCCGCCCGCATCGAGCGTGGTGGCGAGCGCACGCAGGTGGGCGAAGCTGCCGTCCTGCTCGCCGGCGGCCAGCACGAGGCGGCGCACCTTGGCGGCCTTCAACGCGGCGGCCGACGTGGAGAGGTGCATCGACATGAGCACGAGCGCGGGCCACCGTCCCGGCTCGTGCTGCGCGAGCTCGAGGGCGAAGAGAGCGCCGCTCGAGAACCCGAGGAGGACCCCCTCTTGCGCGAGCGGGCCATGGGCACCCGCGGCCTTCAGGGCCTCGTCGAGGTGCACGCGCTTGGCCGCGAGCGGGCCGCCCCACGCACCCCCGGCGCTCGGCGCGAGGTTGCCGCGCGGGCAGACGAGGGGCCCGACGTGGGCCGCCGCGGGCTCGAAGAACGAGCACGAGTCCTCGGGCGAGGCCCACATTCCGTGCAGGTACACGACGGGCACGTGCAGCGACGGTGGCGCGACGACGATGCCGTAGGGCTCCTTCGCGCGGAACGTGGGGGCCGGGGCGACCGACACCGCCGACGACGCGGTCGCCGAGGTGGTCGTGATCGCGGACGGGGCGACCACGATCGGTGTGGCTGCGCGCTCGTCGGCGCGACGCGAACACGCGAGGAGGGTCAGCGGTACGAGGAGGGCGAGGCGCACCCCGAACGGACGCCCCGAACGGACACTCAGAGCCCGAGGTCCTTGGCCTTGGCCCAGAAGTCCTTGCCGTCGGGCGGGATGATCTCGAGCCCCTTCGGGTAGATGCGCGACCAGCCGGCGACCGTGTCGACCACCACCACCTCGGCGCCCGACTCGATCACCCCGATGGCCTTCACCGCGTCGTTGGCCGTGAGGCGCAGCGGCACGTCCTTGTCGACGATGACGAGCTTGGTGGAGCCCTCGACCTTGAGCTTGGCCGGCGAGATCGACACCATGCTGTTGGTGCTGAGGGCGTCGAGCATCTCGCCCTTGGGGAACGGCTTGAGGTCGGCGACCTTGGCCCACGCGTCGACCGTGAGTGAACCCTTGTGCTGGACGCGAACCCACGGGCCCTTCATCTCGGTCGAGTAGAGCAGCACGCCGGCGCCCGCGTTGGGCACCTCGATGGTGAACACCGAGCTGCCGCCGCCCGACTCGGCGAAGAGGTCGAGCGAGGAGGACTTGAGGACCCACTTCTTGGCGTCCTTGGGGAGCTCGAACTCGTCGGTCTTGACCGGGCCGACCGCCAGCTGGCTGCAGGTGGCCTTGCCCTTGAGGGTCTGCTGCGTGGCGGTGATGGTGGTCTGGACGTGGAGCTTGCCGGGCGACGCACCCTTGAGCTTGACCGCCTGGCCGCGACCGATCCACACGTGGTCGGCCACGACGGTGACGTCTTGCTTGGCGGCGAGGGGGATCTTGGTCGGGTCGATGAAGCCCTCGATGCGGACCGAGCCCGAGCCCTTGCCGGTCTTGACCTTGGCCCGCCCCGCGCTCGGATCGGCCGGAAAATCGGACACCGTGAGGACCACCTCCTGGGTCGCGAAGCCCGCGATGGGGGTGCCGTCCTTCTCGGCGTTGTAGATGAAGACGCCCTTCTCGACGACGCCCTTGCCGGTCACGCTGCAATCGGCGCCGGACCCTTGATCGTCGGCCGCGCTGGCGCTGCCCGTGGTGACGCTCGCCACGGGGACGAGCACGACCAGACCGAGGAGAAACGGAGACAACCGGGGGAATCGCATCCTGACCACCAATCCTGGAGAGAGACGCGCGAGCGCCGGCATCGATTCAAGCACACAAGCAACTCGGGCGGCAGTCGTGCCGACCCCTCCACATGCGCCGCTGCCTGCTCCTCCTCTCCACCCTCACCGCTTGCGACCCCACCACCTACCAGCCCCCCCGCGGCTACCAGCCCGTGAGCGTCGAGAAGGTCGAGCCGACCGATCTCGCCCCGTCGTTTCGACTGACCGTCCGCCTGACCGGTGCGCTCGCCGTCGACGCCGGGACCGTACGGGTGGCGCTCGTCGCGGGCGCGGTCGACGACGCGACCGCCGAGGCGTTCGCGAAGGGCCGCCCCACGGCCGCGCAGAAGGCGAGAGAGACGCCGGTGACCGTGGTGCCCGTCCCCGGCGCGCTGGTCGTGCAGCCCATCCGGGGCGTGCCCGCCGGCGGCTACACGCTGATCACGACGTTGCCCGCGCGCCCGCCGCACGTGACCGCCCTCCGCGTCGAAGGGGTCCCCCCGCTGCCCCGGCTACACCCGCTCGTCGGCGCCGCGCTGCCAGGGGCGCCCGTCACGTACTGCGTCGCCGGGGAGCTCCCCGCGCTGCCCGCGACCACCGACTGGCTCGACAGCGAGGGGGCGCTCCACCAGGCCGAGGTGCACCCGCGCGTGGACGTCCCGTGCCTCGAGATCGAGGCCCCGGAGAGCGAGGGCGTCTTCCTCGCGCCTCCTCGGATCGGCGGCGTCGCGCTCGATCCCGCGCCGCTCGTGGTCGAAGACCGCGTGCCGAGGGCGCCGGCCGAGTGCTCCGAGGAGTGGACGGCCATCGTGCCCGGACTCTGCGCGCGCATCGACGACGATCGCATCACGTTCCTCGGGCGAGAGCCCCCGAGGGCGTTCCTCGGGCTCGTCGGCGAGCACGCCGTGTTCTCGCCCCTCGCCGCCGAGACGCGCTGGGTCGTGCGCGGTCTCTTGCCCGCGCAGGCGTTCGCGATCCGCGGCGTGGTGCGCGGCGACGAGGACCACGCGGTCGACCGCACGCTCACGACGGCCCCGAGGCGGCGCCACGTGGTCGTGAACGAGGTGCTCGCGCGCCCGCCCTCCGGGGCCGCCACGCAGCGCTGGATCGAGCTCGGCAACGACGGCGCCGACCCCGTCGATCTGCTCGACCTCGTGGTGCTCGACGGCGTCGAGCGGGTCCCGCTGCCCTCGGTGGTGTTGCCACCAGGCGCCCTCGCGCTCGTCGTGGGCGTCGGGTTCAAGGCGGGTCTCGCCGGCGACCAGGTCCCCGCGAAGGGCACCCCGATGGTGGTCGTGCCCGCGCTGAAGCTGACGGGCGACGTCGGGGTCCTCGAACGCGACGGGACCCTTCTCTCGAAGCTGCCGCACGTGGGCACCACCAAGACCGCGTCGCGTGGGCGGCGCGCGCTCGACGTGCCCGACGACGAAGCAGCGGCGTTCGGCTGGGACGCCGACGGACGCTCGACCCCAGGCCGACCCAACCGGCTCGCACCCTAGCCCCCCTCGAGGGACCGCCTCAGCTTCGCGAGCCGACGATCCAGCTCATGGCGCTCGTCCGCGTGGAAGTGATCGGCGAGGCTCGCCTCGAGCAAGTGAGCATGACGCAGCAGATCGGCGCGACGGGCGGGTCGCTCGGTGACCTGCGCCAGGTCGGTGAGGGCGCGGGCCAGGCGCAGCCCCACCGCCAGGTCGCCGTGGCCGTACTGTCGGATCTGGTGGAAGCACATGTCCACGAGGCGCCCGAAGCTGGAACGCGCCATCCGCAGCCGCCCGCCGGCCAGCCCCTCGCGCGTGGTGACCGGGTCGTTGCGGGAGGCCGCGTACGCGAGGAGGCTCGTGAGGTTGTCGATGCAGGTGACACACGTGCTCGGGTCGTTGACGGCCGGCGAGATCGCCTTGAGCGCGATGTCGACGATCTGCCGCAGGCCGTACTCCACGTCCTGCTGCATGGTCCGGATCGGACCGAAGTCGAACCCCTCGTCGATCTCCGTCGAGGGGATCTCCGCGCCGTCGACCGTGGCGAGAGGCGTCCCCTCGACGACGTACTCCCCCGGCGCCTTGAGGATGGTGAGGGTGGTGCGGTGGTGGTCGGCGACGGCCAGCAGGCGATCGTAGTCCACGAGCTGCACGTACCCGGACCGCAGTGCCGGCACGACCCGGCAGTTCTCGGGCGGAGCCAGGCGGTCCACGGCCGGCTCGTCGACCGCCCCCACCAGCACCTCGTCCATGATGGCCCGGGTCTCGTGGGCGATGCGGTCGGCGATGTGGTTGGCCTGGATGCCCTGCGCGATCCGGCTGATGAAGAGCACGAGGCTCGCGAGCGAGACGAAGGCGAGGGCCACCGCGACGACGACCGCAACGGGCGCCGAGTAGGCCTGCGGGTCCCCGTGCACCGCGCGCAGCACGACGAGCGCGTACAGGAACGTGCCGAGGAACAGGCCGAGCGTGGACTGGCTGGCGCGATCAACGAGGAACCCGACCAGGATGCGAGGCGAGAACTGCATCGACGCCATCGACAGCGCCATCAGGAGCACCGAGTAGGTGATCGAGACGACCGTCATCATGGAGCCCGCGATCGTGCCCAGCACCACCTGGGCGCTCGCCGTGTCGAGGGGAGGAATCCAGGCCGGCGGCGTCGTTCCCCGCTCGAGTCGCACGACCAGCGCCCCCAAGAGGCCGAAGGTCACGGTGATCAGCGCCGGCCCGACGAGCATGCCCGCGCGCAGATCGTGACCGATCTGGGCGAGCACGAAGCCGGACCGCCGACTCATGGCGCGGAACGTATCAGAGGAAGATCGAGAGCCCGGCCGAGAAGTCGATCGGGTGTCCGAGGCGCAGCGTGAGCGCCAGGTTGTCGCTGAAGTGGAAGCGCCCCCCGACGAAGAACGTGAAGTACAGATCCGTCGAGCCGCGCGAGCTGCAGTTGGTGGCGCGAGGGTCGCAGTACTGGTTGAAGTAGGGGTCGTCGCGATAGAACGACTTGCGCAGCGTGACGCCGGGCTCGGCGAACACGCTGAACTTCTCGGTGAGCCAGAAGTTCCACTGCATGGCGACCGGGAGGTGCAGCGACCAGAACGAGGCGTCGTACCCGTTGTAGTAGCCCGGACACCGCTTCGGGTCGCACCAGTTGTAGTAGTAGCCCTCGTAGCGGACGAAGTCGGCGCCGAAGCTGATGCCGACCGAGTTGTTGATGGTCTTGATGAACCCGGGGCTCATGAGGGGGATCGAGAAGCGGACGCCGGGGCCCCAGCCATTGCCGCCATACCGATAGACACCGAAGTAGGCGAGGTTCAGCTTGGGCTCGATCTCGACGCTGTATTTCGGGGGATTCGGGTCCTTGATGATGGTCTTGGCGGAGGCCGTGCCGGTGGCGAGCAGGAACGTCGACAGCGCGAGGGAGAGCGTGCGCGAGTTCATCCCCCGATGGGAGCAACCGGGGCGGGTGACCGCAAGGCGGTGGAGGTGTGCTGCGGTGAGACTGTCGGCACGCACGCCGTGGGGCTAGCTCGACCTTGCCATGACCACTCCCCGCCTCCACCCGCAGACCACGTCGATTTCCGAGGGCTTCGACCCCTCGCTCAGCGTGATGGCGGTGCGGCCGCCGATCTATCCGGTGTCCACCTATTGCTTCCCCACGGCGGAGCAGGCTGCGCGGCACTTCGAGATCGCGCTCGGCAAGACCGCGGCGCTGCCCGGCGAGGTGCACAGCCTCATCTACGCGCGCCTCAACCACCCCAACGCCGAGATGTTCGAGGACTCGCTGTGCGGCGTGGAGCGGGGCGCGACGGCCGCGGCGGCGTTCACCAGCGGCATGTCGGCGATCACGACCACGCTGCTCACGCTCGCGCGCCCGGGCACCAAGATCCTCTACCAGCGCCCGGTCTACGGCGGCACCGACCACTTCTTCCGGCACATGCTCCCGGAGTGGAAGGTCGACGCGATCGCGGTCGACGAGGGCGGGTGGGACGCCGCGCTCGCCGCGCACGCCGAGCACCTCGCGCTCGTCTACCTCGAGACCCCCGCCAACCCGACCCTCGAGATGATCGACCTCGCGGCGATGCGCGCGCGGATCGACCGGCTGATCCCCGATCGCCACGTGCCGCTGCTCGTGGACAACACGTTCCTCGGGCCGGTGTTCCAGTCGCCGCTCGTCGCGGGCGCCGACATCGCCATCTACTCGGCCACGAAGTTCCTCGGGGGCCACAGCGACCTGGTCGCCGGGGCCATCACGACGAAGACCCCCGAACTCACGGCGCAGGTGAAGGCGACGCGCGCGTTCCTCGGCACCATCTGCGAGCCGTTCACCGCGTGGATGCTGCAGCGGAGCATGGCCACGCTGTGGCTGCGCATGACCAAGCAGTCGAAGAACGCGACCAAGCTCGTGGCCGGCCTCAAGTCGCACCCGATGGTGGAGCGCGTGCACTACCCGACGCTGTTCACCGGCGAGCAGGCGCGCATCTTCGCGGCGCAGTGTCGCGCGCCCGGTTCGATGATCGCCCTCGAGCTGCGGGGCGGGCGCGCGGCCGCCTTCAGGTTCCTGAACGCGCTGAAGCTCGTGCGGCTCGCGGTCTCGCTCGGCGGCGTGGAGTCGCTCGCGTGTCACCCGCGCACGACGACGGCCTCCGAGATGTCCGACGACGACCTGCGCCTCGGCGGCGTGACCGAGGGGCTCGTACGGCTGAGCGTCGGGGTCGAGTACTGGCGCGACCTCGCGGCCGACCTGAACCAGGCCCTCGAGGCTGCGAAGGGCTAGCGGAAAAAATTTCGCGGAGATTTCCGGCCTTCGAGCCTTGCCAGCGGTCCGGCCCAGACTATTATCAGTCGCATGATAAAGAATGCCGTAGCGGCCCTCGCTGCCGCGTTCCTGCTGTCCACGGCCGGCTGCCACCGTCCGCCCCCCACCCCGCCCGGGTTCCAGGGCGTCGTCGAATACGACGAGCGTGTGGTCTCGTTCGAGGCCGCGGGCACCGTGCTCGCCGTCTCGATCCATCGCGGCGACACCGTCAAGAAGGGCGACGTGCTCGCGACGCTCGACGATCGCCTCGAGACGCTGGCGCGCGCGGCCCGGGCCGGCGAGGTCGACGTCGCCCAGGCCGACCTCGTCCTGCTCGAGGCCGGCGCCCGCAAGGAGGACGTCGGGGCGCTCGCCGCGCAGCTCAAGGCCGCGCAGTCCACCGAGGGCCTCCTGTCGAAGACGGCCGACCGCGCGCGCGCGCTCCACGAGAAGGGCTCGCTGCCGCTGTCCGATCTCGAGCGCATCGAGGCCGACCACGCCCGCGCCAAGGCGGAGGTGGCCTCGGTCGCCAACAAGCTCGCCGCGCTGCAGAAGGGCGCGCGCCCCGAGGAGGTCGCCCGGGCCAAGACCCGCGTCGGCGCCTCGCTCGCCTCGGTCACCCTCGCCGACGAGAAGATCAAGCGCTACGTCGCCAAGACCCTCATCGGCGGCACCGTCCTCGACGTGCACGTCGATCCCGGCGAGCTCGCGGGGGTCGGCACGCCGGTCGCGACCATCGCCGACACGAGCCACCCCTACGTGGACGTGTTCGTCCCGCAGAAGGACCTCGGCGGCATCAAGGTCGGCAACACCGCGACCCTGCGCGTGGACGCGGCCACCAAGGGCTGGACCGGCAAGGTGGAGTGGATCTCGCCGCGCACCGAGTTCACTCCCCGCTTCCTGTTCAGCGAGAAGGAGCGCGCGAACCTCGTCGTGCGCGTGCGCGTGCGCGTCGACGACCCGAGCCTCGAGCTGCACGCCGGGGTCCCCGGCTTCGTCGAGATCGCGCGATGAACGCCGTACCCGAGGCGATCATCCGCACCGAGCACCTGTCGCGGCGGTTCGGGAGCCTCGTCGCGGTCAGCGACGTCTCGCTCGAGGTGCGGCGCGGCGAGATCTTCGGCGTGCTCGGCCCGAACGGCGCAGGCAAGTCGACCACCATCCGCATGCTGTGCGGCATCCTCGATCCGAGCGGCGGCAAGGGCACCGTCGTCGGCTACGACATCGCGCGCGAGTCCGAGAAGATCAAGCAGCGCATCGGCTACATGACCCAGCGGTTCAGCCTCTACGAGGACCTGACCGTGGCCGAGAACCTGCGCTTCTACGCGGGGATCTACGGCGTGCCGCTGCTCACGCGCGCGGCGCGCGTCCGGGCCGTGCTCGAGCAGACCGGCCTCACCGCGCGCAAGGACCAGCTCTCGGGCACGCTCTCCGGCGGGTGGAAGCAGCGCGTGGCCCTCGCCTGCGCGACCATCCACGAGCCGCCGCTCCTGTTCCTCGACGAGCCGACCGCGGGCGTCGATCCGGTGAGCCGCCGGGACTTCTGGGAGCGCATCCACGAGATCGCCGCCGGCGGCACGACGGTGCTCCTGACCACCCACTACATGGACGAGGCCGAGCGCTGCCACCGGCTCGCCTTCATCTTCCATGGCGAGCTCCTCGACAGCGGCACCCCGGACCAGATCGTCGAGCGCCGCAAGCTCTCGGTGGTGGAGCTCGAGGTCGACCGCGCGCACGAGGCGGCCGACGTGCTCCGCGCCCACCCCGACGTGGAGGAGGTCGCCCACTACGGCCACGTGCTCCGCGTCGCCACGCGCAACGGTCGGGATCCCGCCGCGCTCGCGAAGGAGCTCCTCCGCGCGTTCGCGATCAGCAACGTGCGCGCCGCCCGCGCCACCGTCGAGGACGCCTTCGTCGCCATGGTCCGCGCCGAGGAGCACCACGCCCCGAGGGCCGACTGATGCGCGCGCTCGTCATCGCGTGGAAGGAGCTGCTGCAGCTGCGGCGCGACCGCATGACCCTCGCCATGATGGTCGTGCTGCCGGTCCTGCAGCTGCTCCTCTTCGGGTACGCCATCAACACCGACGTGCGGCACATCCCGCTCGTGGTGTACGACCAGGACCAGAGCGCGCAATCCCGCGACCTCGCGCGGACCCTCGTCGCCACCGGGTTCTACGACCTGGCCGGCGAGGTGCGCTCCTACGACGAGATCGAGCGCGCCATGCGCACGGGCAGCGCCAAGGTGGCGCTGGTGGTGCCGCCGAAGTTCGCCTCCGACCTGCAGAAGGGCACCCCGGCCCAGGTGCAGCTGGTCGTCGACGGCTCCGACCCGCAGACGGTGGCGAGCGCGACCAACACCGCCGCCTCGCTGGTGACCGCGCGCGCGATGACGATGATGCTCGCGCGCATCGCCCGCACGAGCGGCGTGGCGACCGCGGTGCCCCTCAGCCTCGAGCCCGCCACCTGGTACAACCCCGAGCTGCGCACCGCCGTGTTCATCGTGCCCGGGCTCATCGGGGTGCTGCTCACGATGACCATGGTGATGCTCACCGCGATGGCCCTCGCCCGCGAGCGCGAGCGCGGCACCATGGAGCAGCTCATCGTCTCGCCGGTGAAGCCGGTCGAGATCGTGGTCGGCAAGATCGTCCCCTACGTGGGCATCGGCTACGTGCAGATGACCCTCATCCTGCTCGCCGGGTGGTTCGTGTTCCAGGTGCCGGTGATCGGCTCGCTGCCGCTGCTCTACGCGCTCGCCTTCGTGTTCATCGCGGCGAACCTGGCGGTCGGCCTGTTCTTCTCCACCATCGCCCGGACCCAGCAGCAGGCCATGCAGATGTCGTTCTTCTTCCTCCTGCCGAACATCCTGCTCTCCGGATTCATGTTCCCGTGGGAGGCGATGCCCAGGCCGGCCCAGATGCTCTCGCAGGCCTTGCCGCTGACCCACTTCCTGCGCATCGTGCGGGGCATCGTGCTCAAGGGGTCCTCGTTCCAGGATCTGCGCACCGAGCTCCTGCAGCTCGTGGTCATCCTGACCGTGCTCGTCACCTTCGCCTCCCTCCGCTTCCGGAAGAAGCTCGTCTGATGGCCCGCCCCCGCAGCGACATCGCCCCGCGCATCGTGCACGCCGCCCGCGCGCGCTTCCTCACCGAGGGGGTCGACGGCGCCTCGCTGCGCACCATCGCCGCCGACGCGGGCACGTCGATCGGCATGATCTACTACTACTACCCCACCAAGGACGACCTGTTCCTCGCCGTGGTGGAGGAGACCTACGGCAAGCTCCTGCACCAGCTCGAGGCCATCTTCGACCGGCCCACGGTGCCCGCGCGGGAGCGCCTGCGCGACGCGTTCGCGCACATCGGCAGCGCGAGCGACGAGGAGATCGAGGTGGTGCGCCTCATCGTGCGCGAGGCCCTCGTGAGCTCCACGCGGCTCGACCGCATCGTCGAGCGGTTCCAGCGTGGGCACCTGCCGATGGTGCTGCGCACGCTGGCCGACGGCTTCGAGCGCGGCGAGATCGACCCCTCGATCCCGCTGCCGTTCGCCTTGATGTGCACCGCGGGCCTCGGGTTCGTGCCCCAGATGATGCGGCGCATCGCCGGCAACCACATGCCCGTCGTGGCGGGCTTGCCCGAGGGCCCCGCGTTCACCGACGCGCTCATCACGATGCTGTTCCGCGCGATCGGGCCTCGGGCCCCCGCCGATCAGAGGGTCATGGAGAGCTTGTCGATCTCCTCGCGCAAGACGCCGTAGGTCGCCTCGACCCCGTCGATGCGCACCCAGTAGACGGGCACCTTCTCGAGCTTGCCGGCCGCGCCGACGACCAGGCGCTTGGTGCGTTTGCCCGCCGCGTCGAAGCCCTCGACGACCAGCAGCGGCGCATCGAAGCCCTCGTCCTTGCCGGCGGCGCCGAGGTGCGCGAGCCCCTCGGCCCGCATGCCCACGAGCAGGTCCGCGGCCTTGCGCACGAGCGGATCGGCGCTGATGCCGGCGTCGCCGCCGTCGCGCCAGGCCTTGGTCGCGTCGGAGAACAGGAGGGTGCGCGTGGCCGTCCCCTTCGTGAGGACGATGCGCGGCGCGGTCGTGGCGTCGAACGCGACGATGGACCGGTCGACGGGCGGACGGAGGGCGAGATCGCGCGTGGCCTCCGAGAGGACGCACACCGACTCCTGGCCCTTCACGTGCGCGAACACACCGCCCTCCGTGCTCGGACCACCGAACTCCAGGATCGTGGGCCCGACGGGCGCGCCCGCGTCGACCCCGATCTTCGGCGTGGCGGTCAGCGTGATCGAGGCGCTCGGCGTGGCGAACCCATAGGCCGGATCGTCGCCCTTGCCGTCGACCCAGCGGAGGCAGGTGAGGGAGACGAGGCCCTTCACCAGCTCCGCGGCCATGCCGCCGTCGGCGCCCAGGCCGGGGGGGCTCTCGATCTGGAAGACGCTGTCCTTCTTGACGAGCGTCCACGCCGTCTGCGCCTTGACCTCGACGCGGGTGATCCCCTGCGCGTCGATCCCGGACAGCAGGTTCGGGTTGCGCAGCTCGTAGATCGCGCTGCCGCGCAGGAGCTCCGCGGCCTCGGCGGGCACCCGCAGGATCGCGCCGTCGTCGCCGCGACGCAGGTAGACCACCTTGACCTTGGCCTCCTCGACCGGGGCGCCGATCTCGACGACCTGGTCCCACGACTCACCGCCCGCGTCGGGCGCCGCGAGCGGGCCCATCGAGATCCGGTCGACCTTGCGGCGCACGACGAGGCGCCCAGCGACCGGCGAGAGACCGATGGCCGAAAGATCGTTCGGCGCCGGCGACACCACGGTGCCGTTGATGCGCGCGAGGCGCACGAGGAAGCGATCGGCGGCCTCCTTGTCGACCTGCTCGTCGACCGGCACGCGCAGGTGCAGGCCGTCGAGGCGGCGCTCGGCGTCCAGGGTCTTCTTGCCGCCCGCCTCGAGGGTGAGCATCTCGATCTCGGCGACCTTGGCGGTGTCGTTGCCGTAGAGCAGGCCGAGCGCGTGCCCGTCCACGTACGACGCCTCGGGCAGCGCGAGCCGCTCGACGACGAGCTTGGGCACGCAGCCGGTGATCTTGAGCGGGACGCGCAGCTGCACGACGACGAGCTTGTCGGGCTGCACGGGACACGGGCCGCCGAACGCGAGCTCGAGCCGGCTGCCGTTGCCGAGGCTGGCCTCGAGGAATCCGCTGCCGACGGGCGTGGCGTCGTCGACGAACGGGTCGGCCTTGAGATCGGCGAGGGTCTTGAAGAGGCCGTCGACCACGTCGATGTCGGCGCGCAGACCGTTCGGCAGGCGCCAGGTGCCGTGCGCCGCGCGGGTGAGCTCGACCGCACCCTTGACCGCGATGCGGCTCAGCGTCGTCGACATGGTGCCGCCGACCAGCGAGGGGTCGCGGTAGACGTCGGCGCCGCGGTCGAGCACCGCCGCCACGTCGGCACCCACGACGAACACGCCGCCCTTCTCGTCGCCGTATGGCGCGACCTCGAGGTAGGCGGAGCCGCCGGCGCCTGCGTCGGCGCCGCCGCCCGTGGCCGGCCCCCCCAGCGCGAGCTTGAGGGTGACGCCCTTCATCGCGATCTCGCACTTGACCCGCGGGGCATCGAGGCCGAACGCGGCGCGCTCGCTCGGGGTGACCTGGCCGAGGGCGCGCTCGCTGCGGGCGCCCTGCAGGGTGTTGAGGAGGCCCGTGACGGCGATGAACTCGGTGCGCGAGACCCGCGGCGAGGTGAGCTGCCAGGTGTCTCCCTGGCGCACGATCTCGATCTTCTCGCCCTTGCGCTCGAGGGTGATGCGGGTCGTGTCCTCCTGGCGGAACACGCGCAGGAGGAGCCCGGCGCGCGACGCCTGCTCCTTGGTGGTGGGGCGATCGCGGTCGATCACCACGATGGCGCCGAGCACGACGGCGCACCCGATCAGGGCCCACGGGACGATCTCGGAGCGGCGCACTCCGTCCTCCCTAGGAGGTCGGGCGGCGAGCGTCGAGCAATGGTAGGCCTCGGGCCCATGATCGTCCTCCACCAGCCGCCCGGCGCCTGGGGCACGCCGAGCCTCAGCCCGTTCTGCGTGAAGCTCGAGGCCTTCCTCCGGATGGCCGGGGTCCCCTACGAGATACGCCCCGCCGACATCCGCAAGGCCCCCAAGGGCAAGCTGCCGTACGTCGAGATCGACGGCGCGGTGATGGGTGACTCACAGCTGATCCTCGAGCACCTGACGAGGAGCCGCGGGCTCGACCTCGACGCCCACCTCACGGCCCACGAGCGCGCGCTCGGGCACCTGGTGCGGCGCACCCTCGAGGACGGCCTCTACTTCGTCAGCATGTGGAACCGCTGGGTCCCCGACGAGTCGTTCGCCGCGCTGCGCCCGGCGTTCGCGGCGGCCCTGCCCGGCCCGATCAAGCTGCTGATGCCGCTCATCCGCGGCAGCGTGAAGAAGTCCCTGAAGAGTCAGGGCACGGGACGCCACGCCCCCGCCGAGATCATGGCGATGGGCATCGCCGATCTCGACGCGGTGTCCGAGATCCTCGGCGACCGCCCCTTCCTCCTCGGCGATCGCCCCTCGTCGTTCGACGCCAGCCTCTTCGCGTTCGAGGAGGGCATCCTCGCCTTCCCGGTGACCTCGGCACTGAAGAAGCACGCGGAGGGCCTCGGCAACCTCGTCGCCCACCGCGCCCGCGTGCGCGAGCGCTGGTGGTGAGCGACAAAGCCAATTGCGCCGCCGGGGCCGCGAAAGTACCCCGGGAGCCGCATGGCTCCCCCCTTCCGCAAGGTCCTCGTCGCCAACCGTGGTGAGATCGCCGTCCGCGTCATCCGCACGCTGCGCGAGATGGGCATCCGGTCGGTCGCCATCTACTCCGAGGTCGACCGCGCGGCGCTCCACGTGCGCATGGCCGACGAGGCCTACTGCGTCGGTCCGGCGCTCGCCGCCGAGTCGTACCTCCGCGCGGACAAGGTGCTCGAGATCTGCAAGCGCTCGGGCGCCGAGGCCGTTCACCCGGGTTATGGATTCCTCTCCGAGAACGCGGGCTTCGCGCAGGCGTGCGCCGACGCGGGCGTGGTGTTCATCGGGCCGCCCGCGAGCGCCATCCGCGACATGGGCAGCAAGACCGGCGCCCGCGCCATCATGCAGGCCGCGGGCGTGCCCGTGGTGCCGGGCGGCACCGCACACGACCTCGAGGACGCCCGCACCGAGGCGCACCGCATCGGCTACCCGATCATGCTCAAGGCCTCGGCCGGCGGCGGCGGCAAGGGCATGCGCCTCGTCGAGCGCGAGGACGAGCTCGCGAGCGCCTGGGAGCGCGCCCGCAGCGAGGCGCAGAAGGCGTTCGGCAACGACGACGTGTACCTCGAGAAGGCGATCCTGAGGCCACGCCACGTCGAGATCCAGATCCTCGCCGACAAGCACGGCAACGTCGTGCACCTGTTCGAGCGCGACTGCTCGATCCAGCGTCGCCACCAGAAGGTCGTAGAGGAGACCCCCTGCCCCGTCGCCTCCGACGCGCTGGTCGCCGAGATGGGCAAGGTCGCCGTGCAGGGCGCCAAGGCCGTCGGCTACTCGAGCGCGGGCACGTTCGAGTTCCTCCTCGACGAGAGCGGCAGCTTCTACTTCCTCGAGATGAACACCCGCCTGCAGGTCGAGCACCCGATCACCGAGCTCGTGACCGGCGTGGATCTCGTCCGCGAGATGGTCGAGATCGCGGCCGGCAAGCCGCTCGCGTTCACCCAGGAGCAGGTCGTCCGCCGCGGCGCCGCCATCGAGTGCCGCGTCTATGCCGAAGACCCCTCGGCCGGGTTCCTCCCGAGCCCGGGCAAGATCGTCGCCCTGCGCACCCCGGCCGGGCCGTTCGTCCGCGACGACGGCGGCGCCTACCCCGGCTCGGTCATCAGCTCCTACTACGACCCGCTCGTCAGCAAGCTCTCGGTCTGGGCCCCCGACCGTGCGCGCGCCGTCGAGCGCATGCGCCGCGCCCTCACCGAGTACGTCGTGACCGGCATCCGCACCAACCTCGCGTTCCACGAGAAGCTGTTCGCGCACCCCGAGTTCGTGGCCGGGCGCTACGACACGGGGTTCATCGAGCGGTACAAGGACGCATTGATGGGTTATGCATCGCCGAGCCCCGAGCTCGAGGTGCCGCTCGCGGCCGCGCTCGCCATCGCCGGGTCGCGGCTCGAGCGCTCCGCCGGCAAGCTCGAGTCGGCCGCCGAGGAGCGCGGCGCGCGCCTGTCCCCGTGGATCGCCGGGCACCGCGCCAAGCTCCGCGCGTGAAGCCCGTCGTCGCGCTCGGGCTCGCGCTGTCCGTGTTCGTGGCGCGCAGCGCGGAGGCGCACGACCACTGGCTGCAGCCCGACGTGCTCCTTTCTCCGGACGGCGCCGAGGTGCGCGTCTCGCAGATCGTCGGCGAGGGCTTCGTCAAGCACGACGAGCTCGGCCACGACCCGAGCAAGGCCCTGCGCTTCGCCCTCTACACCGGGGACGCCGAACCGCTCGATCTGCGGCCCCGCGCGCGCCCGGGCACGCTGCCCGTGGTCGCGACCTTCCTCGAGCGCGGGGCGCACCTGTTCGTGCTCGACCGCGCGCCGGTCGACCTCACCCTGCCCCGGGCGCAGTTCGAGGCGTATCTGCGCGAGGAGGGCTTCTCCTCGGCGATCGCCGAGCGCGCGAAGCGGGGCGAGACGGCGAGCCCGGGGCGCGAGCGATACGTGCGCTGCATGAAGGCGTTCGTGCGCCTCGGGTACGTGTCCGACCCCGCCGCGGGGGGACGCGTCGTCGGGCAGCGCCTCGAGATCGTCCCCGAGCACGATCCGACCGATCCCACGGTCTCGACGATCCCCGTGCGGCTCGCGCTCCACGGCGTCCCGCTGGTCGGGCACCCGATCGAGGCCCACCACCGCTTCGGCAGCAAGCGCGCCACGTTGCGGCTCGTCACCGACGAGAGCGGGCGCGTCGCCCTGCCGCTCCGCGAGGGCGGGTATCTCCTGCGCGCGGTCCACATGGAGCGGTGCCTCGGCTGCGAGGGCGCGGACTGGTCGAGCGCGTTCGCGAGCTACGCCTTCGGTCGCGGGCCGGGAACCGTGCGGGCGCCCGTGTTGTCAGCGCCGGTGACGATGTCGACCCGGTCGCCGCGGCACCGTGGCCTGTTCCTCGGCCTCGCGCTCGGGCTCGGGATCGCCGCGTTGTGGACGATCCGCGAGCGTCGTAGTCTCGGGGCGCCTTCGTGAGCGACGACCCCAAGGACACGGGCCCCCGGCCTCCGCCCTCGATGCCCGCTTCGGCGGGCGCCGCGGCCGCGTCGATCCCGGCGTCCGATCCGCTCGAGCACCCCGCGTTCGTCGAGCGCCTGCGCGCCCGCGACACCCGCGCGTTCGACCAGCTGGTGCGCGCCTACGAGCGGCGCGTGTTCGCCCTCGTCGTGCGCATGCTCGGCAACCCGGCCGAGGCCCAGGACCTCGCGCAAGAGGTGTTCGTGCAGGTGTTCCGCGCGATCGACCAGTTCCGCGGCGACTCCAAGCTCTCCACGTGGGTGTTCCGCATCGCGGTCAACCTCTCCAAGAACCGCGCGCTCTACCTCTCGCGCCGCGGCGGCAACGCCGAGCAGGAGGACGCCGCCGAGCTCGGTGAGCGGGTGCCGCTGGGCGCCGCGCAGAAGGGCACGGCTGCGCAGGTCGCGCGCCCCGACGAGCTGGTCGAGGGCATGCAGGTCGAGCAGATCGTGCAGCGCGCGATCGCCGAGCTCGAGGACTCGTTCCGGGAGTGCCTCTTGCTGCGCGAGGTCGAGGACATGAGCTACGAGGAGATCGCCGAGGTCACGGGCCTGCCGGTGGGCACCGTGAAGTCGCGCATCCACCGCGCGCGCGCGCAGGTGCGCCTGTTCGTCGAGGCGCGCCTCGGCGAGGTCGGCGGCAAGGTCGCCCGGGGTCACAAGGGAGGCGGGAAATGAGCGCTCCGCTCGAGCACGAAGAGGCCATCGGTCTGCTCGACGCCTGGGTGCGCGGCGAGCTCTCGCAGGAGGAGTCGACGCGCGTCGAGGAGCACGTCGGCGGCTGCGCGCGGTGCGAAGCGCAGATGGAGGCCCTCGGCGACGGCGGGCTCGCCGCGGTCATGAAGGGCGGGATCGCCGCGCAGGAGACCGACGTGCTGCCCGGCGTGCAGCGCAAGCTGCGCCTGCGCTCGCGCGGGAAGTTCTACGGCGAGCGCCAGCGCAAGGGTCCCTCGCCGTGGCCGATGTTGATCGGCAGCGTCGTGGTGCTGGTCGGGCTCGCGGCGGCGTACTTCCTGATGGGGCAGGTCGCGGGCACCGGCGCCCCGCCGGCCACGAGCACGAGCGCGCCGAAGTAGCGTCAGTCCCCGCGCAAGCGGCGTACGTGCGCGTCGAGGGCGGCGACCTGTCTCCGGCCACCGAAGCGGACACAGAGGCGGGTGCGCTGGCCGAACTCGTCGACCGCGACCCACGACGGGAGCCAGCGCTCCGTGCGCACCGCCTGGACCTCGGAGAGCGGCACGGCGACGACCCGTGTCGGGAGCGGAAAGCGCGTGGTCCGGGCGACGAGGAGGCCTCGGCGCTCGTCGACCCACACGTCCGTGCGTTGCGCGCACCACCCCATCGCGACGGCGACCACAGAGCCCCCGACGAGCGCCAGCTCGGAGGGGATCTTCAGCAGCTTCCAGGTGACGAGCGTGACGTGGCGGCTCAGCCGGGACCCGAGGACGAGGTTGCCGACGTCGTCGGCCAGCGGCGTGGGAACGAGGTCGTAGCCCAGCCGGCCGATGGCGTACGCGAGGAGCGGCAACAGCACGAAGCACCCGGCGATCGCCCAGCGCACGCTGTGGAGCGCGCGGTCGCGCACGGTCGCCTCTCGATACCCCATGGTCATGGATCGACGACACCCGCGCGACCGGGTTGTTCCCGGAGTCGCGCTCAGTACCATCGTCACTTCGCCGGGACGAAGACCGCATCGAAGAGCGCCTTGGCGTCGTCGGCGGTGGTGCCCTTGTCGTCGGTGATCCAGCAGAACAGCTCGTGCGCCTCGTCCTCGATCGACTTCAGGAGGGGCGCCTCCTTGGTGGCGGCCGCGAGCTTGTAGAGGGTCTTGCGATCGTACTTCGCCGCGAACGCCGGGGCCTCGTTCGGCTTGCCGGCCTTGCGGGTGAAGCCGATGCGGGCCTTCTTCCCGCCCAGGCTGGCGGCGACGCCGTACTGCTCGAGCGCACCGACGGTCCCGCCGTAGAGGAAGCCCTCGCTCTTCCAGCCGGCCTTCTTCACCGCGGCCTCGACGTCGAAGGCGTCGGCCTCGTGGGCCGGCTTGCCGTTCACGAGCCAGCCGGGAGCGACCTTCGGGGCGGCGCTGGTGGACGTGACCGGAGGCGTCGACGAAGCGGCGATCGTGGATGCGCTCGACGACGACGCGGCCGTCGTCGAGGCCGGAGAAGCGGAGGGCGCAACCGGCCCGCCACACGCAGAGGCGGCGACAAGGGAGACGATCGGGAGCAGAGGGCCACGCATGCGCGCACCTTAGAGAACCCACGGCACCTCGTCACGCGTCACACTTCGCGACGCTCTCGCGACGAGGGCAGTGATGGCTCGCTCCTCGATCGCCCTCGGATGTCTCCTGGTCGGGCTCGTCTCCTGTCACCGGCCGCAGCCCAGGATCGAGGCGCTGCGGGCGACGAACTTCGCGCTCCCGGTCGACCTGCCGAGGATCGCGGTCCGTCCGCTCGATCCGGGCCTCCGCGAAGGGAGCGCGCTCGCGCTGGTCCTGCTCGGCGAGGACACCGCCCGCCACGCGCTCGTGGCCGACGAGGACGAGGACGCGCTGCAGGTGCTGGATCTCGACCGCGGCACGACGACCCGGATCGCGCTCGCGGGCGCGCCGACGAGCGTGCTGGTGCTACCCGACGGGCGCGTGGCGGTGGCGCTCCGGCGCGCGGCGACGGTGCTGCTGCTCGAGGCGCGCGGACACGCAGGCAGCGCTCCCAACCTGCGCCCCGTCACGGCGCTCGCGACCGCGGACGAGCCGGTGGCGCTCGCGCTGACGCCCGACGGCGGGCAGCTCGTGGTCGCGAGCGGGTGGGGCCACGCGCTCGAAGCGTTCGCGCTCGGGAGCGGCCTGCGCACCCAGACGGTGTCGCTCGGACGCGAGCCCCGCGCGGTGACGGTCGGCAAGGACGGGCGCGCGTGGGTCGGCTACGCGGCCGAGTCGGCGCTCGAGGAGGTCGACCTCGGGAGCGGTTCGGCGAAGCCGGTGTCGCTCGTGGTCGAGGGGGCGCAGCACCAGATCTTCAGCATGCCCTCGGCGGCATCGCTGCATCCCGAAGGAGAGTTCAACGACGTCTTCGTGGAGAAGTCGCACAAGCGGTTCCGCCGCGACCCGAACCGGCTCGCGCGCCAGACCTACGCCCTCGTGCGGCGCACCCTGGCCGGTGGCAAGGAGGAGGTGCTCGCTCCCCACGCGCTCGTCTCGCCGGGTGACAGCCAGGTGGTGTCCAGCGGCTACGGCGGCGGCGGGGGCGAGCAGCACGAGCACGTCGCGTTCGCGGTCGCGCGGGCCGGCGGGGGCAAGCCGGTGCAGCACGAGACGGAGAAGGGGTGCCGGCTGCCGCGCGCCGCGACCCTCGATCCGAAGGGGCTCCTCCTCGTCGCCTGCGCCGGCGAAGACGCGGTCGTCGGCTACGCGGTCGGCACGACGATGGTGGAGACGTTGCGGCTCGTCGTGCCCGGCGGCCCGATGGCGATCGCGGTCGACCCGAAGCGCGGGGAGGTGGTGACCCTCGCGGCGTTCGACCGCAAGGTGCACGTGCACTCGAGCGACGGGGAGCGCCTCGCGGTGCTCGACCTGCTCCACGTGCCCGGACTCGGCCTCTCGGCAGAGGCCGCCGAGGGGCGCCGCATCTTCCACAGCGCGACCGAGCAGCAGATCTCGAGCGACGGGCGCGCCTGCGCGAGCTGCCACCCCGACGGGCGCGACGACGGGCTCACCTGGCCCACGCCGCGCGGCCCGCGGCAGACGATCTTCCTCGCCGGACGCCTCGCGCGGCAGGCGCCGTACGGCTGGGACGCCGAGCACGCGAGCCTGCCCGCGCACGTGACGGTGACGATGAAGAACCTCGGCGGCGAGGGGCTGGCGCCGCGTCGGCTCGACGCGCTCGCCGCGTGGCTCCGCGAGATCCCGGCGCCGCCCCGTCGGCGGGTGAAGGGCAAGCTCGAGGCGGACGGCGCAGCGATCTTCAGCTCGTCGAAAGCGGGCTGCGCGGGCTGCCACACGGTGGAAACGGAGCTGACGGACGGCGCCGCGCACGAGGTCGGGTCGAAGACGTTCGCGGACGAGAAGCCGGAGTTCCTCGCGCCGTCGCTGCGGTTCGTCGGCGGGAGCGCGCCGTATTTCCACGACGGTCGCTACCGCACCCTCGGCGAGCTGCTCCGCGCCAGCGACGGGAAGATGGGGACCACGGGACACCTCGGTCAGGGAGAGCTGGCGGCGCTGGAGGCGTACCTGCGGAGCCTGTGAGGTCAGTCACCACGGGCCCCGGCGTCGGGCTCCCAGGGCCCCCAGGTCGTGTGCGTCATGAACGGGACCAAGGTCCCTTCGGGCGTCAGTCGCATGAACCGCGCTCGTCCGCGGCTCCGCTCGGCGAACACGTACCGTTCTCCGCACTCGCACTGATACCGAACCTCGCCCTCCACCACGTTCACTCGATACTGGGCCGCGCGGCAGCGGCCGTGGCGGCACACGGGCAGCAACGGGCGATCGTTGCTCGTTCGCCGCCAGACTCGGGAGATCAGTCGAACCACCAACCATGGAACGACCGCCCCGATGGCCCCACCGAACAATGCGCCGGATGGTCCCCAGCCTCTCGCTCCGACGAGCACTCCACCGAGCACGACAGCTGCCCAGGACAGCAAGGTGAGGAACTCGATCAGCGTCACCTTCGGGCTCCGTGGAGTCGAGAGCGTACCATGCACCATCCGTGGCCCCGCCCACTGCGGGGATCACAACCAGCACGCTGCTGCTAGCCTCCGAGGGTGGCTGCGAAGAAGAAGTCCACGGCCGAGAAGCCGCTGCTCGACGTCTCGGGCCCCTTCGAGAGCGAGGGCCCGCTCGAGTGGGCCATCCTCGCGCAACTGCCGCCAGCCGCGCTGACGTCGTTCGCCTTTCGCTTCATGAACCGCCACGTCGTGCGCTCGATGTGGGACCTGGCGGGGGCGCGCAGCTGGTGCGTCGTGCCGGGCACGAAGGAGCACTGCGCGCTGATCCAGACCTCACCCGGCTCGAGCTCGTCCGAGATCGACCTCGCGCGCGCGCTCTCGAAGGACTCGAAGACGCCGGTCTACGCGCTCGGCTTCGCTGGCTACGACGACCCCGATCACGGCCTGCCCTCCATCACCCGCTACGACGGGGGGAAGTCGGGCCTGATTTGGATGGCCGGCAGCGACGAGGACGATGCGCCGACCGTCGCGGGGCCCAAGGGAATCCCCTGCGACGACCCGTTCGAGTTCGCCGCCGCACATGGCTGCCAGCTGCGTTCGTATTTCGAACGACGCTAGCCGGCCGATGGTCGGCACAGCGGATCCCGCGCCTCGTCGTCGACGTCGATGATCGGTGCCGGGCCAGATCGTCGGCAAGAGCACCGCGCTGCAATCGCTGATGGCCCTGGTGCCGCCGACCAGTCTATTCAGGGTGCAGAGATGCTCTACGCGTTCCAGCCACGCACCCGGACCCTCGAGCCCGTCACGGCGCCGCCTCGCTCGGGCTGGGTCCACGCCGTCCGGCCCACCGAGGGCGAGCTCTCACTGTTGCGCGACGCTGTCGGCGTGCCGGCCGAGTTCCTGACGCACGCCGTCGATCTGGACGAGGTCGCCCGTGTCGACCGCGTCGAGGGCGCGAGCCTCATCATGCTGCGGGAGCCGTGCCGCACGCGCGCGAACCAGGCGGCGCACTTCCGCTCCGCGCCGGTCGGCGTGGTGCTCCTCGATGGCGTGCTCGTCACCATCGCGCCGATGGAGACCGAGATCATCCAGGATCTGCTCGCGCTCCCGGCGCTCGCGCCGGAGCAGCCGCACACCTTCCTCCTCCAGCTCGTCCTCTGCACGGCCGAGCGGTTCCTCGCGCACCTGCGTACGATCGACCGGGAGGTCGATGCGCTGGAGGATCGCCTCCAGGTGTCGCTCGACAACGAGCAGGTGCTGGAGCTCCTCGCCTACCAGAAGAGCCTCGTGCACTTCACGTCGGCGCTCACGTCGAACCGCCACATGCTCGAGCGCCTGCAGAAGGACCCGCGCTTCGAGATCTCGAAGAAGGACCACGACCTGATCGAGGACGCGCTGGTCGAGATCCACCAGGCGATCGAGGTGGCGACCGTCTCCCAGAACGTGCTCGGTCAGATGATGAACGCGTTCGCGTCCGTCATCTCCAACAACGTGAACATGGTCATGAAGATCCTCACTGCGTTCACGATCGTGCTGATGATCCCGACGCTCATCACGAGCTTCTACGGGATGAACGTGCCTCTCCCCGGACAGGGCCATCCCTTCGCGTCGGCGTTCGTGATCACGGGATCGATCGTCGTGGGAGGGGTCGTGGTCGCGGTGTTCGCCCGGAAGCGCTGGCTCTGATCGACAGGACGCGGCGCGCCTGGGGGCGCGCCACCTCGGGGCCGGGGGGATCCGCCACCACTCCTGTCGGTTCGGACGGTACTCGTGCAGCATGGGCGGCGAGCAGGCGCGGGAACGGGCCTTGCTGCACGCCGGGGATGCGCAAGCCCCAGTTCCTGATCGGTTCGCTCGCGGTGCTCGGCTTCAGCGCGCTCGTCGGCTGCGGCAGCTCCGCGGTCGACGACGGGTCCGAGGTCGACGATGGAGGAATCGTGGGCGACGCGGCGATGGAGGAGGACTCCAGCAGCACCGTGCCCGATGGCGCGATCGGACCTGACTCCGGGGGCGGCACGGCCGACACGGGCACGGCGAAGTCGGACACCGGAAGCTCCCCCGACACGGGGACGTCACCGGCCGACACGGGAACGCCCGTCGGCGACGCCGCGGCCAAGGACACCGGGGTCACGCCGCCGACCGATACCGGGACGCCGCCCACGGACTCGGGGACCGGCGGCGTCTGCTCGGTGACCGCGGCAGGCGCCACCGGCAAGGAGCCAGGTGGGACCATCCCGGTCTGCTGTGCGCCGACCGCAGCCGAGAAGACCGCGGTGATGGAGGTGTTCAAGCTGGTCAACGCGCATCGCGCCGCGAACGGCAAGCCGGCCCTCACGTACGACACCAAGCTGGAGGCCGCGATCCAGGCGCACTGCCAGCACATGGCCACGCACACCTTCTTCGATCACGTGGCGCCCGAGGCCGCGGTGGCGAGCTTCACCACCCGGGCTTCGAAGTGCGGCACGGGCGCGAGCGGAGAGAACATCGCCTGGGGCTACCCCACACCCGCTGCGGTGATGGACGGGTGGAAGAAGTCGCCAGGTCACAACGCGAACATGCTCGGCGCCCACACCCGCATCGGGATCGGCAAGAGCGGCACGTACTGGGGGCAGATCTTCGGCAAGTGAGGCGCGACGATGCGACCGGTCACGTCGAGCAGACCGGCGGGCGGGCGCAAACGAAGCCGATGGGGAAGACGACCCCGTGAACGACCTCGAGGTGCTCCACGCGCGCCCCCTGTCGTTCGACCGCCGCACGGAGGCTGCGCTCGTCGAAGCGACGAGGCGAGGGAAACCCGGTGAGCCCGACCAGCCGCGACGAGAGGCGGGCGACGCGGTTCTGTGCATGGAGGAAGGTCGGGACGAGCAGCTTCCCCGAAGGCCGGAGAACGTGGAGCAGCGCGTCGATGGCGCCGGGGAGATCGGGCACGAGGTGGAGCACGTTGGCCGCGACCACCACGTCGAACGCACCGGACTCGAAGCCGAGCGCGTAGAGATCACGTTGTAGCGTGACCACGTTCGACCATGCCTCGCGACGACCGCGGGCCTCGAGCTGCTCGACCATCGCCGCGGAGTAGTCGGTGGCCACCACCTCGCGCGCGACGGTCTGGAGCGCCGAGGTGAAGAGCCCGGTGCCTGCGGCCACTTCGAGCACTCTATCGGACGGACCGACCTCGCGCGCCACGAGCTCGCACGTCCGCGGCAGCGGCCCACCGAGCAGGCGCATCGATCGGTCGTAGTCGGCCGCGAGGCGGTCCCAGTACCCACGCGCACGATCGTCTGACGCCATGACGAGAGGCGTAGCGTGGCGCCGCGGCGCTCGCACCCGTGCCTCAGCCGAGCAGGGTCCCGCGGAGCGCAGCGAACAGCGTGCGCGCCGCCCTCGGGTCCGGAAGGCCGAGGTGCCGGACGAGGGCCGGCTCCGTCGGCCCATCCAGCGACGCTTCGAGCTCCAGCACCGCAACCAGGCGCGCCCGCGCGACACGCGCCCGTGCCCGCGCATCGAGGCGTGGGAGCGCGAAGGCCGCGACGCGAAAGGCAAGCGCCGCGTGGCGCAGCTCGTCCTCCGCGATCGTCGTGGCCGCGTCGCGCACGTCGTCGTCCTCGGCGTGGACGGCCTGCCACGCGGCGAGCAGCGCACCCCAGGTCTCGCGCACGCACCCTTCGCGCGCATTCTCGACAGCGAAGGCAGCGAGTTCGCGCGGAGGCCCCGTTCGAATGCGCACCGTCGCGGGTCGCGCCCCGCGCCGCATCGCGAGCGCGGTGACCATCCTTGCATGCCGCGCCTCGTCGCGCGCGGCGCGGCGGGCGCTCGCCAGCAGGCGCTGCGGGGCTCCGAACCTCGAGAGCTCGCGCTCGAGGTCCGCGAAGGCCACCACCGACGCGGCCTCGAGGCGAGCCGCCGTGGGTGGTGCGCCACCGGATCGCAGCCCGCTCGCCGCGCCGATCGCAGGCCGCGTGGGCGTCGGCCGCAGATGTTGCCCTTCTGGAACTCGCAGAGCACCGCGTACCGTCGGGGCTCGGTGTCACCCTTCTTCGTCGAGGCCGTGCTCTCCGGATCGGAGCCCCTGGCGGCATCTTGGTATGGCACGACCCAGCACGAGTCGAGCCCGTTGCAGAGCTTCCGACATTGGTCGGGGGACAGCGGAGCCTCGTGTTCGCTGCCCGTCCACGTACCCTCGATGCTCGCGGGGAGCGGCACCGCGAACCGGTGCCGCGTCGTGGGACAGCACCCGGCCGCAGCGAGCGCAGTCAAGAGCAGACCGCGAAGGACGTGCAGTTCCATGACCAACCAACCCCTCTCGACACCCGACCTTACACCAGGCCGCGTGGGCGAGTGGGCGACGCCGCCGCCGCTGCTGGACCAAGGCCCGGCTCCACTGCCGCGACGGCCCGGCGCGGTCTCTTCCCTGGCCTGGGCGACCCTGGTGGCGCAAGAGCGCGTCTTCGGGGAGAATCGACGGAGAGGGAGGACGCGACGGATGACCCAACGCCTGCGAGGTGCCTGGCGCACCTGGAGTGTCTTCGTGTGGGCCGCGGTGTCGATGGGACTGGTCGGCTGCGGTGGCGACACGAACGCCGCCGCGAGCGCGGACGTCGGGGAGAGCGACGGCGCCTTCGCCGACGCCGCCGTGGAGACGACCGACAGCACTTCCAGCGAAGACACCAACATGCCCGACACCGGGCCTGCGGCCGACACGGGGGCCGACACGTTGGGTGGACTCCCGACGTGCACGAGCTCCAGCGATTGCACCAATGCGACCGTGAAGATCGGCGCCTCGATCGAGAGCCCGACCACGTGCGCTCGCTCGCACTGTGGGCTGTCGACGCCGGACAATCGTACCGGCACCAAGGCCCCGCAGTCGTGCGACGCAGTCTGCGCCGCTTCCACCTACGAGGGTCGTCCGATGGTGTGCGCTGCGCTGTGCCGGACGGCGAAGGTCAGCGGCTTCGGAGACCTCGGACTGTTCTACGACGACGGGCCCGGGCCCGACGCCGGCGCTGCCGACGCGGGCGCCGGATCGGTCGGCGGACTCGCGCAGTTCATCTTCGGGAGCGCGACGCTCCACACCTCGCGGTATCGGCCGCTCGGCTGCGGCGACACTCCCCCGAAGGCGATCACCGAGGGCGCGAACTCCTTCAAGTACGACGCCCAGCACTGCTGCTGCGTCGCAGGGAAATAGCGTGGCCGCCACCTCAGGCCTTGCGCGCGGACGCTGGATGTTGTGTCTGTCCGCGTTCGCGCTCGGTTGCG
>JAEUKC010000208.1:0-21173 GCA_016794445.1 Myxococcales bacterium
CAGGTCATCAACGGCGCCCGGCGCCCTTCGCTGTTGCCGCCCCCTTCGACGCCGCCCCCGCCGAAGCACGCGCCCGACGCCGAGACGATGGCGCCCGAGGCCTCCAAGACCCTGCGCACCTCGGACGGCACCCTCCGGGCCGCGGTCGAGGCCAGCGTCGACCCGGAGCTGCGTCGCTCCACGAGCGGCGTGGTCGCCAAGTCCTCGAGCAAGGTGCCCGCCGCGGAGCCCCGCCGCAGCGACCCCCCGCGCGCGAGCGAGCCGCCCAAGAAGGCGAGCGACCCGCCTGTCGCGCGCCCCCAGCCGGCCCCCGCCGATCCGTCGCCGACCCTCGTGCCGCCCGTCGCCGAGGGGGGTAACAAGACCGTCTCCGCGCTCGTGGTCCTGATCGTCCTGCTGCTCGCGGTCATCGCCGTGCTCGTCCTCCAGAAGTGAGCGACCCCGTGGACGAAGATCCGCTGCTCGGCAGGACGCTCGCAGGCCGCTACCGGCTGATCGCCCGCCTCGGCAGCGGGGGCAACGCCGCGGTCTACCTCGCGCGGCACGTGCTCATCGAGCGGCTCTCCGCGATCAAGGTGCTGCACACCGATCTGGTCGCCGACGACCAGAACCGCGAGCACTTCCTCCGCGAGGCCCGCGCGGTCAACCGCATCAACCACCCGAACATCGTCGAGATCAACGACTACGGCGAGGCGATGGTCACCATCGAGGGAGAGGGCCGCCGGCTCGTCGTCTACCTCGTGATGGAGTACGTGCCCGGCGAGTCGCTGCACAAGGTCATCCAGCGAGGCCCGCTCAGCCCAGCGCGCGCGATCCCCATCGTGATGCAGGTCGCCTCGGCGCTCGCCCGCGCGCACCAGACGGGCGTCATCCATCGCGACATCAAGCCCGAGAACATCCTGCTCGTGGCCCGCAAGGACGGCGACGATCTCGTCAAGCTCACGGACTTCGGCGTCGCCAAGATCGCGCAGTCCCCGCGCTCGCTGCCCGCGGGCCTCGCCAGCGACCAGGTGTTCGGCACGCCGGGCTGGATCGCCCCCGAGTACCTGCTCGGCGAGACCGCGATCGACGGCCGCGCCGACCTCTACTCGCTCGGCGTCGTGCTCTACCAGGCGGTCACGGGGCAGCTCCCCTTCGACGGCGACGAGGCCGAGCTGCTCACGCGGCCCCTCGTGGAGGAGCCGGTCCCCGCGAGCCAGCGCGTGCACGACCTCCCCGCCGCGCTCGACCACCTGATCAGCCGGTGCCTGCGGCGGCGGCCGGACGAGCGGCCGCACGACGCCTTCGCGCTGCTCGACGAACTCGAGGCCGCGGGCGCCGAGATCGGGCTCGTCGGCATCGAGCGCACGCCCACGCCGCAGGGCGAGGTGCGCACGCGCCCGACCCCGGTGCACGGAACGAACGCCACCTACCACGTGGAGCGGCCGAGCCCCGTCGCCATCGCGCAGCTGCCCCCGGCGCCGCGGCTCGGCATGGTCACGCCGGGCGCGCTCGTGAACGCCTGGCGCGCGCACTTCGAGGCCCTCGATCGCCGCCTCGCGCCCTACCGCGAGGGAGGGGCTATGCCCCCGCCCGTGCAGGACGTCGGCGACCGCTGGCTCCTCCTCGTCGAGGGCCTCGATCGCGCGGCCACCCTGGTCGTCGAGACCCAACGCGCGCTCGACCGGCTCGAGGGCTCGGCGCGCGAGTTCCGCGACTCGCTCGGCCGCGCGATCGACACGCTCGCGCACGACCTGTCGCGCGAGCACGGCAAGATGCTCGCGCTCAAGGACCAGCGCACCGGCCTGCACATGCAGCGCCGGGGCGCCGCCCGCGTCGCGCAGGCCGACGCCCTCCTCTGGGAAGAGGCCGCGGTCGACGACGAGATGCGCAGGTGGCGCGCGCTGGTCGAAGACCTCGGCTTCCAGATCGGCGCGCTGCAGGACCAGCTGTTCGCCCGCAACGTCACCCACGAGAACGAGGTGCAGCGGTGCAGCGGCGTGCTGGAAGGCGAGGCCGCCGCGCTCGCCACCCTGCACAAGGAGCTCTCCACGATGAGCGGCGTGGCCATCGAGTTCCTCGGCCTGCGCAAGCCCTCGTGATCACAATGTTTTTCCGCGAACGCCGCCGTCCCTAGATCGCGGCGCTCCATCGTGCGTCGGAGAGAGCATGAACCCTCTCTCTCCGACGCGCCTCGCCGCGTCAGGCCTGCTCCTCCTCCTCGCCACCGGGTGCACGCGCACCCCCGATCGCGCCATCGCCTCCGAGCCGAGCGCCTCGGCGATCGCGTCCACCTCCAGCGTGCCGACCGTGAAGCCCGCGACACTCGACGAGGCGCAGCGCGAGGCGTTCGACAGCGCCGACGCGATCGTCGTCGGCACGCTGGTCGCGCCGAAGATCGAGCACGTGCTCGAGATCGACCCGCCCATCTTCGTGCACTCGTTCTCGCTCGCGCTCGACAAGCGGCTGCTCGGGGGCGCGCTCCCTTCGACAGTCACCGCGGTCCACTACTCGAGCCGCGACGTCGACAAGCCCTTCGCCGCGGGCGCGCGCGTGGTCGTCGCGCTGCGCCGCGTGGAGGGCACGCTCCCGACCGCCGTCACCCGCTTCTCCGCGCTCCTCGTCGCGCCCGCCACGCCCGCGCTCGAGGCCGCCGCCGCCGGCGCCACCGCGCCCGACGGCCTCGCGCTGGCGGTCGCGCAGGTGCCCGCCGCCAAGGTGATCAAGTGGCAGAACGAGTACGGCGACGGCGAGTTCGACCTCACGCTGAAGAACGAGGGCAAGGCCCCACTCACGGTGCCAGGGGTCTACGTCGTCGGGGGCAAGGTCGCCTGGGACAGCGCGCTCACCGTCCGCGACGAGCGCGGGCGCTTGCTGAGCCCGTCCCACGCAGCCCTGCCCGACGGCGCCACGCCGCTCGTGCTGGCGCCGGGCGCCACGCTCACCCACCGCGTCGACGTGAAGCCGTTCGGCCTCGTCTCGCCGATGGGCGGCTACTCGCCCGAGTATTCGTTCCGCGTCGGCGCGCTGCGTACTTCGAGCTGGTTCTACTACACGCACACCCTGCACGGCCCGAAGATGGGCAAGGTGTGAGGCGCGCCCGGCCCGACTCGAACGGGCGACCGGCGGCTTAGAAGGCCGCTGCTCTATCCAACTGAGCTACGAGCGCGTTGACGTAAGCGCGGGCGAAAGTCTAGCACGTTGCCGGCCGCCGCCGACCCTGCGACGACTCGTGGGCCGTGTCGAGCGCCTCCCTGACCCGCTTCGCCTGGCTCTCGGTCGCCGCTGCGCTGGTCACCATCGCGCTCAAGAGCGTGGCGTACCTGCTCACGCAGTCGGTGGGTCTGCTCTCCGACGCCCTCGAGTCCGTGGTCAACCTGGTCGCGGCGCTCGTGGCCGTCGTCGCCCTCCGCTACGCCGCCGCCCCACCCGACGACGACCACGAGTACGGCCACGAGAAGGCCGAGTACTTCGCGAGCGGCCTCGAGGGCGGCCTCATCTTCTTCGCTGGCCTCGCGATCATCGTCACCGCCGTGCCGCGCCTCTTGCACCCGCGGCCGCTCGAGCAGGTGGGGCTCGGGCTCGCCGTCTCCACGGGCGCCTCCGTCGTCAACCTGGTGGTCGCGCGGGTCATGCTCCGCGCGGGCAAGAAGCACGACTCGATCACGCTCGAGGCCGACGGCCACCACCTCATGACCGACGTCTGGACCTCCGCCGGCGTCATCGTCGGCGTCGGGCTCGTCGCCCTGACCAGGATCGAGCGCCTGGACCCGCTCATCGCCATCGGCGTCGCGATCCACATCCTCTTCACCGGCGTCGGGCTCGTGCGGCGCTCCATGTCCGGGCTGCTCGACGCCTCGCTCCCCCAGGCCGAGCGCAAGCGCATCACCGACGTGCTCGAGCGCTACCGGAGCGAGGGCGCGAGCTGGCACGCCCTCCGTACGAGGCAGGCCGGCCGGCGCGCGTTCGTCGACGTGCACGTCCTCGTGCCCGGCGCGTGGACCGTGCAAAGGGGCCACGATCTGCTGGAAAAGCTCGAGAACGACGTGCGCCTGGCCGTCCCCGCGGTGACCATCACCACCCACCTCGAGCCGGTCGAGGACGAGGCCTCGTTCCGCGACGGGTGAGTTGCTATCTCCTCCTCCGACCGCATGGACCCCGTCGTCGAGTGCCGCGCCGTGTCTCGCGTCTTCACCGACGGCGCCGAGCGTCGCGTGGTGCTCGACGACGTGTCGCTCACCGTGCAGGCCGGCGAGATGCTCGCCATCGTCGGCGCGAGCGGCTCGGGCAAGAGCACGCTCCTCGCGGCGCTCGGTGGCCTCGACCGCGACTACACCGGCGAGGTGCGCCTCTTCGGGCGCGACCTCGCGAAGGAGCCCGACCCGGCGCTCTCGCGGTTCCGCGGCCGCTCGGTCGGCTTCGTGTTCCAGTCGTTCCACTTGCTGCCGCACCTCACCGCGATCGAGAACGTGCTCGTGCCTGCGCTCTTCGGCGATGCGATCGACGACGCCGAGCGCCACGCTGCCGAGGCGCTCGCCCGCGTCGGGCTGGGGGGCCGCGAGCACGATCGCACCGAGGCGCTCTCGGGCGGGCAACGCCAGCGCGTCGCCATCGCGCGGGCGCTCCTCGCCAGGCCGCCGTTGCTGCTCTGCGACGAGCCGACCGGCAACCTGGACAGCGAGACCGCGGCGGCGATCCTCGCGCTGTTCCTCGAGCTGCACCGCGCGGGCGACACCACGTTCGTCATCGCGACCCACGACGAGCACATCGCAGAGGCCGCCTCGCGCGCGGTGGTGCTGCGCGAGGGGCGCCTCCAGGAGGCCTGATGCGCGGCGCTTCTCTCCTCCGCTTGCTCGGGCGCGACGTCCGCCGCGACGGCTCGGCGCTGGCCGTCGCCGGGTTCGGCATCGCCGCCGGCACCGCGGCCCTCGCGTTCTTCCTCGCGCTCGGGCTCGGCGTGCGCAAGGCGCTGATCGGCCGCGTGTTCGTCGTCGACCAGATCGAGCTGCAGCCCAAGAAGGGCGCCGATCCGGGCATGGTCGGCCTCTTGCTCGGCGCCCAGACGCCCGCCATCCCGCCTTCGACCGTGGACGCGCTCGCGAAGGTGAAGGGTGTCGTGCACGTCTACCCGAAGCTGCGATTCGCGTTCCCGGCTTCGGCCAGGGGCGGCAAGGAGGCGCTCGGCCGGGACGTCGGTACGAGCGAGCTCCCGGGCGACGGCATCGATCCCGCGCTCGTCGCCCCGGAGCTGCAGCCCCCGGGCGTGTTCCACGATCCACTCGAGCACCCGGGGCCCGCGTGCGTCGAGGACAAGACGTGCCCCGCGCACCAGTACTGCGAGAAGCCGAGCGACGCGGTGCTGGGCGCGTGCAGCGACCCGGTGCCGGTGCTCGTGAGCCCCTACCTCGTCGAGCTGTTCGACAAGGCCATCGCCCCCGCCCACGGCCTCGCGCCGATCGGGCGGAGCGCCATCGAGCAGGCGAGCAAGGCCACGTTCGTGATGAAGGTGGGTGAGAGCGTCTTCGGTCGCAGCAAGACGGGCGCGACCCGCGCGATGAAGGTGAAGATCGTCGGCCTCTCGCTGCGTGCCCTCGACCTCGGGGCCACCCTGCCGTTGCCCGTCGTGCGTCGCCTGAACCGCGAATACGCGGGCGAGGCGTCGGTCACCGCGTTCTCGAGCGTGCTCGTGCAGGTCGCCGACGGCGGCCGCCTCGCCGAGGTGGTGCGCGTCGGCGAGGGCCTCGGGCTCGAGCCCAAGGACACCCGCGCGCGCGACGTCGCGGTGCTGATCACGGCGATCACCGCGCTCTTGTCGCTGGTGGCCGCGGTGATGCTCACCCTGGCGGGCGCGAACATCGCGGGCACGTTCCGCACGCTGTCGCTGTCCCGGCGCCGGGAGATCGCCCTCTACCGCGCGCTCGGCGCCTCGCAGACCGACGTGCAGACCTGGCTCCTCGCGCTCGCCGCGTCGATCGGCCTCACCGGGGGGCTGTCCGGCCTCCTCGCGGCGCGGCTCCTCGCCGCGATCGCCGACTGGCTCGCCCGCACCCGCCTGCCGGACTTCCCGTTCAAGCCCGAGACGTTCTTCGCCTTCCCGGCCTCGATCGCGCTCTCTGCGCTCGGTGTCGCGGTGCTCTTCGCGCTGCTCGGCGCGGTGGGACCGGCACGGCGCTCGGCCAAGGTCGACCCGGCCCGCGCGCTCGCCGGCGGTTGACGGGGAACCCCGGGCAGAGTTTCAACGAGGGATGCGCCCCTCGGAGATCTTCCTCGCGACCTTCACGTCCGTCTTCGTCGCGGAGCTCGGGGACAAGACCCAGCTCGCGACCATGGCGCTGTCAGGAGCCACGCCGAACGCGCGGTGGATGGTGTTCGGGGGCTCGGCGCTCGCGCTGGTGCTCTCGAGCGCCATCGGCGTGCTCGTGGGCGCGGCCCTCGGTCGGTTCGTGTCGGTGGCGACCCTGCACCGGGTCGGCGGGGTGCTGTTCCTCGGGATGGGGGCCTGGATGCTGTTCCGGGCCGGGCGCTAGGAGCTGGGTCGCTAGGCGCTGGCGCGCTCGGCGTGCTCGAGCGAGCGGCTGACGGGCACCGACTTGCGGACGCTCGAGGGCGGGTAGTCGAGGTGCGGACGGGCAGCCCGGGACGCCGCGAGGAAGTTGCGCGCGGCGTGGAAGAAGCGTCGCCGATCGGCCTCGGTGGTCACCGGGCAGCGGGCGATCCGTTGCCAGGCCTGGAGCAAGCCGTCGTCGTCCTGGACTTCGAGCCGAAGCCTCTCCAGCAGGGCCTGCAGGGCCGCCGTGGAGGGCAGGCCCTCGTGGAGCACGATGCGCGCGAGGCGCTCGAGGTCGCGAAGGTCTTCCATGGTTGGCCGGTTCCATAGCGAGAGCCGTGCCGGACCATTTCGGCCGGGAGGCACCGCTCGCCCGGATCGGCTTCGCGCACCGTTCGCGCGTCCGTGCGCGGACTGCGGCGTATGCGGCCGGAAGGACTCATGTTAGGCCCACACCCCCGCACCGTACGGCGGCGGCAGGAGAGGGCCTTCGGATGAAGATCCACGAGTACCAGGGCAAGCAGCTGTTTGCGAAGTACGGCGTCCCGATCCCCAAGGGGATCCCCGCCTTCACCGTCGAGGAGGCCACAGCAGCGGCCAAGCGCCTCGTCGACGAGACCAAGATCCCGGTCACGGTCGTCAAGGCCCAGATCCACGCCGGCGGCCGCGGCAAGGGTGGTGGCGTCAAGGTCGCCAAGACCATCGACGAGAGCACCGAGTGGGCGAAGAAGATCCTCGGCATGCAGCTGGTCACCGCGCAGACCGGCCCCGAGGGCAAGAAGGTCCAGCGCCTCTACATCGAACAGGGGCTGGACATCGCCCGCGAGCTCTACCTCGCGCTGCTCGTCGACCGCGACGCGCGCCGCATCTGTGTCATCGCCTCGACCGAGGGTGGCATGGACATCGAGAAGGTCGCGCACGACACGCCCGAGAAGATCCTCAAGGCCTACATCGAGCCCGCCGTCGGCTACGCGCCCTACATCGGCCGCGAGCTCGGGTTCGCCCTCGGCCTGCACGCCAAGAACGAGCTCCCGCACTTCAGCAAGCTCCTCGAGCGCCTCTACGAGTGCTTCGTGAAGGAGGACTGCTCGCTGGTCGAGGTCAACCCGCTCGTCGTCCGCAAGAACGGCGAGATCGTCGCGCTCGACGCCAAGGTCAACTTCGACGACAACGCCGAGTTCCGGCACCCCGAGTGGGCCGAGCTCGTCGACGAGACCGAGGAAGACCCGGTCGAGCTCGAGGCCAAGAAGGCCGGGCTCAACTACGTCTCCCTCGACGGCGACATCGGCTGCCTCGTGAACGGCGCGGGCCTCGCGATGGCGACCATGGACGTGATCCAGCTCGCCGGCGCGCACCCGGCGAACTTCCTCGACGTGGGCGGCGGGGCCAACGAGCAGCAGGTCACCAAGGCCTTCTCGATGATCCTCCAGTCGCCCAAGGTCAAGGGCATCTTCGTCAACATCTTCGGCGGCATCATGCGCTGCGACGTCATCGCCAAGGGCGTGGTCGCCGCGGCCAAGGGCCTCGACATGAAGATCCCGATCGTCGTGCGGCTCGAGGGCACGAACGTCGAGCTGGGCAAGAAGATCCTCACCGAGAGCGGCATGAAGATCATCGCCGCCGACACCATTGCCGACGGCGCGCAGAAGATCGTCGCCGCCATCAAGGGAGCCTGAGCGATGGCCATCCTCGTCACCGAGCGCACCCGCGTCGTCTTCCAGGGCATCACCGGCCAGACCGGCGGCTTCCACGCCAAGGGCTGTCACGCCTACGGCACCAAGGTCGTCTGCGGCGTCACCCCCGGCCGCGGCGGCGAGCAGTTCGACCTCGGCCCCGCGCCGAGCAGCGTCGGCGGCCCGGTCCCCGACGGCGGGCCCAGCGTGAAGGTCCCCGTCTACAACACGGTCGCCGAGGCCGTGAAGAAGGACGGCGCCAACACCTCGTGCATCTTCGTCCCGCCGCCCGGCGCGGCCGACGCGATCCTCGAGGCGTTCGAGGCCGGCATCGAGCTGGTCATCTGCATCACCGAGGGCGTGCCGGTCATGGACATGATCAAGGTCCGCCGCGTCCTCGAGCAGAAGCGCGCCGAGGGCCAGGACGTGCGCCTCGTCGGGCCGAACTGCCCCGGCGTCATCACCCCCGGCATCGCCAAGATCGGCATCATGCCCGGCCACATCCACAAGCCCGGCCACATCGGCGTGGTGTCGCGCTCCGGCACGCTCACCTACGAGGCCGTTGGTCAGCTCACCCGCCTCGGGATCGGCCAGTCCACCTGCGTCGGCATCGGCGGCGATCCGGTCAACGGCATGGACTTCGTCGACGTCCTCTCGCTCTACAACGCCGACCCGGAGACCAAGGGGATCATCCTCATCGGCGAGATCGGCGGCGGCGCCGAGGAGCGCGCGGCGGCCTACATCAAGGAGCACGTGAAGAAGCCGGTCGCGGCGTTCATCGCGGGCGCGAGCGCCCCCGCGGGCAAGCGCATGGGCCACGCGGGCGCGATCATCAGCGGCGGCAAGGGCACGGCGGAAGCCAAGTTCGAGGCGCTGCAGGCCGCTGGCGTGAAGATCTCCCGCAGCCCCGCCACGATGGGCGAGACGCTCGCGTCGATGCTCTAGGCACGCACCTTCGAGCTGCGTCGAAGAATGCCCCCGGGCTGGAAGCCCGGGGCACCGACGGCCGCTGAAGCCCGGGGTATCGACCCCGGGCTCGACGTCACGCTGGACTGGCTGACTTCCTTCTGCAGTCCGTTGCAGCGCGACGTCAGCCAGTGATTTGGGACGTGAAGCCCGGGGTGAAAGGCCCCGGGCTTGCGGTGTTGTCGGTGCCCCGGGCCTCAGCCCGGGGGCATTCATCGGCAGGGCCCTCAGCTCGTCTTGCTCGGGTCGTCCACGCGCCCGACGAACAGGATGGCGTTCGAGGCCTTGTCGCGGATCGCCCACACGAACGGGTGATCGGCCTTGAAGACCACCGGCGAAGGCGGGACCGAGGTGGGGGTCGCGATCAACACGCCGGTCGCCGCGGCGGCCTCGGTGCCCACCTCGTTCACGTCGATGAACGCCTTGTGGACGGCGCGAGAGAGGAACAGCGGCAGCTTCTTCTTGTCGGCGATGCCGTCGAAGTTCGCCTTCTGCTCGTCGAAGGCGTCCGTGATGCCGAGCGCGGCGAGCGTCGGGTTCAGGTCGAGCGGGATCGTCGCCGAGAAGCGCGGCAGCGACACGATGGCCTCGCGGTTCCACGAGGTCGGCGTGCGCAGCAGCTCGAACAGGCGCTTGGTGCCGAGCGTCGCGGCCCCGTCCTTGGCCTTGGGGAGGACGATCACCATCGAGAGCGAGTGGTCCTTGTCCTTGAACTGGTAGGGCAGCTCGAGGACCTGCGCGTCGGTCGTCTCGGTGAGCGGGAAGCTCGCCGTGAGGTGCATGGTCGGCACCTTGGGGCTGGCGGCACCGGCGGTGAACGGATCGTCGGTGGTCTGCTTCTTGTCGAACGCGGTGGCCCACTTGCCCTTGAAGTAGATCGCGTTGACCAGCACGAGCCGCGCGTTGGTCTTGATCGACTGCGCGGGGAACAGGTCCTTGATGTGATCGCTCGTCTGCTTCTGCACCCAGCCGTTGATGGTGCCGCGCGCCGCCTCGGGGTCCTTGGCGAAGTCGAGGCCCTCGAGCGGCGCGGCGTAGGAGGTCTTCACCGTGTTCAGGAACGCGGCCTCGAACGGCGAGCCCTTCTGGCCGAACAGGCGGTTCGCGACGCGGAGCTCGGGGTCTCCGGCGCCGTTGCTGTCGAGCCGCGCGAGGAGCGAGGAGAAGCCCTCGTGCACCTTGGTCGCGGGGAGGTGCAGGGCCTTCTGCATCTGCTTCGCGGTCTCGCCTTGCGCGCCGGCGTAGGTCATCGCGAGCGCGGTCGAGATGCTGGCCGGCGAGAACACCACGTTGCCGGGCTTCTTGGCGACGAGGGCGTAGAGGTCTTCGGCGAACGCGTTCGCGCCGTCGACGATGGGCGTGGGGACCGGGGCGAGGGCGCTGGCGGCGGCGAGGACGAGAGGGAGCATGGCTGGGTCCTTTGCGGAAGAACGGGGAGTCTGCCCGTTCCTTACGCTCGAGACCGCGCGGCGATCTCCCTCAGCGGCGGCGGCGACGAAGGAAGATCGCGCTGGCGATCCCGATGAATGCGAGCGACCCCGTGGGCGTCGAAGCGCGCTCCGTCCGACAGCTGCACCCACCCTCCATGGCCGGGTCGACCTGCGCACCGGCGTCGGGGGCGCCGGTGTCGATGGCGCCGGCGTCGACCGCTGCGTCGCCGGCATCGACGCTGGTCTCGGGCCCCGCGTCGGTCGGGACCACCGCGCCCTTGTGACAGACGTCGGCCGTACCGAGCGGCATCACCTCGCACGCGCCCGCGCCGTCGCAGGTGTCGATCTCGATCGCGCCCGCGTTGCAGCGGAACGCCTTCTTCTTGTCGAACGAGCAGTTCCACAGCGGCCAGATGTCGTTGCACTTGCAGGTGCCGCCGAAGCGCGCCATGTACGTGCACCACTCCCAGATCCCCGGATCGGTGTGGTGGCCGGCGCCGCCCCAGCTCGAGCTGGCCTCGCAGTCCTTGGGCGAGGCGCTGCACGGCGCGCCGCCGCCGCTGGCCGGTATCTGGTCGTGACCGATGATGTGCGCGCGGTCCTTCGCGACGCCGAACTTCTTGGTGAGGTAGGCCACGAGCTCGGCGCTCTTCTGGTACTCGACCTCGGTGTACTGGCTCTTGTTCCAGTAGCCCACGTGTTCGATGCCGATCGAGCGCTGGTTGTAGGGGTAGTTGCCCGCGTGCCACGCGCACACCGTCTCGTTCACGAACTGCCCCACGCGGCCGTCGGTCCCGACGATGTAGTGGACGCTCTTGCCCGGGTCGTTCTGCAGCGTGGCCACGCTGCCGGCCCAGCCGCCCTCGGTGTCGTGGACGACGACGTACTGCACGGTGTTGCCGCCGCGCGTCGCGTCGCACTTGCCGCTGCAGCTGGTCGGGAACCACTCCGCGCCCGGGTAGTCCACGCCCATGGTCTCCCCGAGCGTGCTCGGATCGGGCGCGACGAGGTCGACCGTCTCGGTGAGCTCCGCCGGCACGACGTGCGGCGCGAGGGACACCTGCTCGCCCGCGCGCGCGGCGAAGGCCCCGCCCTTCTGCAGGGTCGCGTAGACTTGGTGCACGTACCAGGTGCGGTGCCGCTCGTCGGCGAACCCGCCGAGCTCGGCGACCACGCCCGCCCACCGCGTGAGCTCGGGGTCGCCTGCGACGCCCTGCTCGCGCGCGATCTTCGCGACCACCTGCACCCCCGCGTCGAGCGCGAGGTCCGCGTCGGCCTGCAGCGCGAGCTCCGTCGCGCCGACGAGCGCCGCGCCCTCGGCGAGGGTGTTGCGCTTGCCGTGGCGCAGGCACAGCGGCCCGGCGAGCGGGACGTGCGCGTCGGGCTCGACCACGCGCCGCGCGGGAATGTCCAGGCACTCCTCCACCACGGCGATCGCGACGAGCAGGTCGCGGGGCACGGCGTGACGCGCGGCGAGCTCGGTGAGCCGCGCGTCGAGCGGGCCGGCGAGGGCGGCGGCCTTGGTGTGGAGCGGCGCCTCGCTGCTGCAGGCGACGAGCGCGGTCGAGAGGACGAGGAGGACGGAGGGGCGCACGCTCCGACCCTACCGCCAACGCTCGCCTCGCGCCTCTGTCACACCCGCGCGACAGCGCTACTCCGAGTCCACCTCGAACGAGCTGCCCCGCGCGCCGGGCATCAGGCGCACCGTGAGGCGCGTGAGGACCCGACCCGCCGTCGCCTGCGCGGCCAGCACCGAGATCGTCGCGCGGCGCACCTCGTCGGGCACCCCACGCGCGACCAGCTTGCCGTTGGCGTCGACGGCGGCGAGCACGAGGTGCGTACCGGTGTCGTCGATGGTGACGATCAGCAGGCCCTCGCGGAAGCGGGGGAGGATCTTGTCGAGCGCGTTCTGGGCGATCTCGGCGAGCCCCGCGGCCTCTTCGGCCGGGACGCTGGGCGAGGCGGGCGGCACGGTGCGAGGACGCCGCGGGAACGGGTTCATCAGCGGCGAGGCCGGGGCCGGCGACCGCATCGGCGGCGGCGTGGGGCGCGGGAGCAGGACCGTGTCGAACCGCGCGAGGTACAGGGTGCGCGAGCCGTCACCGACCACGAGCACCTTGCTCGCGCCCGAGAGCGCGCCGGCCGCGGCCGCGAGCGCGCGCGCCTCCCAGTCCTCGTGCAGGCGTACCTCTTCGGTGACCATCTCGACCAGCCCGAGCTTGTGCCCCTCGCGGTAGGCCTCGTCGACCCGCTGCCGCGTCGGCGCGCGCGGGTGACGGGTGGCCCAGCCCCAGCGGAAGGCACCGATCTCGGGCACCCAGGTCGCGATGCGCTCCGCGGGAAGCTCCTCGCCTTCGCCGAGCAGACGGCAACCGATCTCGTCCCACACCCGCTTGCCGCGGAGGTCGGTGAGCATCGTGGAGAGAGCCTCGTGCTGGGCGTCGAGGTGTTGACGAAGGGCTTCGTCGAAGGGCATGCCGCACGGAGTCTAACGCGGAAGAGCTCGGGAAATCTCCGCCCCGAACGCATGGGGCTGGGCGCCGCCACTCTGCCTTCGCTAGAACGCCATGGCCATGCAACCCCGTACCCTCGCCCCGAGCGTCGGAACCAGGCCCGGCCCCATGCGGCTGGCCCTCGGTCTCGGTCTCGTCGGGAGCACCTTGCTGTTCTCTCCTTCGCTGCGCGCCTCCGAGTTCGACGTGCCGACCGGCACGGTGCGCTTCGCCCCCGACGCCCTCCGGTCGTTCGGCTTCGAGTCGCTGTCCGAGCTCACGACGGGCTCCATCTCCCTCGTGCGCTGGAAGGGCGGCTCGTTCTCGTCGACCGCGGAGCTCTCCAAGGCCGACGCGACCGCGCTCGGCGCCATGGCGGTGACCGGCGACGCGATCGAGGGCAACGGGGCGCTGCGCCTCACGACGGTGACGGGCGGCATCGCGTTCGCCGACGCCGCCTTCTTCACCAGCGTGGCCGGCCAGCGCATCGAGGCCACACTGTGGGGTCGTGGGGAGGGCGTCGCGCCGGGGATCACGGTCGTCTACGGCAAGCCCGACGCCTCGTTCGGGCTCGACTACGCCCTCGTCCCGAGCGTGCGCACGGGTCGTCAGACCAGCGACGGCTGGGTCGAGTACACCACCGGCCCGATCGACGGTTCGGTGTGGGGCGTGCCGATCCGCGCGCTCCTGGTCGCGCCGAGCGCGAGCGCGCCCAAGGGCACCGGGTTCCTCGTCGATGCCCTCGAGATCCGCCGGGCGCCAGGCACCGTGCAGCCCGCGAACGTCTGCTCGATGGACGACGTCGACACCACCTGTGGGCCGCAGGGCGACTGCCTCTACGGCCACTGCGTGAGCAGCACGATCACCTGGGGCCCGCTCCCGCCGACCGCCCACCGCCTCGAGTTCGCCGATCGCTGGACCCACATCGCGGGCCGCCTCGTCGGCGACCGCAAGTCGAGCGCCTTCGGTCGCACCGAGTTCGCCTCGCGCGCCCGCGACCTCGCGCGCTACGCGCTCTCCTCGCGCCAGTTCTACGGTGGCATCAACCGCCTCGTGAACGAGCTGCGCGACAACCACACGAGCTTCGGAGGGCCGACGAGCCAGGTGAGCCTGTTCTCGCCGATGGTACCGTTCGGGTGGTCGGCCGGCCTGCACGCCTGCTTCGGCACCATGGAGAAAGATCTCATGGGCGGCGGCCAGGTGTTCGGGGTGTTCTCCGCCGGGACCTCACCTGCGACCGGCGTGCCGCTCAAGGTCGGCGACGTGCTCGTCTCGATCGACGGACAGGACGCGAAGGCGTGGGCCGAGAAGCACATGCCGTCGCTCGGCCGCACCGCCACCAACGACGCGGCGGCTTCGTTCTCGGGCTACGCCGACGACCTCGCCTACGCCATCACCCAGCGCGCCAACACCATCAAGGTCGCGCGCTGCACGTCGTCGACCAAGTGCACGGGCGGCGACAAGAAGGAGCTCACGATCGAGGTCGCGAGCAAGATGTACGGCGCGATCACCACGACCGGCGACTGGGCGGCCCCCGACTACTTCGGCTGCAGCCCGCGCTTCACCCCCTCGGTGAGCAAGCTCGACGAGGCCACGCGCGGCGAGGACACCGTCACCGCGGAGACCAAGGACGGCGTCGTGCACGTGCAGTTCGACGGCTTCTCCGGGCAGACCGTGTGGAAGGACAAGTTCACCAGCATCTTCGGCGCCAGGCCTCCCAAGGTCATCATGGACGCGCGCCAGGGCAACGGCGGCACGGGCGACAACGTGCAGACCATGCTCGACCTCCTGCGCGGTTCGGCCGAGCCGATCGGCTTCATGACGGTGATGAACGGCTCCTGGCACGAGCCCTCGCCGACCGACCTCTTCACCCGCTACGAGGGCTGCCTCGATGGCGGCAGCGGGAGCGTGTGGACCTGCTTCGGCGCGTGGGGCTTCTTCGCCAGCGTGGCGGATCCGCCCGGCGGCGCCAGCAAGATCGCCTGGCTGAACAGCATCGACGTCTCGGCCAACGACTACATGCCGAAGCTGCTCAAGGGCCGCACCAAGTTCCGCATCTTCGCGCCGCACCCGACGAGCGGCGCGTTCGGGGCAATCACCTCGTTCTCGTCGATCATGCCCGGCCTCTCGGGCTCGAGCCTGCAGTTCCAGGACAGCCGCTTCGGCGCCAAGTTCGAGGACCTGCCGAGCCTCCCCTGGGAGAGCGGCTCGGGCGTCGCTCCCGACCAGGTGGTCGCGCAGAAGCAGAGCGACGCCCTCGATGGCAAGGACACCATGCTCACCGCCGCGCGCGCGTGGCTCGCGGAGTGATCGACATGCGCACCCTCCTCTCCTGTCTCCTCGCTCTCTCGCTCGTCGGTTGTGGCAGCTCGGTCGACCCGGCCCAGCCCGACACTGGCCTCGTCGACACCGGCGTCGCCGAGACGCCTGCGCCCAAGCCGGCGGCCCGCACGCTCGAGACCGTCGGTCTCCTGCCCGGCCCCGCCCAGAACATGGTCCTCGACTGGACCTTCCGTGAGGCCGGCTGGGGCGCGTTCCTCGCGATCACCGACGGCTCGTTCAGCCAGGCCACCCTGCCGGTTCGCGTGCTGACCGACTCCCCCGGGGGCGCGAGTGCGCCGGTCGCCTTGTTCAAGGACCCGACCGGCACGGTCGACAAGTCCAGGGGCGTGACCGCGACCTGCGTGCTCGTCGGCGGCAAGGGCCCGTTCGAGGCCTCGGTCTGGGTCTCACGCTCCACGTTCGCGGGTGAGCCGGTGGAGTGGGCCGACGACCTCGGCTCGGCGTCGATCACGACGCAGGGCCCCAAGCTCGGCAAGGCGTACCCCCTCACGGTCGATCCGAGCCGGACGCGCAAGGTGGGGGATCGCACGTGGGTGCAGCTGCGCGCCCGCATCGACGCGACGCTGGAGACGGCCTTCTTCGTGATCCAGTCGAGCAAGAACGGCGTGCTGTGGGTGACCGCTCCCTGGATCGTGCCCGTCGAGCTCACGGGCACTCCGGGCACGACGACCAAGTCGTGGGTCCCGGGCGTCGCCGCCCGTGAGCCCAGCGCGGCCGAATTGCAGGCGATCCGCGACTACGTGCGGCTCGTGAAGCCGGTGCTGGTGCCCGGCGGCAAGGCCGCGGTGGACCTGAAGGCGCCCGGCAAGCCCAAGCTCTCCGCGCCGCTGCCGTGAGCTTCTCGATCGACGTGCCCGTCGGCTGGGGCGACATGGACGCCCTCGGGCACGTCAACCACACCCGCTACCTCCGCTGGATGGAGGACGCGCGCATCGCCTGGTTCGTCGAGGCGATGCGCGTGGAGGGCTTCCAGGCCGGCCAGGGGGTCGGGCCAATCCTCGCGCGCGCGGAGGTGGATTTCGCGCGGCCGGTCACCTACCCGGACACCGTGACGGTGGCCGTGTCCGTGGCGCGCGTGGGGACGTCGTCGCTGGTGCTGGCCTACGAGATCAAGAGCCACGCGCAGGCCGCCGTGGTCTGCCGCGGCCAGACGGTGCTCGTCCTGTTCGACTACGCCACGCAGCAGAAGGTCGCGATCTCCGAAGAGCTCCGCGCACGCATGCTGGGATGACGTAGACTCGTCGACGTGCGCGTTCCGCCCTTGCTCGTCGCCGCGACGCTGGTCGTCGCCGCGTTCCCGAAGACCGCGCCTGCGATGGAGCTCGACGAGACAGGCAAGCTGCGCAGCGTGCGGCCCGGGGCCTTCGTGGTCTCGTTCGACGACGCGGCCTCGTTGATCGCCCTCGAGGCCCGCGAGACGCGCTGGCGGGGCAACCCATGGGAGGCCCGCCTCGTCACCACGCCGGTGGTCGGTGACGCCCTCTTCGGCGCGAACCGCCTGTCGGCATACGACGCCCCCGAGGGTCTCGGCGCGCTCTCGCTCGGCGGCGCGACGGAGCGGCCCACGGGGGTGCTGTTCCCCGGAAAGGCGCTCCTCGCGCGCGTCGCGAGCAAGCGGTTTTCGCTGACGTTCTGGGCCCGATCCGCGGGCGCCACGAGCTACCTCACCGCGGGCTACGGCAAGGGCGCGGTCTTCGACGACGGGTTCGCGCGCGTCGTCGCCATTCGCTCGGGGCGCGAGACGAGCGACGGCTGGACCGAGTTCACCACCGGCACCATCGACGCCGAGGTGTGGGGCGTGCCGCTCTCCGGCGTGCTCGTCGCCACCTCGCCGTGGGCCCCGGCCACCTCGGGCTTCGCGATCGACGCGCTCGAGGTGGTGCCCGAGGGCGGCTCCTCGGTCGCGCCCGTCGCCTGCACGCAGGCCGACGTGGACTCGACGTGCGGCGCCGAGGGCGACTGCCAGTACGGCCACTGCATCCCGGGGTTCGCCGCGTGGGGCCCGCTCCCCTCGCGCCTGCACCGCGAGCAGCTCGTGCAGCGCTGGATCCACCTCGCCACCCGCGTGCAGGGCGATCGCAACGCCAAGGCCAACGCCAAGGCGCTCGTCACCGAGGGCCCGCCGCTCGCCTGGTACGCCACCTCCGCGCGACCGTTCTTCACGCGGCTGCACGCGCTCGTGAACGCGCTGCGCGATCAGCACACGCAGTTCGGTTACCCGTCGGCCGGCCTGTTCTTCCCGGTCGCGTTCGGCGGTGGCACCGCCACCACGGGCGCCTGCTTCGGGCCCGGTCGCCACGATCTGCTCGAGGGCAAGCCGCTCGGCTACGTGGTCTACGGCGCGACCAAGTCGCCCGTGGGCACCGACCTGAAGGTCGGCGACGCGCTCACCGCGATCGACGGGAAGCCGCCGCTCACATGGGTGAAGGAGCAGTGGGCGCCCCGCGCCGGCTCCACCCCCAACGACCCGTCCGCCGACCTCGGGTGGTCCGCGCAGGGGCTCTCGTGGATGCTCGAGAAGCGCGCGAAGACGATCGAGATCACGCGCTGCGCCGCGGCCGACCGGTGCACGGGCACCGATCGCACGGTGCTCACCGTGAACGTGGCCGACCCGATGTACGACCAGGTGAAGGGCACGGGCTCTCTCGGCAGCCTCCCTGGGTATTTCTGGTGCTCGATCCGCTTCAAGAACGCGATCGACAAGTTCGCGCCGAGCGTGCCCGGCGAGAACACGGTGAGCGGTCAGGTGGTGCGCGGCGACGTGCTCGCGGTGCAGTTCGACGGCACGTACGGCGTCGAGGAGTGGTCGCCGTCGATGCGCAAGCTGTTCGAGGGCGCGCCGAGGACCAAGGTGCTGTTCGACACCCGCCAGGGCAACGGGGGCCACGGCTTCAACGCCCAGACCGTCGTCGATCTGCTGCGGCCGAAGTCGCAGCCGATCGCGCAGCTCCTGCTCCCGAGCGCCGGCTGGGACGGAGCGGGCACCGTCACGAGCCTGCTGGCCGCCTACGACGGCTGCCTCACCAGCGGCAGCGGCAGCTCCTACACCTGCCTGTTCGGCGACCACTACTCGAACGAGGAGCCCGCGCCCCTCGCCGGCGGCGCGCGGGTGGCCTTCTTGAACCTCGCCGACGTCTCGGCCAACGACTTCCTCTCCCGCCTCGTGAAGGGTCGCACCAACCTCAAGCTCTACGGTCTGCCGACGAGTGGCGCCTTCGGCTCGGTCTCGTCGGTGCCACCGATGCTCGCCGGCTGGGGAGGCGGCAGCATCCAGATGCAGGACTCGGTGTTCGGCGCCGATCCCTCCGGCTGGCCGAGCGCGTCGTTCGAGAGCGGGAGAGGCGTCGCCCCCGACGTGGTCGGCGCCCAGCGCATGAGCGACGCGCTGCGGGGCAAGGACACCCTGCTCGAGGCGGCGCACGCCTGGCTCGCGGGTGGTCCCGACGAGGGAGGCGCGCTGTGAGGCGGCTCGTCGGTCTCCTCCTGGTCGGCTGCGGCTCCTCGAGCGAGCCCGCGCCGATCCCCACGCCGACCACGGTCGTCTCGGCCTCACCGCCCGCCCCGGCAGCGCCGCCCCGACGCACGATGACGACGGTCGGCCTCTTCGGGGGCACGTCGATGGACAACCTGATCCTCGACCCCACCTTCGACGATGGCGGCCCGGGGATCGGCCGCTGGATCGCGCGCGCTTCGGACGGATCGTCGATGAGCTTCGCGCAGCGGGTCACCGCCGACGCACCTCTCGGCGCGAGCCTCCCGGTCGGGGTTTTCGAGGAGACCCGCGCCTACACCCTCCTCGCGCAGGTCGTCGGCGGCGCCGGCCCCTACGTCGCGAGGCTGTGGGTGAGCACCGAGGCAGGGGGAGGAGACGCCGCCCTCGCGCAGGTGAAGGTCTCCCTCGCCAGCGCCGGCGCGACCGGCCTCGCCTCCACCGACATCCCTGTCGCGCCCGACGCCACGCGCGTCCTCGGTGGCCGCACCTGGTCGCTGTTCACCGGTGAAGCCAAGGGCCCGTTCCCCATGGGCGGCTTCCTCATCGTGCGCGTGAAAGGCGGCAAGCAGCGCTTCCATCTGCAGGCGCCCGAGGTGCTCCCGCGCGCGCTGCTCGGCGGCACGCCGGCGCTGTCGCTGCGCAAGACCATCGCGCCGCGCCCCCTCGAGGCGGACGAGGCCGCGGCGATCGACCACGCGCGTCGGCTGCCGCTCGTCTACGCGCCCTCTCCGAAGAAGCCTCGAGGCTCCCCGTAGCCCGTCCCCGGAGCCCGCCGCCGAGGTGGGCATCCCCTGGAGCTGATACCATCGGCGCGTGCGACGACGCGCGGCGCTCTTCCTCCTCGCGACCCTCTGCGCGGGGTTCGTGCCGCCTCCGATCGGCCCCAAGCCCGCGCCCGTCCAGCGCGCGAACCTGGTGGAGATCGTGAGCAGCGGCAGCATGTACGATCTGATCAACACGACCGACTGCATCGCGTGGCCGAGCCCCGAGGTGCGCGCCAAGGGCGGCACCAACGGCTGGGGGCCCTGGCGACCCAAGAACGGCGACCGCGGCCTCGCCACCGCGTGGACCAAGCACTGCTTCCAGACGGCGACGCGGGTCGTGTTCGTGCACATCGAGCCGTACTGGGTCCCGATGGGCGAGAGCGGCATCAAGTTCCTCACCGGGTCCATCGACGATCTGCCGGAAATCACCAAGTAGCCGCGCCGAGCCTCGACCGCGCCACCACGAAGGCCTAGCCTCCGCGCGCCATGAAGTCGAAGTCGCTGTTCGCGGGTGCGGTCGTGATCGTCGTGGGCGCGGGTCTGTTCGTCGGCGGCGACGCGAGCGCCAAGGGCGCCGCCAAGAAGCCCAAGGTCCCCGTGGTCGGGATGGTCACCGAGGGCATCGCCGAGCGGCTCCACGCGCCCAAGAAGAAGGGCAAGAAGACCGAGAAGGCCGACGTGGGCAAGACCTTCACCGCGATGTGCGAGGGCACCGTCGCCCAGTGGAAGGTGAGCGACCTCGGCGACGACGGCGCGTGGGTCGGCAACTTCGTCGGCGGCGCCAAGCCCAAGCGCTGCATGCTGCTCGACTCTGGCAAGGACTCGGTCACCGCCGCCAAGGGCCGGCCCAACCCGACCACCCAGCAAACCGCCGCCGCCAAGGCCGCGGCCACCGCGGCGCTCGCGGGCAAGGGCGGCGCCGATCCGGGCAAGCTCGAGATCACGCTGTTCCACGACGGCGACGAGATGGTCGCGGTCGCGCAGGCCCAGAAGGCGGCCACCGGCAAGAGCAACTGCCTGGACCACACCTCGCTGGTCATCCTCGTCGAGAACGAGGGCGGCAAGTGGAGCCCGGTGTTCAAGCCGAGCGCCAAGGGCAAGGACGTGTGCGGCTACGGCTTCTTCACCCGCGGCGACATCGACGGCGACGGCCGCGACGAGATCGCGCTGCGCGTCGACAAGGTCGACGGCTACGCCTACCGCGTCCTCAAGCGCACCAAGAAGTCCTACGACGTCGTCGTGAAGTGAACCCAGCCACCCCTCACTTCACGGTGACCAGCACGCTCTTGAGGTGCGGCTGCGCGCCGTAGGGCGGCGGGAAATCCACCGGCGGCGGCAGGTCCTTCATCTGCACCACCTCGCGCTGCGCGGAGCGCGCGGCCTCGTGCAGCCAGCGGCGCAGCTTGGCCTGCACCGTCTGCCGGTGGTTCGAGCACGCGAGCAGGCTCCCACCCGGCGCGACCAGCGCGAGGCAGCGCGCGGCGAG